>JACAUC010000247.1 GCA_013390945.1 Candidatus Chloroheliaceae bacterium
CCTGTCTGAAATCTTGCTTTAGATGTATCATAACGCCAAGTGGGTTGACTCCCTGTAAAATTGGTCTATACTAAATCAATAATAATCAATAATATGGTAGCTCACTAGGTGCAAAATCACAGAGTTTGTATACCCTATGAACCGCTACTAAATTTCAGGATAGGGGCTACACAAAATGGAAAACATGGAAAACGTGGCTGGGGTCTTTTCTTCGCACAAAATAGAAAGACACCCACCCCCTGCCCCACACCACGCATCGGAGGAAACGGAGAACTTGAAAGCAGAAATCGCCCACTTAACCGCGCAGTTAGCCGCAATGCAACAGACCGTCGAAGTCCAGCAAAGCCAACTCCTCGCTAAAGAGGAACAACTTAGCCAACTGCGTTTGAGGGAAAACAAGCTCGCTCAAAGTGAGCAAAAATTTCGCCTTTTGGTGGAAAATACACCTGATATTCTCACCCGCTTTGACCGACAGATGCGCCATCTCTACGTCAATCCTGCCGTAACCCGGGCCACCGGCTTGTCCGTCGAAGCTTTTATCGGCAAAACCAACCAAGACTTAGGTATGCCGGAAGAGAGGGTACTCCTCTGGGAAAGTGCCTTCCAGAAGATCTTTGAAACCGGACAAGAACAATCTATTGAATTTGATTTCCCCTCTCCCGAAGGAATTAGGTATTACCAATCCCGCCTATCGCCAGAATTAGCTGAAGATGGAGCTGGTATAGATTTTGTAATAAGTGTTGCCCGCGACGTTACCGAAATCAAACGCAGCGAGCAGCGTTACCGGGAATTAGCGGATGCCATGCCGTCGCTAGTCTGGACTACCCTGCCCGACGGTTACACCGATTTTTTCAACCAACGCTGGTTTGACTATACGGGCCTCTCTTTAGAACAAACCTATGGCAACGGCTGGCAAGAGGCGATTCACCCTGAAGACCTACCCCGCTGTTTAGCCCTCTCCAAGGAGGTAAGCCAAACCGGGAAAACCTATGAAATAGAGTACCGCATTCGTCGCGGTAGCGATGGTACTTATCGCTGGCATCTGGCCCGGGCTACGCCGATGCGAGACTCGATAACCGGAGAGATCACCCATTGGGTCGGTAGTGCCACCGATATTGAAGCCCAAAAGCGCAGTGAAGCAGCAGCAGAAGAGGCCCACCGTAAAGCTCAAGAGACCGCCCAACATTTAGCCGAATCCCTGAGCCTGCTAGATAGTATGTTAACCAATTCTTCCATTGGTTTAGGTTTTCTGGATCGGGAGTTACGCTATCTGAAAGTTAACCCGGCCTTAGCGAAGATGAACGGTCTGTCGGTAGAAGAACATTTAGGCCGAAGTATAGATGAAGTAATACCTGCTCCAGTACGCACCATTATAAAACCTCTATTTCAACGCATCCTTGAAACTGGAGTGCCTGTCCTAGACCTAGAAGTAAGTGGTAAAACCCGAGGTAATCCAAACCAGACTATTATCGTAAAAGTAAGTTACTGCCCACTCTGGAATGAGGAGGGTGAAGTAATTGGAATAGGTACTGCGATTGTAGATATAACCAAAAGCAAGCAGGCGGAGGAGGCACTACGCCAGAGCGAGGAACGCTACCGTACTTTGGTTAAAAACTTCCCGAACGGAACCGTCATCTTATTCGACTACGACCTGCGCCATATTATTGCGGACGGCAAAGGGTTGGAGGACATCGGTCTTAGGCCCGATATGTTAGAAGGTAAGACTCTCTGGGAAATCCTGCTGCCTTCAGATGGTACAAACTTGGAACCCTATTACCGGGAGGCTCTAGCCGGGAAAGAGAGTAGTTTTGAGATACAATACAATAATCATATTTATCAATCTTATGCCTTACCCGTGAAAAATGAGCAGGGTGAGATTATCGCCGGTATGATTATGTCCCAAGATATTACCGAGGCTCGAACCCTCTCCAAACAGCTAACCGAATCTTTGAGCCTGCTGGATGCGTTGTTAGCCAATACTCCGCTAGGTTTAGGTCTGGTGGATCGGGAACTACGCTATATCCGAGTTAACCCAGCCTTAGCCAAGATAAATGGTCTGACGATAGAGCAGCATACCGGACGGCATCTAAACGAAGTCCTGCCCCCTGTATTAGCTTCCAGCGTAGAACCTTTAATCCGGCAAGTGCTTGAAACCGGAGAGACGCTATTAGACCAAGAGTTAAGTAGTGAAACACCGTCTAAGCCGGGCCAGATTCATTTCTGGACAACAACGTACTACCCAATCCGAGATCACGCGGGTCAGTTACTTGGAGTAGGCTTTATCGTTAGAGATGTAACCAAGAGCAAAATGACAGAAGAGACATTACGCCAAAGCCAAGAACGTTTCCGCATCGCTCAAGAATTATCCCCCGATGGTTTTATTATTATGCGTAGCCTGCGCGATGAGCAGGGCGAAATCATTGATTTTGTGTGGGAATATATCAATCCGGCGGCAGAACGGTTCCTGCAAAATAAGAGCGAGGATCTGCTTGGTCAGAGACTTCTACAAGTCTATCCCGACCATCGGCCTAGAGGTGTCTTTGATCACTTTGTGGAGATAGTGAAGAGCGGAAAAACCTACGATGAGGAGATTGAATTTACCGTTGGGAGGGTCTCTAACTGGTTCCGTCGTCTAAGCGTGAAGCTAAATGACGGTCTCGTCCTTTCTATTAGCGATATTACCAAGCGCAAGCAGGCCGAAAAGACGCTAAATTTCCTATTAGAGGCTAGTATCTTATTATCCACTACCCTTGACTATGAGGTTACGCTGCAAAATTTGGTACACTTAACCGTGCCTTATCTAGCCGATTGGTGCTTTGCCGATATATTGGATGAGGCAAGTGGAAAATTTCAACGAATGGCAATTGCCCACCAAGACCCGCTCAAGGAGAAGCGGGCCTATGAAGACCTTTATCCGATTACCTTGGGATCAGTGGTGGGTTCTACCGACAGTTGGAAATCACTCCTCATTCCTGAACTCACCGAAGAGCTTTTGAAGATGACCGCCAAAAATGAGGAGCAGTTGAATGATTTGCGCGAGCTAAACCTTAAATCATGTATGCTGATACCGCTTGTCGCTAGGGAGCGCGTTTTGGGAGTCGTTACTTACCTTACCACCGAGTCGAACCGTACCTACACCGAGCAAGATCTAACGCTGGCCGAATTGCTGGTACGGCGAGCAGCCTTAGCCCTAGACAATGCCCGACTTCATCAGGAAGTCCAAAAAGCCTTAGCCACCCAAAAAGAACTCGATTACTATAAAGACCTCTTTATGTCGGTTGCCAGTCACGAACTTCGTACACCCCTAACCGTGATGAGTGGTTATGCCCAATTGCTAGAAAATAGTTTGCGGAAACAGGAACAAACTATCCAGTCTATCGCCGAGGCCAAAGAGCTAAAAGCACTTCAACGAGACTTACATTCAGCCAAGACCATTCGCTCCCAGATAGACCGGATGAATAATCTGGTAGGTCAGCTATTAGATTTCTCGCGGATTCAAAACCGAGGGCTGAAGCTAGATTATAGTACTAGTGTGGATCTGAAGGCACTGGTGGAGATGGTAATAGAGCAACATAGCCTGACCATCAAAGATCATCCTATCGCGATACAAGCAGAAGTAGATGAAACGGAGAGCATTGTAGCTACTTGCGATGAAGGTTATTTGGGACAGGTATTAAATAATCTGATTGTCAATGCCGCCAAATATAGCGCACCCGACCAGCCAATTACAATTGGCTTTAACAAGCAACGCTCACTGGCGACTTCCGACAATAATCCAACCGAACAAAAGCCCTTGTTTCAAAAAGTGAGCGAGACCGAAACCAAAACCGAATGGGCAGTGATTTGGGTAAAAGATGAAGGACGCGGAATTGGCTCGGAAGAGCAAGCCCATATTTTCGACAGTTTCTATCGCACAAAAGCGGTCGAAAGTAGCGGAGTAGAGGGTCTAGGTTTAGGCTTATACATCAGCTATGAGATAGTCAAGCAGCATGGGGGCCATATGTGGCTAGAAAGCCAAATTGGTCAAGGCAGCACCTTCTATTTTGCCATCCCCTTAGAGCCGCCCAAATAGAACATCGGATTGTTGGGCGGGCGGCTCCGCCCCGGCAATTATCTAGGCCGCCAGAGCCAAGTTTAACTGGTGTGAAAGTTCCTCTAAATCTTGCATACTGGCACTAACCTGAACGCTTCCGGCGGCAGTCTGACGGGCTACAATATCAATATCCTGTAGGGCATTTGCCGAGTGGCTCACAGCCTTATATTGCTGGCGGGTTATAGAGCTAATCTCCTGTGTCCAGCCTTTCATCGTTACCACCGCCTGCTGAATCTTCTCGACTTCGGTAGCACTAATTTTGATCGCAACCACTAATTCATTAATAACTGTGCCGGTCTCCTGTGCCACTGTTACCCCCGTCAAAATATCGCGCTGGCCCTCTTCCGCCGTCACAACGGCTTGGCGGGTTCGCGTTTGTAAGCCGTTTAGAATCAGGCTAACTTCACGGCTGGCTTTCATACTACGGTCGGCTAACTCCTTTATGGAGCGGGCCACCACCGCAAAACGGCTACCTTGTTCTCCAGCACCTGCCGCTTCGATAGAGGCATTTAAGGCCAACAAGTGCGTCTCATTACTAATATCACGCATCAGGCTAATCACCTCCTTTACCCTACCAGACTGCTGATCCAGTTCGGCTAAAAACTGGAGCAAAACTTGATAAAAGTTATTGACCTGATAGCTGGCATGGAGCGTCTTCTCCATGGCTTGCTGACCATGTTCCCCTACTTGGCTGGCCTTAGAGGTAGCAGTGGTTACCTGCTGGGTAGAAGCCAGTACTGCGGCGGCCGCTTGGTCAATGCGGGTTGAACCAGTGGCAACGGTTTGGGCTGTTTGAGCCAGTTCGGTGAGCGTGGTGGTTATTTCGTTAATGGCAAAGACCTGTTGTTGACTACCACTGGTCTGCTGGCTAGAAGTCGCATGTAGTTCGGTAGTCATTGCTTTGAGGCGCAAGCTGACTTCTTCCCCAAAGTGACGCTTACCCTCCGAACTAAACCAAGCGGCGTTTATCTGCTGATTGAGAAAGGTGAGTTCAGTCGTCATTCCAATAATCGAGTGAGCCAAGACCAATCCTGCCGCCAGACAGACCAGCACGACACCAATAGCCGAGACTATAATTATAATGAGTACAGTAACAAAGGTTTGCTGAGCCGTGTTATTCAGTTCAATCGCCCCATTGTAATCAACTGCCGACATTTGAGAAACCGCTTCCACCAGTTGATCGCCGGGATTGATGGCAAGTAGCTCGATTCTTTGCTGCCGGGCTTGCGGTGTATTTAACAAGGCTAAATTCCCTATTTCGTTAACCTCGCTCACCCAGTCTTTCCAAGTAGCCTCGAATTGGGGCCAGAGGGCTCTCTCCCCAGGGACACTCGGCAATTGCCGATAGGTCTCCCAATAGTCACGTGCCAATTTTACATGTGCCTTAACGCTAGAGACCAATTGTTGAAGTTTGCTAGGATCAGTCTCAAGTAGTGCCTGATAGTAATCCATCCGTGCCGACTGAATTTGGGTAATAACCTGACTCAGATCATAAACCGAAGGAGTCTGATTGGCTTGTTCCTCTTGGAGAATGTTGTTGATTTGAAGTACACCCCACACTCCGGCTCCCCCAAGCCCGGTCAAGAAGGGTAAAATAAAGAGTGCGATCAACAAAAACCGGGTACGAACTCTAAGACGATTAAACCATTTCATAAGACACCTTTACTCTTGATACTGGAAGAAGGTTTTAGCAAAAGTACCTAAAACCTTCGTAGACCCGCCGTAGATCCGCCGTAAACTGGTTTCACAAAGGGCGTATGCAATACGCCCCTACCTCGAAATATTGAGAGGATACTTCACTACGGTTGGTTTTTTTATTAAAATGGCAAGTAGATAATATTCACGTGTCAATTCCTTTCGAGAACGACTATTGAAGGTATTAAAGCAGATTAATATTACAAGAGCCGCTCTTTGCTTCTGAATTACATAAATCTTTCATAAAATATCGGTAAAGAATTAAAATGTTGTAAGCTGGAAGAACCCTTACCCCAAATTGACCTTACCTAACCACAATGTTAGAATAAACCAATGCTTAGAAAACTGACTGCCAACTACTCTACAGGCGAGGAACCAAGCTGACGATGCGGCTCTTTTCCAAAATACAAAAAGCTGAAACCAGACTCTCCCCCGCTTTTGAAAGCGAAATGGGCAAATTTTATTATCAACGCCGCCCCCTAGCCCTCCTCGGATTAGGAGCCAGTCTCTTGCTACTGGCTTGGGGATATGTCATTATGCCCCGCAACGGCCCCGGCTTTTGGCTCTGGCTACTAACAACCCTAGCCACTATCGGCGGAGCAGCCTACCTCTTCCGACAGCAAATCCAAAGGGGTAGGAGAGAGCTTGAAAAGCAAGGAGAACCGCTCACCTCGCCCCGCTTTCGCTGGTCGCTGGGCCTCATCCTCATTCTAATCGCAGGCTTAGCCGCCAATCTAATAGTGGTCTTTGCCAACCCCCAACCTTTGCGCTTTGATGCCTGGGGCTACAGCGATCAGGGCTATAATATTGCTCAACAGGGTTATAAGGCCGATGCCATTCGTACTCCCGGCTACCCCTTCTTTGTCTCCCTTGTTTACAAACTGACCAGAGATACCAAACCCTTGGGCGATCCAATTTTCGGCCTAAGCGATCCGCCAAACCGCAATATGATAGCTTTGTGGCTAGTGCAGTCCCTTCTACTTAGTCTGACGGTGCTGCTAGTCTACCTGTCGGTGAGCGAAATAATCCCCCAAACTCAGGTAAAAACCAAGCCACCCAGAAGGGTTTATGTGGGTCAACCCTTACCACTGCTGGCAGCAGGGCTAGTCGCTTTTTGCCCCTTTTTGTGGGGCTACACTGGCACACCCCAAACCGAAATCTGCTCCGCCTTCTGGCTAACCCTGACGGTCTATTGCTGGGTCAAAACACTTCGCTCGCGCCAAGTAGCCCTCTACTACCTGCTGACAGGTTTGGCTCTAGCTTGGAACTTGGAGACCCGGCCAACTTTCCTCTTTTTGCCGCTAGTCGTCTTGGCAACCTTAGTGCTTTTGGGTAGGGGACGCTGGCGATTATTCGGGCCTATGTTGGTACTCATCGCGCTCTTGCTAATCCTTATTCCGCCCTTCGCGGCTAACCTGCGGGATTGGAACGAACCAACCCCACTTATCGCCGGGGATCTCTCGACTTACCAAACTACCCTCGGCACACTAAACGTAATTCGAGGCGGGATGCCCCGCTACCAACGCATTACCACCCCCGCCGATACGCGCCTCTCTACCGAAGACCGGGCGCGATTGGCGGACTATGTGCCAATTCAACAACAACCCGACCAAGCCAAGCGGCAGGCTGAAAGTGCTTATTGGAAGCACTACTTTTCCACTTACCTTAGCAACTATCCCCTCGAATTTGGCGGCACAATGCTGCAACGGGCTTGGTTTCAGTGGGATCAGCATTTTGTCTTTCCTTATTATGACCCGGCTTATTGGGATTACCGTTGGTTAACCGATAATTTGAACCGACTCTATCTTATTTTTGCGCTAGTAGGTCTTGGCGTGGCCTTTGTGCGCCGCCCCTATCGGTGGGCGACGCTGCCACTCTATGCCACCATCTTTTATCTGATGGGACTAAACCTGTTGGTACAGGACGAGTTTCGCTATACGCTACCCGCCTACCCCCTAATGCTGATTTTCGCGGCACTTGGTCTCTGGGAGGTAATTCAGGCCATTCTCAAAATAAGGCGAGCTAATAGGGAAAAGCTAGAGAATGTTGCTCCAAATTCAGCGCGACCTTTGAGGGTGCTAATCGGTTTGGGGGTAAGTTTGCTCTTTATCTTGGCCTTATCGCTGGCACTTCCTTTAATACCGACCACTACTGCGGCTCGTGAAAAAGCCTTGGATGCCGTCTATGCCAGCCAAAACCAAAGCGAAGGGTGTTATTATAAGAGTGCCAGTAGTGCGCTGGAACAGGCGGTTTCGCTAGATGGGCAGGATGGTGCAGTTCGCAAATGGCAGCAACAATTCCCCAAAGAGGTAGCTTACACGATTACCAATCTTACCCGGCGGCTTGAAATTGATTCCTCCGGTACGCATTATAACTACTATCGCTGTCGAGGCGAGGCTTACCTAGTAGCGGGTCAACTTGAAGCGGCTCGGGCCGACTTTCAGCTTTTTCTGAAATATGCTCCGGCAGATGCCCGTGAACGAAGCAAATTTGAGGGTTGGCTAAGCTCAAAATCAGGATTAGAAATCCCGACTACAGGGTCTTAGGAAAACTCAAAATCAGGATTAGAAATCCCGACTACAGGGTCTAGGAAAACTCAAAATCAGGATTAGAAATCCCGACTACAGGGTCTAGGAAAACTCAAAATCAGGATTAGAAATCCCGACTACAGGGTCTTAGGAAAACTCAAAATCAGGATTAGAAATCCCGACTACAGGGTCTAGGAAAACTCAAAATCAGGATTAGAAATCCCGACTACAGGGTCTAGGAAAACTCAAAATCAGGATTAGAAATCCCGACTACAGGGTCTTAGGAAAACT
>JACAUC010000248.1 GCA_013390945.1 Candidatus Chloroheliaceae bacterium
AGGGGTTTCCACATCGGGATTGGAAATCCCTCTTACAGGGGTTTCCACATCGGGATTGGAAATCCCTCTTACAGGGGTTTCCACATCGGGAGACGTAATACAATATAATACAAACAGCTAAGCTTGTCAATAGCTGTGCCTTTTACTGTTAGGTTTAAGGTATTACTTACAACAATCATAGACGACCAAGTTTTCGGAGAGTTTGGAGATCCTCTTCCAAGTCTTGTTCATCGTAGTGTACCGCTATTTGGCGGCTGGCAAGCAGATGTTGAAATTGCATCCGGCTCATTCCGGCCAAACGGCTGGCCTGAGCCAAAGTTAATTTGTTTTTCTCGAATAGCATTACGGCTACCTCTTGGGCCAGTTCCGTTTCACTTAGTCCGGTAGCTCGTAATAGATCCTCAGAAATACTAAAACTCATTCTGCCTACTCCTTTGAATAAAGTAATAATACCATCTCACAAGACATCATCAATCATTTTATTCATATAGGCTTTAAGGTCAAAGTACCCTCGGTATTAGCCCTTAATTCGGACCGGTTAGAAATTAGCGGATGTAGTTCACCTGCGATCCATTCTTCGGCTAGGTCAAAGTAGTGGGGACTGAAGGGAGAGCCACTTTGTCCGCCAACAATGCCGATTAGGGAACGATCTAAATTGCTCAGATCAAAGAGACCTCGGAAAGAGGATGTGGCTCCGTTAGCCGTGAAATCGGCCTCTTTGCCAGAGTAACCTGTTTGCCAAACTGTATCCGTATCGCCGCCTATTGGTTGTGGCCCCCGGTTAAAGACCCGATCCAAAGGCTTGACTGCCCCTAGCGTGTGGTTATACTTCATTGTGTGAAGCTTACCCCATGCCCAACCGCTCATATCCTCGCCTAAGCGTGGGCGCAACTCGGCAATCGCCGCCTCTAAAGCGATTTGCATCGCTTGAGGCCACGTTTGGCCCTCCGGTAAAAGCCAAGTATCATTCTTTTCTATCAGGCGAATAACCATAGGGCCGGGCTGCCCGGAAAAGACGTTGAGTGGAGCCAGTCCTTCACCTACCCCCATATAGCGGTCGGCTAGTGGTTCGCCAAGTAGCGGTATAAAGAGTTGGCGAAGCAGCTTGTAAATCGTCATTTTGTAGAGACTACCCGCCACGCTGGTGGCGGTCAACTGACCATCCCAAGTGCGGAAATAGGAGAGTGCTTGACGTTGCCAAGCGTCTTTTGGCTCAAGGTTTAGCATTAGGTGGGCGAAAATATGGCCCGGTTCGGTGTAAAGATCGGTTTGAATCTGCCGAAAATCTTCTAGGGAGAGTTTTTCTTTGGCATTTAGCAGAGTACGAATACGTTTGGCTCGCCAACTCCCGATATATTCGCTGCTTAGATGGTAGGGATATGTGTTGTCCGTCACCGGGTTATTGGTGGTAAAAATCAAGTGGGAGGCAGGATTATAAAGGTGGGGCAATTCCTCAAAAGGTATGTATCCCTGCCAATCATATTCTCCGGTATGGCCCGGACTAGGTAGACGGCCTTGACCCTTGACTCGAATTGGAATACGCCCGGCATACTGGAAACCAATATTCCCCTCGGTATCGGCATAGACAAAATTCATCGAAGGAATATCCCAATCTCGTAGGGCAGCCCGAAATTCCTCCCAGTTGCGGGCCCGGTTCAATCCCATAAGGGCGCGAAAAGCCCGTGAAGTTTCGTAAAGTGTCCAGCAAACCGCGATAGGTTTTTCAATTCCAGAAGTATTGCCTTCTTCATTCTGCGGAAGATTGGGGTTAAAGTCCGACATAATCGGGCCATGTGCGGAGTGAAAAAACTCCTTATACATAGTGGGTTTACTCCCTTTAACCTTAATTTCCTCCTGCCTGCTTTCAAACTCGCGCCATACCCCTTTGTATTCATAACGTCTACGGTTAGCCGGGTCAATCTTTTCAATAAAGCCGTCCTGAATATCGGCCATTGTATTAGTAACACCCCAAGCGATATGCCGATTATGACCCAAGACTACCATTGGAACACCGGGCATCGAGACCCCGGCCACCTCAAAATCGGGGGCGTGGAGATCTATCTCATACCAGACTCCCGGCATACTAGTGGCAATATGGGGATCATTTGCCAGCAAGGGTTTGCCAGTGACACTTTTTGTACCATCCACCACCCAATTATTGCTACCGTTACCTGCTCCGATTAAGCCACCCAATTCGTGTAGAGAGGTAAATTGGGCCAGCATTGCCTCAAAATCAATTCCGGCATAGTCGGTTCCTACTGGCATTACTTGGGGTAAATCGGCTGTTTCCATTGGTTCTAGTCGGGCTGCTTTTTCTGGCCCTACTTTTTGTACCAATTTGGCCCGTAATAGCTCCGCTTCAAAATTTCCCGATTGACCCACCGCCATCACCGATGACCAGATTAAGCTATCCAAAGGTTTCCAATCTTCGGGCTTATGGCGTAAAATCGAGAACTCTAGGGGTAGTTTTTTCTCTTTGATAAAGGCGTTGACCCCTGCGCTATAGCACGAAAGCAAGCCACGCTCTTCACCAGACATTCCATCATAATTTTGCTCGGCCACTAGGCGTAGATTGAAACGGCGCATTACCAAGTCGGCGGGTAGGGCAGGCTCACCCAAAATCTCACTCAAGCGGCCTGTCGCCAAGCGACGTTGAAACTCCATTTGCCAGAAGCGATCTTGAGCGTGGACAAAACCCTGCGCCAACATTAAATCTTCCAAACTAGTTGCATAGAGGTGAGCCACTCCCGATTTATCGCGGATTACCTCGACCGAAGCTTTTAAGCCCGCTAGGTTCAGCGTCCCATTGATTTTAGGGTTAAAGCGGGTGCGTCCTGCTTGCCAAACTCCATAGCCCATTCCTAAAGCCGCGCCGCCTACTACTAGCAACTTACGTTTGGTGCGTCCCTGCCGAGGGTGGGAACCATTCAAATTCCCGTTGGTCTCTACGCCGTTAGGATTCGGGGTAGATGTGTGTTTCCTAGGCTTACTTCTGCGCGTTTCGATTAACATAACTACCTCTTATTTTGAAACTAGGTTAACTTTAGTTAACTTAATGGCTAGGCGGCGGGTGTCATCACCCAAGTGTTGTTGTTGCGGTACCCAAGTTTGGGCCGCATCTACCGTCAGCCATAATATTAGCGAACTTGCACCTTTACCACAAGTCAATTTGTCCTCTCCAGATGGTAAAGTGATAAGATAATCTTGCATACCCGGTTGGAGGGTGAGGGTGGTTAGTGCTTTAAGCTGTTTGGGATTACTAAAAGTAGGCTCATCATAAAGATAATTGCTCAGATAAACCTTTACGGAGAGTGGTGGTAACGTAGCAGGTCGCGTACTACCCGCACCCATGGTTAGGGTTAGGCGGGCCGGGCCACCATCCGGTACAAGGCAGGGTATCCGCAGTTGACCATCGGTTTCCGTCCAGCGATAAACTAGCCCATCAGGATCACGCTCGACATTGTAAAACCCATTAATCAGAGCAGGCCAATCGCCCTTGCCTATCTGCAATGTCCAACCTGCCGAACTATTCACCTCCCCTATACCAGAGGTTGTGCCACTAGTCGTTCCTGCCGTCACATCATAGATTCCATACAAGAGGGTATTGGTTTGGGGATTGTTGGGCTTCTGGATGACCAGTTGCTGAAGTTGGCTAAAAGTGATCTTGACTTCACCCGTCTGCTTGAGATTATAGCCCGTCGGTGAAAAGCGTCCCCCATTAGGGCCAAGTAGAGCCTTAATATGGTGGCCTTCTCCCTCCCAAACCCGCAAGAGATCGCCTAGCTCATCGTTTTTCACGGCATAGGTCAGATCAAAGGAGGGAATACCAAAAGCATAGGTTAAAGGTGTGGCAAGCTTAGCATCTTGGTCGCGTTCGCCTACAAAAATCAAAATGTCTTTTGAGTCAAACTTAGCCGCCAACTGGTCTAATTGTTCCACTACACCGGGAGCCTCCGCACTTGGCCCATATTCGCGTAGGAAAAAGATGGTACGTCCTGTCCAGACTAGGAAGAGTATTAATCCAGCCACTAACCCAAAGCTAACCAAGCGGGAGACCAGTGGACGGTGCTTTGGCTGACCTAGCTCCGTCGGTGGATTCTCGATTCGCCTTAATTTGCGCCAACCCCACTCCAACAAATCTGGCAGAGCGATAAGAGAGCCATAGGCGATAAAAATCGCTAAGGCTGGAATGGTAGCGGTGATGTAACGCCGCATACTATAAATGTAATGTTCTAGGGTGTAGTTATAATCTAGGAAGATGAAGCTAACTCCTAGAGTGAGGGCTAGGAAAAAGCCCACCCGTTCATTCAAACGCCGGGCCATAATTGCGGCCAAGCCTAGAAAAGCCAAGAGCATACCAAGTGGCGAGAAATACCAGCCCAACCGCAACAAATTGCGCTCTGGCCCTTCGGTAGTAGGCGCACCGATGTAGCTAGAAAGGCTCCAGTAGGTTTCGGGGTAATTGCCTTGCCCATCGGTGGAAATAGCGTAGACCCGCATAAAATAGCTGTAAAAGACATAGGCCATTACCACCAGCATCAGGGCCACCGAAATTAGACCCCAATGCCGCCTAAGCCACGCCACAATTATTTCTAAGCGGTGGGGCATCGCATCCAGCAAAACCACTCCTAGAAAAGCGACGGTTGCAAGCGGTATTAAGAGATGCAAAGCGTTGCGAAGGTCTACAATCGGGTTATGGTAGACACCCTCGAAGTAGCCCAGCGCAAAGAGGCGAATATGCAGGAGGGTGTGAAGTGCCAACACTAGGAAAGCACCTAGCATTAACCATTGGGGCATACCCCAACGCCGTGTTAGGCGCGACCAGACGAAATAGATCAACATAGGCCAAATCATAAAGGGGAACTGGGCGTGGGCCAAGCAAATCAGGCCCAAGGCCAACCCTACTCCTAACCCACCTAGCCTCGCCACCGCTTCATCCCGCTCGGTTTCGGTCTCGTCCCACGTTATTTGAGTGGGTTTTACCATCAGCGCAAAGGCGTAAATGGCGGTAAAGACCAAGAACTCGCCTAAAATCTCCCACAAGGTTTCACGACTGAACCAGACCTGCACCCCATTGAGGGTTAGGAGCAGGGCCGCTAGGGGAGCAATCCATTTTTCGCGTTGGGCCGAAAAGAGCCGCCGGGTTGCCAAGTAGACCGCAAAAATCGCCATCACGCCTAACAAAGGCGTTACCCAGAGTCCACCCCAAAGCCCGAAGAGGCTCATACCTAGGGCCAGCAGTGCGGGATAAAAATGGAACAGTTGAGGTATAGCCTCGCCCTTTGCCAGTCCCTCGTCCTTATCTTTTATAAAGAAGCCGGGCAACCGTTGTTGGGCGACAAAGAGGAAGCGGTCTACCCGCCCCGGCATCCCCAGCAAAAACTGAGGCTGCGTTTTTGGCCCGGCCTCGTTTAGGGCGGGCAGCAGCGGATCCTGCACAATAAACGCGCCCGTGCGGGCAAGATTAGCCCCGGCATTAAAATAGATTCCGCTATCTTGGGCTCCTACAATCGTCTCGTGTGGTGCGGCATAATTTAGCCCTAACGCCCCCACTAAAAGGGCTACCAACAGATAACCATCTAAATTACGACGGGTGACTTTTGGACGAAACACTTTTTGCCAAGTTGGATACTGGTTCTTGAACTGGTTCTTGAACTGGTTCTTGAACTGGTTCTTGAACTGGTTCTTGAACTTTTGCCAAAGTGCCTTGAAAGCCGAAAAGCGGAGGCCAAAAATCAAGAGACTATAGCCCAAGGCAACCGCTACAACCGCTCCTAGCGAAAAAAGAGCCAGTTCGCCCAGCGTAAAGCTTACCCAACCATCGAAAAAGAGACTCAGGGCCAATGTCCAAAAAAAGGATTCGCTAAAACTTAGGGTACGAGCGGTTTTAGGCCGTTTCCCAAACGATAGCACCAGCACAAGCGTAACAAAACCCGGTATAAATAATAAGAACAAAGCCGCAGGCCAAGCCAGCAGAGCCGTTGCAAAACTTGTTTCGGTCGGCAACCCGTACCATCCTCCAAATAAATAGTTTAGAAGGTCAAAAAATGCTAAAAGAGCAATGAAACCCAGTTATTATAACATAGCAGTGTGAGGGTTAGTTGCAACCAAAATCGTAGGGCTGTTGCAAAGTCCCTATCTGACAAGTTGGGTGGTAGGTGAAAATCAACTGACGGAACCTAGGTTACGCAGCATCCTACAATCTTGGCCTAAGAGAAACCAGTTTACAGGCAGATAGTAGGCTAAACTAGTTTACAAATAGTTTTCCATAACCACATTCTAGTCGGAAAGCCCAAATCTTGTAGGATGCTGCGCCAACTGGGTCAACTGGTTGTGCCGCCAGTTGATTTTCACCTACCACTACTCTTGCCAGATTGGATAGCTCTCCGACTTTGCAACAGCCCTAACCAAAATCTTGTAGGATGCCTACTGCGGACCGATGGGCTTACAAAGTGGCATTTGAACGGTGTCCGGGCGGTTTAGTTCAAATGCCACTTTTGGGGGGGCTAATAATCTACCGGGCGCAGGTAGTAATCGTTGATGCTGGTACTACTTAGCATGGCGGTGGTAGGGAGATGGCGTTTCCAGTGGGTGCTATCTAGGCGGTTCTTGACAAGATCTAACTCTGCCGGAGCTACCCCCATCTCAATCAACCGCTCCCGTTGGTAGCCTCGTAGCAACAAAGCCAGAATCCGGTCGGCTCTGGCGTAACTGATTCCAAAATCAGATTCATCGGTTTGGCCTTGGATCAAATCGGCGGAGGCAGGTTTATCCACGATTACCGAGGGTACGCCTATAAAACGGGCCAATTCCCAAACCTGTGACTTATAAAGATCGCCAATCGGGTTGATGGGCGGCGAATCGTCGGCATGCCAAGTGAAGTAACCAAAAAGTCGTTCGCTCTTGTTGCCCGTTCCTACTGGCAAGGCATTGTATTTGGCCGATTGGTCAAAAATGATAATCATTCGCGTCCGGGCCATCACATTGCCGCGCCTTCGTCCGTCGGCCTCTGGTTCAAACTCCCCAATGTAACCGTCCACCGCCTTTGTAATTTCGATAGTAGCGGCCTGCACTCCTAGCGCATCAATCACCAGTTGGGCGTGTTCCAAACTTTCGCTGCTGGAGGTTTGATAGGGCATCCTGACCGCTACCACATTTTCCGGGCCAAGGGCTTCGGCACACAAATAGGTCACTAAGGCCGAGTCTACTCCCCCCGATAGCCCGACAATCGCCTTTTTGAAATTGCGCCGCCGAATAAGCTCATCCCGCAAAAACTCCACCAACCAATCCCGCACTAGGGCCGGATTTATCTTCAAAAGTTCGGTTCCAATGTGGTCTGCGTCCTGTTTTACCGCATCCACCAATTGAAATTTATTTTTTGCTGTTAAGGTCATACTTTTGTCCCTTCTTAAAAAGAATCTCTCAAATTTTAAAGCTTACAAAAGGTATCTTCTCAATGGGTAGGGGTTTATTGAATAAACCCGCCGCAGGTTAGGCGTATGCAATACACCCCTACCCCCAATTATGGAGATGGTACACAAAATGCTCAAAAATTAACCTCGCCCAATTTCCTGTAACTCAGCAATCAAATCAGGTAGACCAGTTTCCAAATCGGCTAGGAGTGGGTTATCTCCGCGAGCGATCACAATATCTTCTAAATTCAGTTCGCAACGCAGCAGCGATTCTTTTGCTAATGGTCCATCTAAAATAACCTCCCCAAAGGGGTTAGTCACTACCGAAGCCCCGATAAAACCTTTGCCGCCCTCAAAACCGCAGAGATTGGTCAACACTACAAAGAGATTATGCTCAGAGGAGATAGCCTCGACTAACTCGCGCCAGCGCGTCACATTCCCCGGCTCCTTGCCCTCAAAATGGCGGGCCGGACTAGCGTTGCCGATAAAGATTACCTGAGTACCCTGTAAAGCCAGTAGCGTTGCCATCAAGGAGTGCCAAGCATCCTCACAGACCAACATCCCCATCAAGCCAAAGCGGGTCTCAAATGCCTTTACCCGCCGTCCCCGGCTCACAAAGCGTTCCTCATCAAAAACACCGTAGGTGGGCAGGAAGAACTTGCGATGGTTGTGGACAATACCGGGTTGCCAACCTGCCCCGTTTCGACCGTTGCCCAGTGTGGCATAGAGAGCCGAGTTGTAGAACGCGCCTCGGTATTCCTCATAATAGCCCAACGTTATATCCAAGAGCGGTGCATCCAAACCTCGCCGCTTGAGGTATTCCTGCTGCAAATCCCCGAAAAGGTGTTCCTTGCGCCGGGCTACCTCCCGTACCCCACCCTCTAAGAAATAGCCACTGGTGGCGGTCTCTGGTAGCGTCAATATATCGAGCGCGACCTTCTCGTCACCCAATTGCTCAAAAATATCACCTATGCGGGCAATATTCGCGGCATAATCCCCCTTCTTGGGGTGATATTGTGCCACCACTACCCGTAAGCAGCAGCGCGTAATCTGTTCGTCCCTGATTGCCTGAACCATTTTTTGCTCCTGTTGTGGGACGTATTCAATACGCCCCTACTAACTCTTGTTGCTGTTGCAGGACGTATTCAATACGCCCCTACTAACTCTTGTTGCTGTTG
>JACAUC010000025.1 GCA_013390945.1 Candidatus Chloroheliaceae bacterium
TTGCAAGTTCCTAAGCGATCTCCCTAGTTCCACAATCTTTGTGGACTGTAAGGAAAATAGATCGCTCTTTTGTAATTAACTGTAACAATAACCTATCCAAAACTGGTAGTGAAGATGTTGTTAAATTAATTACCAACTTGTCACATACCTTAAATATGAGGGTAGTCGCCGAAGGCGTGGAAACCAAAGCGCAGATGGAATTTTTGCGGACTATAGGTTGTGAAGAAGGTCAAGGCTATTTATTTAGCAAACCTCTACCACCCAACGAATTAGAAAACCTGATCGATTCAAACTTAATTCTATCAGAGTTAATAGGAGTAGAAGACCTCGTTGGGGAATCGGTTGGAAAAAATCCCCCACCCCCAAAGGCACTTATATTTTCTACTATGTAAATCCGCCTCTTTTTAAGATTGGGGGATCTTAAAGTCTCCCGTTCCCTAATCCCGATGTTTGGCCTAAACCAAATCGGGATTAGAAATCCCTCCTACATTAAGCCATTGAGTTTTGACCCTGACCACCAAAAAAGGTAAAATAAGCCTCAGTAGGATATTTTAGATTGAAAATGGTCTTTTACGTTCCAGAAAGAGGTCTTTGTAGTTATGGACTTGGACAAAGTTGGGCTGATTGAGCCGAGTGCTGAAAAAGAGACCAACGCGGTAGCCCTAACTACCCGCTTTCTCAAACAACATCAGCATCGTTTAGACCGTCAGGTGTTACAATTGGCCCAAGCTTTGATACGGTACGGCTACAAGGTAACGGAACCCCGGCTGGAAATTATCGAGGCCATTACTACGTTCGAGAGTGGTTTTACCTTGAACGAGTTACTAGAGCGTCTAAACGAACGCGCCCAAGAGAAAGGCAATCCACCACCGGGGGTAGCTAGTGCCTTTCGCACGGTTAAGCTGATGACCGAAGAATTAGACCTGCTGCAACGGGTACATAGTGGGGATGGGTGTCATCGCTACACTTTGCAGCGCGGTCATCAGCACCAAATTGTTTGCCGCTGCTGTGAACGCACGGTTGAGTTTGAAGGCTGTGATTTTGAAGAGTTGACCACGTTTTTAGAAGAGCGAACTGGTTTTAGCCTAGAAGGACATTGGTTAGAGTTTTTTGGCCTCTGCCAACACTGCCGGATCGCTCAACCGAAGGGGCCGAGCGAAGGAGTAAGAGTGTTGCTTCCCCACGCACATCCCCACGCGCTCAAAGAAGGCCCACGCCCTGAGCCAGTCAATGTCAGTCCAGTTTTAAAAAGTTCAATTTAAATTTTTAAGGAGGAAAGCCATTAATGGCACTTGTAGAAGGTATTAAGAAAATAGGTGTAATCGGTTGTGGATTAATGGGGGGTGGTATCGCCCAAGTAGCCGCCAAATGGTCTTGGCAGGTTTCTACGGGCGCAAAACTGGTAACGGGTTTTATACCTATAAGTAGTAGGTAAAGCCCAATTTAAAGGGAAGTAGTAGGAGAATTTAGTTGAACATTGGTACAATCCAAATGAAGAGCCAAGCACTAGATGGAGTGGTTCCTTATACCATTCTATTACCTGACCCAGCAGAAGTGGGAGAGGGACCATACCCGGTGCTGGTGCAGTTGCATGGGCGCAACGGCAATCATACCCGTTGGCTCTACAAATCTAACTTGACTGATTACGCCAAAAACCTACCCCTGATCGTGGTACTCCCGAACGGAGGTAATTTCTTATGGGCCAACCTCCATTCTATGTTGCGGTATGAAGATTTTATCGTACAAGATTTGTGGGAACATATTAACGCTACTTATCCTGTACGTCGGGATAGTCTTTGGGCTATTGGTGGTCTTTCGATGGGGGGCTATGGCGCACTCCGCTTGGGTCTAAAATACCCTGAAAAATATTGTTCGGTCTATGCCCATTCGAGTGTAATCCCTAATTATGAAGAATTGACTACGGCTTGGGCGGAACGGTTGGATTTTGTCACACCCGAACGTGCCGTTGACTTAGATTGTTATCATTGGGCCAATGAGATAGACCGGTCAAAGCTGCCCCGCATCAGCTTTGATTGTGGCCTTGAAGATGGTCTGCTGGAACAAAATCGCCGCTTTCATGCACACCTGCAAAGTTTGGGGCTAGAGCATGACTACGCCGAATATCACGGTAGCCATACTTGGAGCTATTGGGATCTTCATGTGCAAAAGGCTCTGCTTCAACACGCCGATGCACTGAATATCCAACCTGTGTTGGAGGAAAGATAACAAACTAACCTATCATCTCAAAAATTCGGTGTAGGGGCGTATTGCATACGCTATAATGGAACCAGAAAACTAGACAAAAAGTTAGTGAGTTTTTAGATGGGAAAGGGTAGTGTAGGGGCTACTAAGATTTACAGACATAGCGTTTCCTTCCTTTTCGATGAGTTAAAATCCACCTTAGCTCCACAGGTGGTAGCAACACCTGTGGAGCCAAAACCTTAGTCCATAGAAAGGTGATCTTAATTATAGCGCACGGCTACGTCCGGCGCAATCGCTTTTTGATAATTACGCCCGCTGCTCCGCCAAAGATCAGCACTATATAGGTGCTGCCGACTGGGTAAAACGGCATTTAGCGGATTATCAATTTATCCCTGATAACACTGCTGGGTACTATCATTAGTCTGTCCGTGTCGAACCAGAATTAATCTCGGCATAAAACTTTTCTAATGAGGAAGTTATTTTAAACGACTTACCTGCTTAATTATCTCACTGGCATAATTCAAGGCTAGTTGTGTATCTTTAATCGTTACAGCTTGCGAATCCTTATAATCAGCCAAGATACGAAGATCATAAAGGCACATTAACTTTAGATAAATCAAATTATATAGGGGATGGCTACGTCGCTGATAAAAATACCCTTTAACTTCCTGATGTTTGTAGTATCCGCTGGAGGGAGTGTAGGATGTATCATCTTCTATATATTTGCGTGCTTTCCAGTAAGCAGCATAATAGGCTCTACTAATTGCGGCACGGAGTTTCGCTTCTTCTGAACATGGATTAGTAAAATTTCCAACCATTGATTGAGCAAAATAAAGATATTCTGACCAATTAAATTCGTGACTCATCGCGATCCTAGATTAACAGAGAGTTTTGCCACAACTTCGTCTTGAAGATAATAGATCCATTCTTCCTCTAGTTTCAGAAGTTTGTTAAAAGCTTCATCAACATCATCCTCGAAACCAATCCAAACAGTTAAATGCGTATCGGCAGGTGATTCGGGATCCACAAAGACCTCAAGGGCAAGTTGGGAAGCGGGGAAATAGTTCCTTATTTTGTCATGCGCTTCAATTAGCACCGGAACTAAAAACGCATGTATCTCCAGAAAAGCTGAAACTTCTTCCGCTCTAAGGAATTTATAGAGCTTACTTATCGAGGTGTAGGGGCTACTAAGATTTACAGACATAGCGTTTCCTTCGTTTTCGATAAACCACAGACAAACACCGCTAATTTATCTAAAAATCATCTGTGTTCTCTGTGGTTCTCAGTGTTCATCTGTGTTACTAAACTAAAGAATTACTCGGTGACTGCCCCCAGAGCGGCGGAAGTGACCAGTTTGCTATATTTTGCCAATACGCCGCGAGTATAGGTTGGCGCAGGGGCCGTCCAGTTTTGGAGGCGGGTGGCGATTTCCTCGTCGGTCAATTCCAATTCTAGGCGATAGTTTTCGCCGTCAATCAGAATTATATCGCCGTCTTGGATGGCGGCAATAGGGCCACCAAGCTGAGCTTCCGGCGCAATGTGACCGACTACCAAGCCGTGAGTACCACCAGAGAAGCGGCCATCGGTAATTAGGCCCACCTTTTCACCCAAACCTTTGCCCACTAGGGCGGCGGTTACGGCTAACATCTCGCGCATCCCCGGCCCACCCTTTGGCCCCTCGTAGCGGATTACCACTACGTCGCCCGGCTGGACTACGTCGTTCATAATGGCTTTGAAGGTCTCTTCCTCACCGTTAAAGACTCGCGCTGGACCGCGTAGTTGGGTTACAGCCAAACCCGCGATTTTGCAGACGGCTCCTTCGGGCGCAAGATTGCCCCGCAAGATTACCACTGGCCCGGTGGGATGGAGCGGGTTATCTAGGGGTCGGACGATTTGCTGTCCCTCGGCAAAAGGCGGAGCATTTTTCAGGTTTTCGGCTAGGGTCAGACCAGTTACGGTTAGGGTATCCCCATGTAGCATACCTGCATCGAGCAATAGCTTCATTACGGCTTGAGTACCACCAGCCTTATCCAGATCATACATCGAATATTGACCACCCGGTTTGAGATCAGCCAAGTGGGGTACTTTTCGGCTGATGCGGTCAAAATCGTCAATGGTCAATGGTACATCAATCTGGCGAGCAATGGCGATTAGGTGCAACACAGCGTTGGTGGAGCCACCTAGAGCCAGCACTACCGTAATAGCGTTTTCAAAGGCGTTTTTGGTCAAAATATCTTTGGTGGTAATGCCTTTTTCCAGCATCCGAATTACGGCTTGTCCTGCCGTATAGCAATCTTCCATTTTGCGGGCGGTGACGGCGGGCATCGAGGAACCACCCGGCAGGCTCATGCCCAAGGCTTCGATAGCGCAGGCCATAGTATTAGCGGTATACATTCCACCACATGACCCGGCTCCTGGTATGGCTTTGACCTCCACCTCGTGTAACTGCTCCAGCGAAATTGAACCCGCACTATATTGGCCGACCGCCTCAAAGACGCTTACAATGTCTACATCATGTCCGGCGCAAGTTCCGGGCAGAATTGTACCACCGTAGACAAAAACGCTAGGAACATCGAGTCGGGCGAGGGCCATCAAGCAACCGGGCATATTTTTGTCGCAGCCTCCAATTGCCACCACGCCATCAAAGCGCATCGCGTTCGCCACGAGTTCAATCGAGTCGGCAATTACCTCGCGGCTAGGTAGCGAAAACTTCATTCCTTCGTGGCCCATCGAAATACCATCGCTAACCGTAATGGTGTTGAAGATTTGGGGTACACCCCCCCCGACGCGCACACCCTCTTTTACCTTTTCGGCCAGCCGATTGATATGAAAGTTACAGGGCGTAATCTCACTCCAAGTGCTTGCTACACCAATCATCGGCTTCTCAAAATCCTCTTCCGCGAAACCGACCGCTCGCAGCATAGCGCGGTTGGGAGAACGTTCTACCCCATCGGTGGTCATCCAACTCCGCGTCTTTAGGCGGCGGCCTTTTTCGTTGGTTTCAGCCATTAAACTTGTCTCCTCCTCGTAATCAAGTATCTTTCTAATAACATTCATCTAACAACACCCTATTATTACACGCCTTGTGCCAGTTGAAAAGTCCAACAGGAGATTTTAACGCCGCAACAAATAAGAGCCATCCTCGTTTCAAAATTTGGGATGGCTCTTATTCTTTTTCTGCTTGCGTTTTTCTGATTAGTTATTGCCCATAGCCATGCTGACTACCTTGACTACCAGTACTATGACGGTGATAACCAGATAACCCCGTAAAGTAAGCATCGCGATCTTCTGAGCGGTTGACCAAACTGGTTTAGGTAGAACTTCCAGCGGTGGCATTCTCCAGTTCAGCCGATCCAGTTTCGGTTCGGCTACCGCAGTAATTACACCATTTTTGCGGCGATTTATCAAGGTCATCAGGCCCGTGATTGCCAGTCCAACTATTAGGGCGAGGGTCAAACCAATCGAGAGCAACTCTACATCTACCTCCGGGAACATCGTGGTAATCGCCAAGATGAAGGAGAGTACCACCAGAATACCCACAATGATGCTACCGACTACGTTGAGCCAGAATTTGTTAACCCAAGGGCCAAGCACAGCCTTGTCGTTGCAGAGTAACAGTAGAAAGACGGTGGCACTCGGCAGTAATACCCCTGCCAAAGCTTGCACGGCTACGGTGATAAGACCTAATGGCGCATTTGGGATCAGGACGATACTAGCGGCGACTGCTACCAGTGCGGCGTAAATCCCGTAGAAGAGTTTGGCTTCCTTCCAACTGCGGTGGAGCGAGTGCCTGATTTTGAAGGTATCGCCAAAAGCATAGGTGGTCGAGAGCGTAACCGCTGCTGCCCCAATAATCGAGGCATTTAGTAGGAACATAGCGAACGCAGCACCCATGATCGGCCCGGAAAGGGAAGCCAACCCTGAAGCAACCGTTCCAGCATCTTGAAATTGTCCATCCATGCCCGTCCCGCCAAAGGTGAAAGCGGTGGCGATAATCAGCGAAGCGGCCCCTATTGCTGTAATCACGGCTCCGAAATAGGTATCGGCTTGTTCGTATTTGATCCAGCGTGGCGTAATGCGTTTGTCAATCACATTGGACTGCTGAAAGAAAAGTTGCCAAGGTGCGACGGTTGTACCTACGATAGCGATAATCAGCAGCAAAATATCCGAATTCAGCTTGCCGCCTTGAATACCCGGTACCAAAGTATCGTGCAAAATAGTACCACCATCGGGTTTGCTCAAGAAGATCAGGGTTGGAACCATCAGCAGATTAACGATGATGAGCAGATACATAAAACCTTCCCAGCGTCGGAAGCTACCCGTGACGGTCATGACGATGAGCAAAACGGCTGAGACCGGCACCGAGATATAAGGGGGTACTCCAAAATAGCTCATAGCTAGGCTAATGCCGATAAATTCGGTGACGATGGTTAGGAAGTTGAGCAAGAAGAGGTCGCCTACTGAGAAAGCACCCCAAAACTTGCCAAAACGCTCGGTAATCAGGCGAGCGTGACCTACGCCAGTGACAGCACCCAGCCGAACCACCATCTCCTGATTGACGATCAAGACCGGAATAAGCAGCAGAATAACCCAGAGCAGGCTAGTGCCGTAGTTCTGTCCGGCTTGGGAATAGGTGGAGACTCCACCGGCATCATTGTCGCCTACTGCCGTAATAAGCCCTGGCCCCATGATGGCAAGCATGGTCAAAATACGCTGTTTCCAGTTCCGGCGTGGTGCGTGGTCATGCTGGCGGACTGTGCCGAAAGCACCCCGAATATCACCCAAGTGGGCCTCATCTAGCACAGCAGTAGGAAGTACGCTGATTTCAGGCAATTCAAAGGTAGCGGTCATTGGTTTACCCTCCTCTTTCTCCTATATAAAAATTAGATTGAGCAACAAAAAGACAACTCTAAGTAGACTGCAAGGCAGATACTACAACGTATCAAAACACGTCCCGGTAATACAGTGATGCTTAAACTGAACGGTCGGGCACAGCGTTGTAACTCGGCCAGCTTTAAACTCTCAGAGAATTAGTAGTTGTGGGTGGGAGGATAAACCAGAGGAAACATTCCAGAAGATGAGGAAAGGAGAAGGAAACGGATTAACCGTAAGCGCGGGTTTGATAAAAGAACAATTACATAAAATTCGTTAATTATTCTTCTTTTCGACCATTGCGCCTCCTACTTCTGGCAGAGTAACCGGATTATCTCCCAAGCTACTACGATCTCCGTCCATAGTGGACTACTCCTTTCACTACACTGATACAGGCAATCTTTCTGCTAAATCAAAGGTTAATCACTTAATCTTTGAAAAATAGCTTTAGCTGCCGTCAGTATAAAGCTTTCTACTCATCGAACTCAGTCAAAGACGTGGAAGTGAGTGAAACCTACTTCCTTAACCATTATACCCACTACGTCAATACCTAAACCTGAAAATTCATTAAAATTAGTTTATGTAGTTAGCCGAGGCTAAATCTACCCCTAGAGAGGTTAAGAGGATTTTAGGAAGTGGTTCAACTCGTCCTGTAATACGCCTAGGTGAGTGCAAATATCCTTGAGCTTGCCCTGAAGCCGATCAATTTCTTCTTGGGTAAGGAGGTTCCGATTTTCCACGTGGTAAACTAAAGTTTCGCTCAATTCACGGGCGGCTTTAAGCGATTCGGTTACTAGTTCGGCAGGCAAGGGGCGAATTAGATCAGGTGGAGCCTTGACATTATCGCCGCCCCACTCCTCAAATTTATCCAGATTGGAACCGGAGGAGCGACTTCGGCGTACCACCGGGGTAGCCACAACCTCTACCTCGCTGCGGGCGCGGCGACGTTTTTCAACTAGCTTCTCAATCAGGCGCAGGGTCTCCTCTTCGCTATTCTGTCCTAGCTCTGACCAAAATTTGAGGGTCTTTTCGATCTCCTGCTCCAAAAATTGGGGTACGGGCAACGCGGGAGGGTTTACAAAGGGCCGGGCTACCTTACTCAAGCCCTTACTCAAGGTCTCACCGCTCCGCAAAAGCTGACTGAGGACAGCAGAGGGTACAAAACGCTGCGCTCGTTCCCGTTCCAGTAAAATCTGGCTTAGAATTACGCTGGTTAACTCTTCTTCGCTGTCGTTGTCTACCACCCGGATTTCTTCGCCCCGGTAAACTAGTTCCGCCAACCCATCCAGCGTGATATAGCTCCGCATTTCGGTATCGTAGAGTTTTCGATTAGAATAACGTTTAATTAGTCGCATAATCCGCTAACAAGCCTGCCACTTGATTAATTCATCCAGCACTAACCACCAAAAATACCAAGTTAGTGTTAAATCTATTGTAACATGTTTTGGCAACAAGAGTAGTGGCTTGGAGGTGTTGAGCTAATTATAATTTTAGTAAGGTTATCCTTTTAGTTAGAAAAGATATTAGGTGTGGCAGGTTAAGCCGCTCCTCAATTAAGGGGAGCGACTTTGCCTTAGAACTCGGTGGCACTATTGAAATTGAAACGGGCGATTTTTAGAGCCGGAACCAGATAGCCTACTCCTCCTCCCCACGCTCCTTGTAGGCGACGAGTTTGGGTAAGGCTTTGGACAGCGTTGAGGGCTTCCACGCCGCTTTGGGTAAAGCGGAAATTCTTGACAGGCCCCACGATTTCACCATCTTCGATTAGAAAAGTGCCATCGCGAGTCATTCCGGTTAGCACCGCTTTATTGGGTATTAATGGGTTGACATAATGAAAGCGCGTCACCCACAACCCTCGCTTGGTCTGTTTGACCATCTCCTCCTTGCTGCTATCGCCTGGCTCCATAAAGAGATTGAGGGGAATTGGCCCCATATCACCTTGCACCCCGATAGAATGGCCGGTATTCTGTTTACCCGCTTCCCGGTTGGCGGTGTAGCTATCGTAAACTACCGCTTTACAAATCCCCTGTTCGATCAGATTGACCCTCTGGCGAGCCACGCCTTCGGCATCGAAAGGATTGACGAGACCTTGGGGGTCAGAGCCATCGTCATAGATGGTGATTAGGGGACTCATCAACAGGCGGTCAAGCTGCATAAAGCTGCGCCCCTCTTGCAAGGCCAGCGCACCCATACCCAAGTAGGAGATATACTGAAGCATCTCACCTACCGCGTACTCCTCTAGGATTACCTCGTATTCGCCCGGTTCTAAAGCGCGGGGATTTTGGCTCCGCAGAGCTTTGCCAATCGCCTCGTCTGCTATTTCTTCGGCGTTGATGGCGGCAATCGTGGGGCTGAGTCGGTCGGCGTAGCCACTGCCACTTTCCCCCATAATTACGGTAATCAGGTCGCTATTAGCTCCCCGGTGGTAAGCGGTCAGGCCCAGCGAATTGACCACGCCTATTTCACTACCCCCGGTACGGAACGCGCCACTAGCGGTCAACCCCTTTTCCGCCGACTTGCGACAGATGACCGCTACACCGTTGGCGCGTAGTTCCGCGCTGGCCGAGTAGGTGGTTTCGTCCGGTTCAGGTGTGGTTATTTCCGAGGGGTTGGGGCCGGGCAATGACTTAAATTCGGGATCATCTACCTGTAAATGGGCCAACTCTTCGGCCCGGGCCACCAACTCTTTGAGGGCTTCTGGTGCAAGGTTATTGCTGCTGGCTGTCCCAATTTTCTGACCAAAGATGGAGCGCACTTTAACCGTCGTGTTGTTTTCGGTCACATTCTGATGAATATAGTTATTGGCAAAGCGGGTCAGGCTGGTATTGCCACCCATAAAACTTATTTCGGTCTGATCGGCACTGGAATAACTGAGCATGTTCTGGAGTAGCTTCAGTACTTTTTCTTTTCCTACTATTTCCGACATTGTTTAACCTTCTTAATTATATAAATTAAACCTGTGGCTCGCTATCGGGATTAGAAATCCCTCCTACAGGGGGTTAGCCTAGGGGGTTAGCCTTCTGCGCCAAAAATGTTGATATTGTGGAAACGGGCGGGAGAGGCTCCATGCCCAACGTGCATACTCTGCATTGGTTCGCCCTTGCCGCAATTGGGTACACCCCAGATTACCCAGCCTTCACGTCCACCGATTAAATCGCAATTACCCCAAAATTGCGGAGTCATGCCACTGTAGGCGGCGTTGCGGTAGATTTGACCGCGTTTGCCATCCTTAATCTCCCAGGCAATTTCGACTCCAAACTGGAAGTTTAGCCGTTTGTCATCAATGCTCCAGCTTTTATTGGTCTCCATATAGATACCGTCTTCGGTAGCGGCGATTAAATCTTCTAGCGAACCGCTCTTGCCCGGCTCAAGGTTGATATTGGTCATACGGATTAGGGGTATCCGGTTCCAGCCATCGGCTCGCGCCGTGCCGTTCGATTCTTGGCCCAGCGTAGCGGCGGTTTCGCGGTCAGTAATATAATTCACAAACCTACCCTCTTGGATAATCGGGGTACGGTTGGCCGGAACACCTTCATCATCGTAGCCAAAAGTGCCTAACCCTCTCGGACTAGTGGCATCGGCATTGATATTGACAATCTCAGAGCCATAGCGGAAATTACCTAGTTTTTCGGTAGTCAGAAAACTAGTTCCGGCAAAACTGGCCTCCATTCCATAAACCCGATCCAGTTCGACGGGATGACCGCAGCTTTCGTGTACCTGTAAGGCCACTTGGCTGCTATCCAAAATCAGGTTGGTCTTTCGGGTGGGACAAAGTGGCGCGGATAACAGTTGTACGGCTTGCTCCGCGATTCGCCCGGCGTTACCTACCAGATCTAAGCGTGGCACTAACTCATAACCGCCGGTCTCCCAGAAACCGCCTACCGAATTAGGATAGCTGCGCCGTTGGAAGCCACCTTCGCTGACCGCGTAAGCATCAATGCCTGCCCCACACTCGCTCAACTCTTGCTCGATATAGCTGCCCTCGGTGGAAGCAAAGACTTTGTTGATTTTGAGGGTACTGATAAATCCGGCCGCCAGTTTAATGCCCTCTATTCGGCGCATCTCCTCGTTCGCTTGGAGTAGTAGGGCAATCTGCTCCTCCAGTGGTACGCTAAAGACATCCGTCTTAACAGAAGTAACGTATTTATCCTGAATACTTAGGGGAGTTCCTAATTCAACCGGGCGACGTTTAACCGTAGCGGAAGACCGCGCGATAGCCACCGCTTCTGCTGTCACCCGCTCCACTTCGGCTCGGCTAACCACGCTACTGCTGCTAAAGCCCCACGCCCCGTTATAGATTACACGCACACCAAACCCTTGACTCTCATTGCTTGAGAGTGCCTCGACTTTACCGTTTTTGACTGCCACATGCTGACCTCTATCGGTCACAAAACGGATGTCGGCGTAGTTTGCCCCTCGTTGTCGGGCTGTATCTAGTGCCAGATTAGCTAAATCGCGCATCTCCGCGCCTCACTTTCTATCTTCTGTGCGAAACTACTCTTATTGGGATATTAGTCCAAAATTTCTCTTCAATTATATCAGTAAATCGGCGGACGGAGCCGCACTCCTACAAGTGGGACTAAGGCTGTTGCAAAGTCGTGATTTGACAAGACCGGAGGTATGTCAAGATCAACTGGCGGAGCAGCATCCTACAGATTTGTGCCTTTCGACTAGTATGTAGTTATGGAAAACTATTTTAGCCTACCGATCAGCTTTTTCTTATGCCGTCAAGATTGTAGGATGCTGCGCCAACTGGTTGCCGCCAGTTGATTTTCACCTACCACTACTCTTGCCAGATTGGATAGCTCTCCGACTTTGCAACAGCCCTACAAGTGGGACAAGGTAGTACTTTATGCTAGGATAAATTGGCTGAATCAGTTTTGGAAAATCTATTGACAAACGGGAGAAAACGCGCTAATATTATACTAGAGGGGAAAGTTAGAAATCAGTATTAGTAAGGTAAAACTTTCCTGAAGTAGCGTTGATTGTAACGCCAAAACGAATGATTGCTCTTTATTAAAATCTTTATTGGTGTCCAAATAGGAGGTGCATAAGGAATATGATAAAACCGGAACCTCATGTGCTATTTGGTGTACGTCAGGAAGACAGATAACGCCCCAACTTTCACAGCTTTTTTAGGCTTTTGCTCTGTAGGTTTACCTTGGTTTGCAGTTGGTGAGTATTATTAGGAGAGCATAAAGCTAAGTATCAACCGTTGTGACGCGCCGCTGTTAGCTCAAACAACACTTTATCCAATTGTGATAGGTGGATGTAGAGCTGCGGTTAAGCCTAAAGCAGATCAATGAGGCTGATTTAAGGTTAAGGATAGTTTGTATTGCATTATTTAGTAAAGGTGAAGGTTGGGGCGTTCCGCATAACTTCTGAGGCTCGGTAAGCTTGATTGATTAAGTGGAAAAGGCATTGTATGTAAGTTAGAGTGCCTAGCACTGATCGGTAATCATTGCGTGGTTTGCTTCTAAAACCCTACCGCTTCTTGAGTTATAATATTTTTCCTGTCCTGTAATGTTGCTATCTGTCAAGAATTTATAAGTATCGTAAAATTAAATAGATGCTTTGGGAAGCCCTAGTCAAAACTAGGGCTTCTTAGATTTATATGCTTTCGCTGTAATTCGGGGTAGGGGTGTATTGCATACGCCCAAAATGAGGCGGGTTTATGCTGTAATTCGGGGTAGGGGCGTATTGCATACGCCCAAAATGAGGCGGGTTTATGCAATAAACCCCTACACCTTGAAATTATACGCTTTCGCTCTCCTCCCCGTTCTCGCCAATCTCACCTTCGCGAATCATCTCTTCAGGGGCGGTCATACCCATCAGATGCAAAGTGCGGGCTAAGACGGTTTTAGCCGCCAGCAGGAGCCGAAGTCTAGCGAGGCTTAACGCTGGGTCGGGAAGCGGTTGGTCTTTTGCCCCTAGCACCCGATCTCGCTCATAGAAGACCTGTAATGCTTCGGCTAAACGATAAGCATATTGTGGGATACGATGAATTTCGTAAGTACGTGCAGCATCTTCGATTACTTCTGGTAAGAGCAACAACTGGCGAATCAGGCCCAATTCGCTGGATGTGCCGAGCAGGTTCAAATCACCCTCTATGAAAGCGGTCTCTTCAATACCATAGCGTTCTTTAGCCTTGCGAAAAATAGAGGCAATTCGGGCATGGGCATATTGAACATAAAAGACCGGGTTCTCACTCGATTGTTCCAAGGCCAAATCTACATTGAAATCAAACTGCGTATCAGGAGAACGAGCGGCCAAATTATAGCGAATCGGGTCGGCTCCGATTTGATTTAGCATATCCCGTAAGGGAATGACGTTGCCATGAGCCTTCTTCATCTTCTTGCCGTTAATCATTACCATCTGAACCGTGATAATAGTCAAATCGTCAGGGTTCAAATGGAGTGCGGTCATAGCCGCCTTCATACGGGGAATATGACCCTGATGGTCGGCTCCCCATATGTTGATTACCTTGCTAAAGCCGCGCGTGACGAATTTGTTGTGATGGTAGGCAATATCGGAGATAAAATAAGTCGGCACTCCATTGGAGCGAATCAGCACGTTATCTTTTTCTTGGCCTAGGGCCGTCGAAACAAACCAGACTGCGCCCTCTTTTTCAGCTACATGGCCGCTTTCACGCAAAAGTTTAAGCGTGTGATCCACCGAGCCATCGGCAAAAAGGCTCTGCTCACTGAACCAGTGATTGTATTCGATTTTCAACCGATCTAAGTCGGTGTGAATTGCCTCTATTATCTTACCAATCCCAACTGGCCCAATCGTAGCAATGGCTTCCTTGTCGGTCAGCTTTAGATATTTATCGCCCTCTTCGCGCAGAATCTCTTTGGCGGCATATTCTGCGGTAGGATAAGGTGCGTCCGGCGTGGCAGGCTGACGACCCAATTCTTTTTGGTAGTAGAACCAGACATTTTTATAAAATACGTCCATCCTGCTACCGGCATCATTGATATAATATTCGCGCTCTACCTCGTAACCTGCCGCTTCTAGTACACTTGCCAGCACATCGCCCAAGACTCCGCCTCTACCCGACGCAAAGGGGAGCAGACCCGTCGGATTGGCACTCACAAACTCGACTTGAGCCTTTTCACCTTTGCCCAAATCCACATTTCCGAAGGTCTCCCCAGCCTGAATGATTTCGCCTACTAAATTAGTCAACCACTCCTTTGAGAGCCGGAGATTGACAAAGCCCGGCGGAGCGATTTCAACTGCCGAAATATAGGGCGGTGACTCAAGGTGATGCTTAATAATCTCGGCAATTTTGAGTGGGGCCAATTTAGCGGCGCGAGCCATCTTCATCGCTACTCCGGTGGCGTAATCCCCATGCTCCGGCTTGGTTGGGTGTTCTACTACTATATCGGGCATGTTCAGTTCGGGTAATGTCCCATCATCCATTGCGGCTATTATTGCATCTTTGATTAAATTGCTTATTTCGTCTTTTATCATAAAATTCTACTTTCAATCTTTAAGAAAAGAAATAACTCAGATGAACACGGATAAGTTATATTAAAATACCTATGGGTTGATACGGTAGAAAGTTGTGTAACTTGGGTTTCACCAGTTGACCCGTACACAAATGTTCATCTGCGGTTTGTCAACTGGTTGCCGTATTACTTTCCTCGCCATCTATTAATTATTCGCCAAACCAAAACTAGTATAAAGAAAGTCATCGCGGTTGCTAGGCTAAACGAAGGGAAGGGCTTTACTGCCCGTGTTACACCGAGTGTGTTATTGTGTTCCAAACCGTTGCGCGAAATACCCAAGTCCTGCGGTGGCACGTAACTTTGCATACGGAACCAGAGCAAAATAGTCTCTTTCATCGCTCTAGCAATAACCCGCAGTGAAGCACCACTTTGTTTACCGCTCAACCGGGGATAGTGGTTAACCCCTACCTCAATAATGCTACGACCCTGATGCTGAGCTTTGGCATGTATCTCAGTATTGATGAGTACTCCCGGTGATTCCAGCTTCATTTTTTTCAGCACATCCGCCCTGAAAATTTTAAAACCACAATCAATATCGCGCAAGTAGATACCAAAAAAGAGTGTGATGATAGTATTAAAAATGTAGCCAATCCAGAAGCGATAGAAGGGATCATGGCGTTTCTTACGGTAGCCCACAATAATGTCCGCTTTAGAAAGGTAGGGCGCAAGCAGACGAATATCCTCCGCTTTGAACTGTCGGTCACTATCCATAAACATCAGGTAGTCGCCTTGAGCCGCCGCAAAACCACTAGAAAGGGCCGCGCCATAGCCCCGGTTAAGGTTATGATGGATTACGCGCACGGTTCCCACGCTCTGGACTGCTAGGCGGTCGGCAATTTCACCGGTCTTATCCTTGCTGCCATCATTCACTATAATAATTTCGAACAACTCGAAAGATTTTGGTATCTCCTCCAGAGCCTCTTTGACTACTTCCTCTAAATTCGCTTCTTCGTTGTAGGCTGGTAAAACCAACGAAAGCACACTATTAATCACTCTCTTCTCCTTCGAGATTCACCGACAGAGCGGCATCCCACAGATTAACGATCTACTATAAACTAAATACTAATTTAGGTTCGCGGAAGGAGCCACCGCTGCCGCCCGTCCCACCTTGAAAATATTCGGCCACGCTTGAAAACGGGTAAAGAACTGATCCCGCTTTACTTCTGCGCCATTTATCTTGATAACCCGTGTGAGAGTGGTATCTAGGCCGGGATGGGCGTAGTCTACCTGTTTTCGGCTACCGGGCGGAAGAGAGGGATCTACTTGTGTTCGGTCGGGTGGCGGATTTTTCTGGTTGGTAATGGTACCTTTAATTAGTTCCACCGTTTGACCGGGTGTTTTGGTTCCCCAAACCTGAACATAGAGCTTGCCGCTCTTTACAAAAGCACTGATTGCCATCCAGTTATCGGTATTGTTTTCAAATTTCATATCTACTCCCGGCTCATAGACTGCCGCATCAAAACCAACCGGCTCGCCCAATTCCTCGTACCAAGAGACTCGATAGAGGTGGGCGTTACGCTCTACAATCGGTGTTCCGGCATAGAAGGCCGCTCGGAAAGTAGTGGTAGCAACTTGGCAAATCCCTCCACCGACATCCGGTACCGTCTGATCGGCAATAATGGCATAGCCTTTCATATAGCCCCGCTTTTCGCTGATTTCACCAATCTGGCCTAGGAACGAGAAGACGGTATGCGGTTTAATTAGTGCCCCATTCAGGTATTTGGCTCCGACCGTGATATTGGTAGCGCGTTCGAGCGCAGAACCAGCAAACCCTGAAACGCCCTCCCCAATCATCTCTTTTAAGCCTAACGCCTCTAATTTATTGGAGTCAACTTGGGGTTCGCGTATATCCACCAACAAATCAAGCGTCCGTTGGGTTGGATTATTGACTAACTTGATCGCCTGATCTACCGTTTTGTCCACTACCAGATATTGCCCGGTTGCGCTTGGCTCCTTCACCACAATCTGATTATTTTCCCACGTAATTTTAGCATCTTTTGGCTCTTGGTTGACCTCTTTGCTTAGGCCCGTGACGAATTTCTCAATTTGGGTTGTATCCACGTTAGCACTAAAATGGCGGGGCTGTTTGGGATCGGTGGTACGTTTGACCTCAATCATTTTTGCTATTGCCTTTTGATCCAGTACCCAAGTCTTCTCTTTCCACTTAAACGTAAGTGGACCGGAGAGCAGCGGTTCGAGTTGGGTCTTAAAATCGGTCAGTTCTTGCTGCGAAATGACGGGTGGCACATTATGAACCGTTAACAGATTTTGACTAGCAGGCTGAAGCATCACCAGGCTGCGCTTGATCGCATCGTAAGTAACCTCAAAGTCTACGTTAAAGCCATCGGCCCCATTAGTAGTATTAATCTGAGCGTTCTTAATCTCCAGATTTGGCTCAATTACCTCTTTGCGAATCCGGTCGCTTACATCGCTCAGATAGCCCTTTAGCTTGTTCTCGTCCATTTGGAGTTCTAGTGGCAGATTGTGGGCTTGGGGGTTCATCATCTTATAAAGACGACTACCTTCAATTAACCCACCCACCTTGCCGACCGCAAAAGCTTGGTTTAGCGTAACATCGAGGTTGATCGAAATACCTAGTTGTTCTAAGGTGGGCTGCCAAGTTTTATCTTGAAAGGCCAGCAAGACTGGACGCTGGCTGTAGTTCGTCAGCCGATTTTGCATGATTTGCCTAGCTTGTTCGCGGGTCATTTCACCGACATAGACCCCGCTTACACTAACGCCCGGCTCAATTTTGTCCGCATACTGACCATCGGCTAGAGCGTTTACAAGCACTAATCCCACTATCAACAGCAATACTAATGGAATCAGAGTAATGGCTAGGTAAACCGGGAGGCGCTTGAGCCAAGTCGGTTTTTGCTTAGTCGGTGGCTTCTGGTAGTGGTAGGGTTTTTGATTTGGTTCGGTTGGTTGGGCAGAAATATCAGGTTTACGGTTTTGCTTTTCCATTAAAACTACTCCCAAGGTAAAAGAGACAAGTGCGGCTAATTATGGTTCAAGCCGCAGGCGAACTCGACCAATGCCGATCAGATCTCCCCAATTGAGGAGACGCGGTTGCAAAACCGCTTCGCCATTTAAATAGGTGCCGTTGGTACTACCATTATCGCTCAGATACCAACGCCCCTCTCGCCAAGATAAGAGGGCGTGTTCGCCTGACACAAGATCATCATCTAGGCGAATCGCATTAGTCGCTCTGCGTCCGATAGGCGTGATCGGGCTTAATTCAAAAATTGCCCCGACTCGGACGGTCGTGGCACTGCCTATTTCTGTTACTAAGACTCGTCCTATTCCGCTACTAGCTTCTACTACAACCCCCTGTTTTATACTGTCGCTTTCTTCGGGATAGTTGGGGGAGGCTGGGCTGCTCCGGTATTTGGCATTGTCTAACTCGCGCGTAATAACCCGCACCACTAGGAATAGGAAAAAGTAGAGTAAAAAGATAAAGCCAATTCGTAATATCAAGATTAAAACGTCAAAAGCATCCATGAGTTAACTATCAACCTGTAGGATTAATTCCAGACCACCTAGCGAAATATGGTCGCCTGGCGTGAGTACAATTTGAGTTACGGGCTGTTGGTTGACCGTAGTTCCATTGGTGCTGTTGAGATCATAAAGCAGAAATTGTCCGAACTTGAAGACAATCCGGGCATGGTGGCCTGATACGCGCTGGTCATCAGGAAAGACAATATTGTTATCGAGATTTCGCCCGATAGTTACATCCTGATTGAAGCGATAGTGTTTAGAAGAGGGTGTTTTGGAATTAACCACTACCAAGGTTGCTTCAGGTCGGGTTACTCCCGCCGCCGGACGTTCTCCAGTGAGGGCTAATGACCCTACGTTTAGTACTGTTGTCTTTTCCACTGGAGCAGATTGATCTTCCGGCTTGGTCAGATCCGCTGGATTGGGTGAGGTTACGGGTACCGCTTGGTTTGGGTCTAGCGTATAGGCTTTAATAGAAATCTGCCGCTTGCGTAACTGGTCACTCGAATTAAGCCACACATGAGGAGGGTGGCTACTGAAGTCAAAGCCTCTTTTCGCCGCATAACCCGTGATGTGGAAACTCCAATCCCGTTCAAACTGCGTTTTGTAGGGAGCTAAGTTATTATAATCTTCAGGGTGCAGATAGACCTCATAGCGATTGGGTACGTAGGTTTTGCCCACCGAAAGCTTCCGTTGTTCCTCCATTACCCGTTCCAATCGTTTTGCCACCTCTGCCGCATCTACCCCTTTCTTAAAAAGGGCAAACGGTTTTTCAACCGCACCTTCCATTATGCCTTCAAACTTATCTATCATACCCATCGGGTGTGACCCTCGCTTTTTGGTATCATCAATCTTGCTGAAAAACTACCTGATAGCTCAGCCTAAATATTATAGCATCAAACCCACCAAAAGGCTAACTTCAGACAATTTTACAATTAGGCGGTTTGCCGTCTTGACTCTCCCCAAAGCTGTGCTACCCTTAAAGTAGAAGATGTTGTAGTAAAACCGTCTAATTGAAAGGAAGAAAAACTATGAAAAAGGTTAGAAAGTTAGCGGTTAGTTTGTTCTTAATTTTAGTGGTGGCTTTGGTCTTAACCGCTTGCGGCGATAATGCCACCGTTACTACCATACCCACTACTCGCGCGGTACCTTCTAACACCGCCGGAGCAAGCGTTAGTAACAAGGCGGCCCAAATTATCACCGAAAAAGATGATAATTCTACCTTGCGCGTTAAAGTGGGCGAAAATTTGCTGACTGGTTTTGATCCGGCACTCTCTTGGAGCTTCCAACTGGAACCAAATTCTGGCTCTCCCAATATCCTTTTGCGCTCTAATCAGGTCGTACCAGAACCCTATCAGGTTAAATTCGAGGCACAGCAACCGGGTACGGTTAATCTGAGAGTAGAGGGTGCATGTCGTACCGAACCCGGTAAACTCTGCCATCAGGCTATTTTTGTGTATACCGTGACCATAACAGTTAATTAAATAAGGTATCCTCAATCGGTAGGGGTTTATTGAATAAACCCGCCTTAGATTGGGCGTATGCAATACGCCTCTACCTAGAATTTTGAGGTGATACTAGATTAGGGAGGAAATTTGTGCCAGCTAATAAACTATCCATCCGGCGACTGACTCTCTATAAACATGGGGTCGGTTTTGTGGAGCGCGAGGGTCAGCTTGACGAGAGCGAAGTGCAATTGGTTTTTCGGCAATCTGAGGTAAACGATGCTCTAAAGAGCCTGCTGGTGATTGATCGGCAAGGGGGGCAGGTACGAGGTATTCATTACGAGACACCTAGTGCCAGTTTTCCTGACGAAAACCGGATTACCCTTTCCGAAGATCATAGCCTGCTGGACTTGTTGCGCTCTCTACGTGGGCGGGTGGTGAAGCTGGTTCTAGGCGAGGGAACCGCCGAACGAAATTATACAGGGCAATTGTTGGGGGTAGAGGTAGACCCACAAGAGCCGCTTTCTAAATCTTTGGTAGCCCTGCTTGGTCAGGGAGAGACCGCCAGCGAAGTTACTAGCCTGCCCCTAAAAGAAGTGCGGGCTATCTACCTACTAGAGGAGCGAACCGAGCAGGATTTGCGCTTTTTCCTAGATAGTAGCCGCAACGATGAAGCCCACCGCACCGTTACCCTCCAACTCGATAGCACCCAAAAAGAGCATGAGTTAGTCGTCTCTTATCTGGTTCCCTGCCCTACGTGGCGAGTCAGCTATCGGTTGGTAGCCGAGAGTAACCCAATAGAGGGAGCAGGCAATGAGACCGGAACAAAAGAGGATCGCAAAGGCGAACTACTTTTGCAGGGTTGGGGTCTCTTTGATAATCGCTTGGAAGAAGATTTAGAGGAGGTGAATGTGCGGTTGGTAGCCGGACAGCCCATCTCCTTTATTTACGATTTGACGAGTTCTCGTATTCCTGAACGCCCTTTAGTGGCGGATGAAGCGCGGGTGGCTAGTGGCCCGGTTCAGTTTGACGCGGCTTTACAATCTTTTGGTGCTTTACAATCTTTTGATCTAGCTGGGGCGGAGTTTGCTGCTCCGACTCTGGCCCCGGCCCCGATGCAGATGATGTCGGCAAAAGCGTCGGCTTATGCCCCTCCTCCCCTGAAAGCGTCGCTACAGCAACAGACTGCCGGGGCCAAAGGCACTGCCCAAGGTGAATTGTTCCAGTATGAAGTAACTACCCCGGTGACAGTTAAACGGGGAGAGAGTGCCTTGGTTCCTATTCTAAGCAACAACCTCCCCTATCGTCGTGAGCTACTTTATAATGGACAAAAGATCCCCCAACATCCCGTGGCTGCGCTTCGTTTCAAGAACGATACCGGACTGGTGTTGGAGCGTGGCCCGGTCACGATTGTCGAGGATGGCGAATATCGAGGTGAGGCTCTGGTTCCGTTTAGTCCTGCCGAGGCTGAAGTTTATCTGGCCTATGCGGTGGAATTGGGCCTGAAGGTGAAGGAAGATCAAGTTTCCCAAACCGAGACCACTGGAATCAGGATTGATCGCTACTATATCTATTTCAATCAAGCGACTATTCTCAAAACCACTTACCAACTTGAAAATAATTTAGGTGAAGACCGAGTGGTAACGATTGAGCAGGCCATCAAAATAGATTATGAGCTAGTTCAGACGATTCAGCCTGCCGAAAAGACCGCCGAATTTCAGCGTTGGAAAGTACAATGTCCCGCCCGAAAACGCACTACCTTTGTAATACAGGAGCTTACCAGAAATTGGCGTACTGAACAGGTACTGAGCCAAACTTACGACAATTTGCGCCGCTATCTGGAGCAACGCTGGCTCGATTCCAAAATGTTGGATCAACTCAAGGAGTTATTAGATCAGCAGCACACGATTAACCGGAATACACAGGAGATTAACGAGGTGGCGAATGAGCGGAATGAGCTTTATCGTCGTCAGGAGCAACTTCGCCAGAACCTCAGTGTCCTAGCTACATCCGGGGAGGAGGCCCAGCTACGTCGGCGAGTCTTTGAACAGCTCTCCGAAAGTGAAACCCGGCTCAATAATATTGACAAACGGGTCAACGAACTAAAAGTCGAAAATAAACAACGCCAACAGAAACTGGAAACTATGTTGGCGAACTTAGGTACAAGTTCGACCTAATCCCGATGTACGGATTTGTAGGAGGGATTTCCAATCCCGATGTACGGATTTGTAGGAGGGATTTCCAATCCCGATGTACGGATATGTAGGAGGGATTTCCAATCCCGATTTGTGCGAATATGTAGGAGGGATTTCCAATCCCGATGTACGGATATGTAGGAGGGATTTCCAATCCCGATTTGTGCGAATATGTAGGAGGGATTTCCAATCCCGATTTCCCAATATACGATTTTGTAGGAGGGATTTCCAATCCCGATTTGTGTGAAAAATAAATCGGGATTAGATACAGATCTAATTAGTTGAGGCTAAAGCGGCTCGCAGGTTGAATTTCCCTCAAGTTACCAGATTGCAACAGGCTACTTGGCAGACGGTGCGAATCCAATTCGCTAATCCCGGCCCGAAATGCTACATCCAACTGACTGAGCAGGGTGGCTAGGGTCTCGTAATGGCAACAAAAACCTCCGCCGATTTCAACTAAATCAGAGGATGGAACCGAAAGCGTATGGTAAGACAAGGCTTTGATCTTGAGGAAATGGTGGCAACGGGTAGAGAGCCAGTCCAACGCGGCTCGCCAGATTTTATCCTCGAAAAATTCTTGGCCCTCCTCGCGCAGCACCACTACAAAATCGGTTAACCGCTTAGGTTCCGCGCTCTTTACACTCACCAGCAGGCTTTGAATTAGTAGCCGTACCCAGCCTTGAAGTAAAGCCGCCTGATTGTTTTTAGGATCGTCGGGAAACTCATAAAACTGCTCAATCAACCATTCGGTTAGTTCAAAGGTGAGGCGGTTTTGGTGGCGGTTCAGGTGATGTAATAGATCCATTTCTATTTTTTCAGCCATAACAGGCTCCTTTATAGGTATATATTAGTTTCTGGTAATTCTTAATATTAGTTTAAGCTAATTAAATCTTGTTGTCAATGGGTTCCTTATAAGATTATACCGCATTAATGATGATTTGTCCGTTCACCTATGGTGAAGCTTGATGCTAGAAGTTGGCCTTTCTGTTTAAATAAGGTTTAAGCAAACAAAGTTTCTTTGGCAATAGAAATTGCTTAGAAGAGGAGTAATTTTCAAATGGCCTATACTCCTATCGTTGGAACGTTGGGTTACATCCTATCACCAGACGGTACACAGGTATTGTTGGTACATCGCAATGCCCGTGCCAACGATGTGCATTTGGGAAAATATAACGGGTTGGGCGGCAAGCTTGAACCAGATGAAGATGTGGTAAGCGGACTAAAGCGGGAATTGCGGGAGGAAGCTGCGATTGAGGCAGAAACCCTCGTCTTGCGCGGTACAATAAGCTGGCCGGGTTTTGGTAAAGAAGGTGAGAATTGGCTAGTTTTTATCTTTAGAATTGACCGCTGGAGCGGTACACCCCTGACCTCAAACCAAGAGGGTACGCTGGAATGGATTCCCCTAGAAAGGCTACTCCACTTAGATCTCCCGCTTTGGGAGGGCGACCGCTATTTTCTACCGCTAGTATTTAGCTCCGACCACCGCCAATTTCATGGTGTGATGCCCTACCAAGATGGACATCCGGTAAGCTGGAGCTATGAATTAATTTAGAGTTACATCCGTTCTTAGGCAAGGTTCATACTGGCTTTACACTTTAGGATGGTACTCACTGGTGATCCAACCGGAAATTTATTTCCGATCAAGCTATCCGAGACCAGTCTACATTGTAAAGCCAAAAGCCCCGATTTTGAACCTTGCCTTAGTATCGAATATTATATGACGCAAACCTGTTCAAAGGTTCAAAGGCAACATAGTTGCCCTAGATGGTTTAGCGTGTTAGTATTCATAGGCTATAAATTTTTGTAGGGCTTGTGGCTAATTTAAAATAGAGAACGAAAAACTTGATGGCTAAATTACATTCACCTAAATCAGGGGAGGCTGCTGAAACTAGTGAGCAGGGAGCGGCCCTGATCCAACAACTTCAGCAACGTTTTGCTGGTTTCTGGCAACGCCTGATTACTCCGCTTGGAGCGGAGACCACCGCTGGAATCGCGCCTGAAGATGACTACATCGAAGAATACCTGACTACTCTCAAAGAACGGGCTTACCTAGAGCGGACTATCGCTAACCAATACCGGGGCCGTTACCTGCTGGAACTAATCCAAAATGCGGTAGACAATATGCACAAGCAGGCTAAAGCAACTCAGGCCAAAAAGAGTTCTAAATCAAAAGTAGACCTCTATCGCTGCCACTTGGAACTTACCCCCACCGCGCTGTATGTGGCTAACGACGGCCTTGAATTTGATGCCACCGATGTGCGGGGAGTTTGCACAATGGGACAAAGCACCAAGCCTGCCGGTGAGTATATCGGTTACAAGGGCTTGGGTTTCCGGGCAGTGTTAGAAATAACCGACACTCCCGAAATTTATTCAGGGGCATACCAATTTGGGTTTAGCCACGCCGAAACCCTAGCATTGTTGGCTACACCCGAAACCTCTTCTAGGCTGGCTAAGGTGGAAGTGCCGCTCTTGGCGGTGCCTCATCTGCGTTTGGCACTTGAATCCGAAGAGCGCGATTTGATTGCCCGGCTGAAAAAAGCGGGTTATGCCACCATCATTCGCCTACCCCTAAAGGGAGTCGCGCATATCTATGATGAGGTGCGGGAAGCTTGCCAACAACTTCTGACCAGCCATACTCTACTCTTCCTTCCCTATATTACCGAACTTAGCATTGGGATTGTAGATAAGACCGGAGTAAGGTCACTCGCCACTATCTCAAAAAATGTACACGAACTTTCGATTAGACCAACTAGTCTGAGCGAAGAGGTGCGGGTCTCTCGGCTGAGCTTCCAACGAAGCGAGGCTAATGCTAGTGAAGCGGCAGGCTCATCCAAAGCGAAGGCCAATTCCAAAACGGAGGAGACCAGCGAAAAGGAAAAGGTAACTAATCAGGAAGATTGGCTGCTAGTAGAAAAGCGTCAGCCCTGCCCGATAGATTCGCCGGAGTTGGTAGCCAGTTTGGAAGATTCCACTTGGCGTACTCTCACCCAAGTCAATCTGGCCGTCGCCTTTCCGTTGGCCCGAATGCCTTGGGGCGGTGGTGATGTCTTTCTGAAGCGGCGAGTTGATCCGTTGCCCTTTTTTGCCCACTTTCCTACGCAGGAGGGGAGTGGGTTGGGTTTTGCGGTACACGCCGATTTCTACCTGTCAGCCTCGCGCAAACAAATCGAGTGGGCGGTTCCCTATAACCAGTGGCTAACGCAACGGCTGGTTACATTTAGCTGTGGCCCGGTGCTGGAGGCGGTTCACTATCTCTATCCTGATGAGGCCGCTCTAGTGGAAATCCTGCTGGATTATTCCTACTATAATGATAATTTTGGGCGAGCTTTTCGAGAAGCACTGGACAACAAGCTGGCGAGTTGTGCCTTTGTGCCAGTAGGTAATGGCCTCTATATGTCGCCTAACCGGGTAGTTTGGACACCCTTGGAGCAGGAGGGGGTGCTGATTTTCCGGCGGGTTTTTCGTTATCCCGGTCAAGATTTATACTATCCGGTACTTCAGCTTGAGGAGGTTTATTCTTCCACCAAAACTTCTACGGAACCAACTTCTGATTCAAGCGGAACCTACGAATCTACATATTCCTCACGTAGCTACGATACTGACCACTCGGAATACGGCTACGAGGTTGACCCCTACGGCGACTCTGACCGCACAAAGAGTACTACCGAAGGTGCGCCCAATGACCAGTTGGAATTTGATTACAAACGTATCCAACGTTTTTTGAGTAGCCTAGGCGTGAAAAAACTCTCCCCCGCCCAACTTCCTCCGATTTTTGGACAGGCGTTGCATGGCTGGAAGACCGGGCTAATTCAAACCGGGGAGATCTGTGCGGCCCTAGCCTTGTGGTATGCAGAATTGGCGAAAGGCGATCAAGAAGCAGGATTAGCTCGGCGCAAACTGGTGGAGCAAGCCCAGAATTTGCCAGTGCTACCGACTATTTCAGAGGGTTGGCAAGCTCCTGAAAATCGCGAGTTTATCTTTGCGGAAATTCCCAAACCGTCCACTAGCTATTTTAGTAGCGAAAATACGTTGATCTATGACCAAGCTTCCCCACTTGAAGCTGACAACCAGAGTCAGCCCTTAGTTTTTATCCGCCCCGATGCTTACGAACTGGCTCAATTTGCCAGCTTGGTGCGAGAATGGCATGTGGCATTAGGGGTACGACCTGCTAAATAGTTACTCGATCTTGCACCGCAAGCCTCGCCTTACTTTGGCGGTGCTTGCGGCTTTTTAGACCACCGAAGGTGCAATTTGTACTTTCAAATTTCAAAAGCAGCTTAACAAGAACAGTTAGTAAATTGAAAAAATATGAGTCATTCCCTTATTTAAAAATTAGGAATGACTCACGTTGAATCAGCTTTATAATTTTAACCACTACTGCTAGTGTATAAACCTATACCAGACGCAGTTTTGGTGTTAGCCAGAACACCCCTGCGAAGAACAGATAATCCTACTTCGCAGCTGCGGTGGTGCTAGTAGCCGCACCCATACCACTACCAGCGGCTGCCATCATGGATTGTAACAGGTCTGGTGCAGCAATGATTATCAACATACTCTTCTTGCCTTTAACCTGCTCAGCCAGCTTTTTCGCTTCATCGGAGGTCATGCCCGGAATATTAAGGGCTTTGTTGAAATCGCCCGCATCGGCTGGAACTATACCGGCTGCCAGTAGAAGATCGGCGGAGCCCGTCTTGACATAGAAACCAGCGATATTATCTCCCTGCGCGGTTGGCTTGGTCATTCCGGGAAGCCCAAACTTATACCCTGCTCCAGTAAAGGCCACATCCGCATTGTCGGCTAACGTCTGAGCCTCGTCATCTGAAACATACAGCTTGATGCTTGGATTGGTCAAGCCAGGTATTTGCTTGGCAAGCTCTGCACTGAAAGCAGTGTCAAGTTTAACTTCGGTTGCGCCAGTGATGTTCGGTATAACTACTGCTGCGCTACTAGCTCCGGCGGCAGCAGTAGCAGCACCCGCAGCAGCAGTAGTGGCGGCGGCGGTAGTAGCACCCGCAGCAGCGGTAGTGGCGGCTTTAGCTGTGGTTCCAGCGGCGGTAGTAGCACCCGCAGCAGCGGTAGTGGCGGCTTTAGTCGTGCTAACCGCTGTGGCGACGGGGGAGCTAACCGTATTAGTAGCATCGCCGCAAGCGGCGAGAATCAGAGCGACCAACAGCACTAAAATTACCACTGGGGTACCTAAAACCAACTTCTTGCTTTTGACTTGCATCAAATCTCTTCTCCTTGAATAAATGTTTGAATCTGCCTAATGTTACTAATCGAACAGCATAAACGGTTTTAGAACTTGTTTCAGAAATGTTCTGCTCCGCTTCAAAGCTGCTGAGCCTAGCACCTGGTTATGAAACAGGTTCTTGGAATCTATTAAAACAACTTTCTGACTTGATGCAGTGACCTTGCACACACTGAAATAAAATCCGTGAAAATGGTTTTAAATAAATCCTGTCAAAGCTTGACTAGCTTGCGCTTACGTCCTTTAGTCTACACGTCTTCCTATTATAATATAGAATTAGGCTTATATAAAGCCCTTCGCTGGAAATTCGTTGTAAATAAGGAAAAATGGTTAGCTTGTGGCTTGGGAGTGCTTTTAGCTGCTGAAACTACCTTCTCAGCATAGCAGAAAAGTGAAACAACTCTGGTTTGAGTGGTGTCTATAACAGCATAGGAAGGGAATTAAATATCTGGTGACTAATACTAGCTAGGGGTGCATAATGTGTGCCTAAATTCACAGGATAAAGTTTAAGGGATGCCAAAGGTTCAGGCCATAAAAATTCTATATATCGCTCTGGCGATTGAAGCAGGACTCGGCCTCTTCTTTATGCTGCGGTCGGGAGCATGGGTTTCACTGTTGGTAATTATAATGATTTATGCGTTGCTAGGTGGCGGTGCTTTTTTGCTCAAGCGGTTGGGGCTGGGGCAAACGGGTTGGCTAACCGAATTTGGTTCTAACTGGAAACCTGTTCCACCTCCCGCAGCTAAAAATTGGAGTGAATCTATGAAGGGAATTAATCTGGCTACTGGGCCAGAACGCAGCGAAGTAATCAATTTTAATCTGTCCCTAGAAGAAGGTATTTCAGCTTTACAGATTAATGTGGGCCATGGTAATCTGCGGGTGGTGGGCCAAGAGGGGTTAAACGCAGTACTGATAGTGGCTACCAAACGGGTTTTTGCCCGTGAGGAATATACCGCCCGAAATGAGCTAGATCGCTTGCAAATTCGATCATGGCGCGAAGGCACTCTTTTGAAAGTTGAGGCTGGGCCAGCCGAGGGTCTTACCAACTTTACGATTGGTCGCTCTGCCCGAATTGATCTGGATATAACTGCGCCACCTGCCTTAGCAGCGGCCTTTTCTAGTGCGGCGGGTGATCTGATAGTACGGGACTATCAAGGCGAACTTTCGGCCCGTACAGGTAGCGGTACAATGATAATTGAACGATACAATAGTGGGCGGAACCTAGATCTTTCTAGTGGGGCAGGCCGAATAACGCTTCAACAGGTGGCCGCTGGTACAATTCGGACACGAACTGGAGCCGGTACAATTGAACTAACGGGCGTGGGAGCAGAGACCCTTGAACTTGGATCGGCGGCAGGTATGATTCGGGCGCGTAGTATAAACTGCGCCCACTATACTGCTCGCGCTCAGCTTGGCAGCGTTGACCTCTATGATGCCCGAATCGAACAGGAACTGGAATTGAGCGCGACGGCAGGCCAAGTTCATGTTGAAAACGCCACTACCAATAGTTTCCGATTGGAGAGTACTACAGGGATGATCTTTTATCGGGGTACTCCCCCACTCTACAACAGCTATGCCAAAAGTACGCTCGGCGCAATTGAGTTGCTACTGGTCTCTGGCGGTATGTTTAATCTGGACCTCCGTAGTAGTGTGGGAACCGTCAATCTTGGTCTTCCCATTAGCACTACTTACAATAGCACTCGCAACGCCTTTAGCGGAGTAGTCGGGGCGGGTGGTCCCCAACTTCAGGTTCAAACCCAAGTCGGCAATATTCGGGTAGCGCAGGTCTGAGGGGGTAGGTGTACTGTTTTCGCACGTCATCACCAGGCACAGTTTGTTGCAGGTCGTAGTCGCTTATTAGGGTAATAATTAGTCGCTATATACATATTTAATGGTTAGATATTATATGTGATTTGTGTTGTATAAAGCCTATTATATTGAGGTGATTTTGTATATAGCATTTATAATCTGCTAATATGGGCCAATTGATTGTATATTGTGGTTTATAGTTGGTTGTATGCCGTATATTAAGCATTATTTATAAGATTAACATTCTGTATGCCCCTAGCAGCACTCCTACTAGATAGTACCACTTTCAGGCCAAAGTTGTTTTTTACCACCAAGTTCCACTTCAACGGTACTACTATCCTTTTTCGACTAGAATTTCCCAGATCGTACTGGTCGAAGTGGGCGGGATTAGTTTCAAATCCTTCAAAACTTGATCCTTATTTAGGAAATAGCTGATGGTTTTAGGTCCCGGTACGCGCTGGAGATTATCAGGGGGATGATCCCTTATCTCCAAGACCCGTGCGACAATTCGGGGATCACGTGTAGGTTTGGGTTGTGGTGTTTTGCGAGCGGAGGAGCGGTTCCATAAGACCTTTTCGTCCTGTGGGTCGGCTTCACGCAAGCGTTTTTTCCATTTTTTGACCCAGTTCATGGAACACTCGACAGCTTGAGCGAGTTGGCGATTAGAATAAGTAGGATACTCTCGCAGGACTTGTCGGAGTTTGGCCCGTCTAGCACAGAATTGTTCTTCCATAAGAAATTACCTCGACAAAGCTAGGTTAAAAAGTGTCACTCTAAGCTAGGTCAAGCGGCACGCCAGCAGGCTACCACCGCCCTGCGGAGAGGCGGTCTATCTCATACTCACGGCGACACTTGTCTAAGCTATGTCTAAGTTTAACACCCCGACCACGATCTGCAACAAACTATGCCTAGTGATGACGTGCGAAAACAGTACAACTCCGTGAGCGGTTACAAATTAACATTTACATAATTTAACCCGCCAACCTTAGAGAGGAGCAATTGCTCCTCTCTTTTGGCTTTAAAAGATTGTTGACAAAATCTATTGAAGATGTTATATTAGCATAGGTGATAAATCTGAGCGATAAACTCAAGTACAGTAACGTTCTTCTATCAGGGAGGTTAAGATGGCGGATGGTGGGATAACAAATACACTTTTAGGGAGAGCCGTAAAGATGACCAATGAAAAAACAGATTTTTCAAAGAATAACGAGGCTAAAGTTAGCCAAGAGGAAGCAGAATTATTAGGTCAAGTCTTGCAAGCCGTTCGGCAGATTAAATTTGGCTATGTTCAGCTTACCATCCAAGATGGTCGCGTAATTCAAATTGACCGGACGGAGAAACAGCGGCTAAATTACAAATAGGTTAAAGAGACCACCGTCCCCACCCCCTCGCTCAGGCTGACCTAAGTCTAGTATTAGCTGTGTCTGCCTGAGCCTTATTAATCGGAGCAACCCTCCTACACGTTGTCTGACACAGCAAAGTCAAAAGACCAGAGATTGCAGATTTGAACCTTTGGCAGTATAGTTAAAGTCGCAAGTTCTACCAGTAGATTTAGGGGTTTGGAATAGAAAGGCGACCACCACTATGTCAGTTGAAATCGAAAATTCTTTAAAATTCAATCCAACGCTATTAAATGAACTGCCTGTAGAATCGGCGCAGGCTGAAGAAGGTATCCCCCACAATTTTTGTCAATGCCTCAACTGTAGGGCTGAAGTTATTTTACTGGCTCGCACCATTCAGACTTTTTGTTACCTCTGTGGGGAGCCTGTTACCAAACCAGACAAGCATAATATGTATTATGAGTGAGTTTCCCTTAGATCACTATACCCCGCACGGCTATTTAGATAATCCTGCCCATAGTTGGAAAGTTGGGCCGGGAGGTGTTTTACGTTCCTGCCCGGCGATAGGGGTAGGTTGGCACTATCCTAGCTTTGCCGGAGCCTATAACTCTACTTTTATCTATCGGGCGGGCTTGCAACTTGGCTTCCAGTTATCCGGTGGCCGATCCTTGCTGGAGACCAACGATTTCAAAAAGGCGGGTATTGATCTCTACTGCGATTACCACTCCAAAAACCTGCTACGCTACGTTTTCCACACTCCCGAAAACCTACAAGTTACGGTCAGTTTTTTTCTGGCCGATCAAGCTACCGGGGATGTGCTGACCTGCTTGCTGCGTTTTGAGAATTTAGCCCGGATGGAGACTCCGGTCTATTTTAGTACTCACTTGGATTATAAGCACGACCTAAGCAAAAGCCTAACTTGGGGTAGCGAACTCTATCACCTTAGCCGAGAAGGTGGTTTTGGTACGGGCTATCGAGCCGAACATTTCCCCGACCTACCTGACCAAATTGGCTACCCTCATTGGGGTACTACTATCGGCGTTTTTCAGGAGGGTACCACTTTTCATCTGATGCAAGCCGAACTAGTTTCAAGGCAGACTTTGAAGGGGCAAGACCCCTTGCCGATGGAACCTTTGCGTGAATTTAGACGGTTGAGTCCTATGTATGGCACCACCGAGGAGGGTAGTCGCCCGGCTCATCTAATCGGGACGCTTACCCAACATCTGCTTTTGGAGGCAGGACAAAGTACTGAGTTTTTGATCTTAATGGGGCGGGGCGAGACTGAAATACAAGCGGTGCGTAAGGTGCAACCCTATTTCCTAAACTTAGGGGAACAGGCTAAAGCGGTCTTGGCGGAACGCGAGGCTAACGATACGGCTTTCTGGGAAGAGACTCCCAAACTTGGAGGCGATTGGCCCGGCTATCTCCGGCGTGGTCCCACCTACGACTTAGAGACCCTGCGGATGCTGGTGCGCCGTCCGATGGGCCTCTACAAACATCCTTGGGATGCGATGCAACTTCAAGTGCCGCGTACCGTGTTAGCCGAAGCCGCTCTCGATATGCTGATCCTCTCCTATGCCGACCCAGAGACAGCTAAAGCGGTACTCTACGGCACTTTTGCCGATGCCCCAGAGCCGAATGTACCCTGTAGCCGTGAGGATGGCTCCTATAATATGGTGGCTCTCGATGGTAGCCCCTGTGGCACTGCCCCGGAATGGTGTTTTCCCTTCCACTGTATCAATCTGGTCTACCTTCGCACCGGGGATAAAGCTTGGTTGGGTCAACTTTTTCCCTTGCTAGAGAATTTCATCCACTTCTGGTTAGCTTACCGCCAAGATAGTCAAGGGCGACCCTTTTATAAATGTAGCTGGGAGGCAGGTCAGGATAATTCGGCTCGTTTTGGCATTAAGGCTGACCCTAGCGGAGGAGGGGCTTTGACTACCCATCTTTGGCCGGTGGATTTGCAGGCGGCACTAGCCCAAAGCTGCGAATTGCTGGCAAATTGGGCGGAAGAATTGGGACAAGATGGTTCAAGATGGCAAACTGAAGCCCTTCGCCATAAGAGCTTAATGCAACAACTTTGGCATAATAACTGGTTTCACGACTTTGACACCACCAAAAATACCTTTACTAGTGTAATGGATACCATGCAACTTGCACCCCTGCTTTGTGGAGTGGCTACTCCAAGCCAAATCACCACTTTAGCCCCTAAATTGGTCGAACCACCCAAACACGGCCAAGTTTTCCATCCTCTGATGTGGCCCTCAACGGCTTTTTGCTTAATCGAGGCTTGTTCTGAGGCAGGCCGCTTGGATTTAGCCGCCCGGCATAGCTGGGCTGTGCTAGAGGGGGTTTATCGTTGGTTGGATAGTAGACCTGAAGCAATTGAGGGTGAAGCCGGGGGGTTGCCCGGTGTAGGACGCGAGTACTGGCCCCAAGTAGTGACACCTCAAGCCCATCCACCATCTGGCGGTGGCGGCGCAGAGGTTTACGGTTGGGGTTGCCTAGGTACACTCTTGTTATATCGTTACATTATTGGTTTTCGGGAGGAGCCAAGCAAGGATGAAAAGCTGGAATTTAGCCTACGACCTGATTTACCAGCCTCACTTTTGGCAGCGGGCAAAACTTACACGGTTGGACCATTCCGCCACCACAATGCCCGAGTCTCGCTGGTCTATCGCCCGACTAATGGCAAAGGCCAATTACAAATCGGGGTGAGTATTAACCTAGTCGAATCGGCTAACCTTACGGTGTTTGATGAAAGCCACCAGCCTGTCTATCAAAGTTCCGGCCCGAATACCCGGCATCAAATCGTGCTTTCTAGTCTTAATGGTCAAAACCTGCGCTTTATTTTGGGTAATAACCCAACTGCTAAGGGTTCAACTAGGTAACTGCTTTATGGTTTTTAGGACATGGTTCGCATAAGAGTAATTATGCGAACCATGTGTTGTTGCAAAAAACACCATCCTACAAAACTAAAGAGCAAGGAGTCAAAACCTCTGCCTTGACAGTCCTGCCCTAGCCTATTATAGTACCCACAACGAGTTTAACGCTGTACGAGCTAATTACCGACGACTGGGCTAAATTTATTATGGATGATTCTGGCTTACTGGAAGAAGTAAATTACCAACAAGTAGCCGGGCGGTTACTGCGAGAGTGTTTGCGAGTGCAACCGCACGAACGAGTGACCATTCTGGGCCGCTCCGATAGTCTCGATTTTTGCGAAGCCTTGGAGTTGGAATGTCGCCGCTTAGAAGCCTTGCCCTTTATCGTGGTAGGGAGCGATGCCGCACTGTGGAGTGCTTTGGCGGATCCCTTGGTTTTAACGGAAACCCTGACTCGGCCCAGCCCACAGTTGATGGCTGCTCTAACCGAATCAGACTTGGTAATCACTACTTTTTTTGAGCGAGCCGATCCTCATCGCTTTGCCGCACTTTCACCCGTGCGGTGGCGGGCACTACGCCGCAGCGAAGAGGAGCCCAGTGCCATTATTTACGATGGGAACCGACGCTGGCTAGGAACCGAAGTACCCACCCCCCAGCAGGCGGCGGCCTTGGGTTGCGATTGGCCGAGTCTGCATAACCTCTTCTGGCGAGCAATGTTGGCGGACTATGTTCCGATAGACCGTCAAGGACAACGTCTAAGAGAGCGGTTAGAACGTGGCACGTCCTTACACTTGACGGATAAAGTGGGGCTTACAGATTTATACTTGGAAATCGGGGGACGACCAATTGAGTGTGACGCGGGAATAATTAGGCCAGAAGAAAAATTGACCACAGGACAGCTTTACCTGAATATGCCATCGGGTGAAGTCTGTTTTGCCCCACTAGAGCAGAGTGTACAGGGACGGGCCTATATCAGGCAGGCTTTCTGGCAGGGTCAGCCAATACGAGATTTGGAATTAGAATTTAAGGATGGTCATGTCTATGCCCTCCATGCCCAACAAGGGTTGGCACTCTTTCGAGACACGGTAGAAAACGGTGGCGGCGATGCCGCTTTCGTAGGCGAGTTTGGAATTGGCCTCAATCCGGCGGTAGACCGCGTTACGGGTTTTTTGTTGCTGGATGAAAAGATGCTTGGCACGGCTCACTTTGCTCTTGGCGAAAACCGGGCCTTGGGTGGTGTTAATAATAGTGCATTACACTGGGATCTAGTGGTACAGCAAGCCATTATCACCCTAGATGGCGACTTAATTTTAAAAGACGGGAAATTTTTAATCCCATAAACCCTCTGTAGGAGGGCGACCAGCCGAATTTCTAATCCCGATGTGGGTCTACGCAGTTTGTTATATTAAATTATTAAGGAAGGTTTAATAAAATGACTCCATTTCCATTTTCACAGAGCCAGCGAGGTTATACCCCGCCACGTCCCATCAAAGTAGGAGTGTTAGGTGCTACCGGGGCAGTTGGGCAACGTTTTGTCCAACTTTTAGAGGGGCATCCTTGGTTTCAAGTTACGGCCCTAGGAGCCAGTGGCCGGGCCGTCGGTAAGACATATGGAGCGGCAGCGGGTTGGCGTTTGAGTGCCGATGTACCAGAGTATGCTCGCGACATTACAATGGTAGAGGGTAAACCAGGGCCAGAGTGGGACTGCGATATAATCTTTACTTCCTTACCCGCCGAAATTGCCGGGGAAGTAGAAGAAGAATTTGCTGCCGCTGGTTACAAAGTCTTTTCCAACTCGCGCAACCATCGCTATGACCCGGACGTACCCCTGATGATACCGGAGGTTAACCCTGACCACAGCAATATGTTGGCGCACCAACAAAAAGGGCGTGGTTGGGAACGCGGCTTTATTGTCACCAACCCTAACTGTACCACCATTCATCTGGTCTTGGCCCTAAAACCTTTGCAGGATGCTTTTGGCCTTAAAAAGGTAATTGTCACCACTATGCAAGCGGTCAGTGGGGCAGGCTACCCCGGCGTTCCTTCCCTAGACGTAATTGATAATGTAATGCCCCACAGCTTTGACGAAGAAGAAAAAGTGGAGTCGGAGCCGCTCAAAATCATGGGCCGCTTTGAAGAGAATGATCCACGCTTTGAAGAGGCTCTCTTTGCCGTCAGTGCCACCTGTACCCGTGTGGCAGTGCGTGAAGGTCATACTGAGAGTGTGGCGGTAGAATTGGGCCGTACTGCAACTATAGAGGAAGTAGCCGCCGCTCTCACCGAATTTGAAGCCGAGCCACAGCGCCTCAAGCTACCCTCCGCTCCATTGCATCCGGTAGTGTTACGTACCGAAGCCCATCGCCCCCAAGTTTTACTAGACCGCGATAGTGAAAATGCGATGGCAACGGTAGTGGGTCGTTTACAAAAGTGTAAAGTTCTGGACTACCGCTTCCTGCTCATCGGTCACAACACCATTCGAGGTGCTGCTGGAGCCAGTATCCTCAATGCCGAACTACTGGCCGCACAAGGATTAATCATCTAAAGGGGCAAGCTTTGATATGGCACAAGCTGAAGATCAGGGACTAGATGCGCTCATCCGGCAGGCTGAGCAAGCACTCTTAAACGAAAAATGGGAGGAGGCACATTCTCTTTTTGAGATGGCCCTAGCCCGGTTGTACCAAGAAGAGGAGCCCTCGCTCTCTCATTTAACCGAAGCTTATAACGGACGAGGAGTGGCCCTCTTGCAGTTGGGCTACTACCAACAGGCGATTAAGTCCCTACGTCAAGCACTAGAATATCAGCCCACTTTGACCGGAGCCTACTTCAACTTGGGCCTCTGCTATGAGGCACTTGGCAACACCAACGCAGCCCTAGAAGCTTATAGCCGGGCTATAGAACTGGAACCACACGATGCCGAAGTCTATTTCCGGCGCGGCGGAGTCTGGTTTATGCGCGAGGAATATCAAAAGACAGTAGAAGATACTAGCCGGGCCATTGAATTGCACCCGGTTGGTGCTATCACGGGTCCCTACCTTGCGCGAGGCTTGGCCTATTATCGGCTAGAGCAATATACCGAAGCGCAGGCTGATTTTGCGGAGGCGATGAAAGCTGATCCACAGACCGCTGCCGAAGCCTGCTTCTATCGGGCCTTAACTTACATTGATACCAACGATGCGGGATCAGCCTATGACGATTTGCAGGCTTATTTGAGTATGACTGGAGATCCGGCCAGTACAATGGCTGAGCAAGCCAGAGAGATCTTACAAGAGTTAGAAAAGCTACTGTAACCCAACCTTCAACTACCTGTAGGAAAAGGCTCCGTCCTTTGACATAGCATCTCTGTAGGAAAAGGCTCCGTCCTTTGACATAGCATCTCTGTAGGAAAAGGCTCCGT
>JACAUC010000249.1 GCA_013390945.1 Candidatus Chloroheliaceae bacterium
GCTACCAGTATAGCTGGCATTACCACCGTAAGTAGCACTAACGGTATGTGGACCAGCACCTAAGTTAATACTTATAGTAGCGTTACCTCCCGCTAAAGTAACCCCAGTGGCTTGCGCCACGCCGTCTACCGTAAAGGTGACAGTTCCGGTAGCACCCGTTGTAACAGTAGCGGTAAAGGTTACGCTCTGTCCGTAGGTAGAGGTAGCGGTTGAACCCGTGACTGTAGTGGTAGAAGTGACTTGGGTTATCGCTAAGTTGCCTGCTACCGGGCTGAAGGTATAGTTGGCAGATAACCCGGTGATGCTACAGGTAATCGGGTAGTTGCCCGGTGCCGTAGTAGCGGTGACACCAGTAGCGACACAGGTAATCGTAGCCCCCATGCCCGCGAGGGTATCGCCATTGACTAGACCCACCGTAGCATAAGTGAAGGCAGGATCAATTGCTCCATAAGCCCTAGTCTGGTTATTTGCGGTTACGGTAAAAGTGGCAGGATTTACGGTGAGGTTGGCGTTGCCACTGCTGCTACCAGTATAGCTGGCATTACCACCGTAAGTAGCACTAACGGTATGTGGACCAGCACCTAAGTTAGTACTTATAGTAGCATTACCACCCGCTAAAGTAACCCCAGTGGCTTGCGCCACACCGTCTACGGTAAAGGTGACAGTTCCGGTAGCACCTGCCGTAACAGTAGCGGTAAAGGCTACGCTCTGTCCGTAGGTAGAAGTAGCGGTTGAACCCGTGACCGTAGTGGTGCTAGGAGAGATAGTGGCGTTTACCGTCAGATTAACCACAGCACTAGTGCTGCCCGCATAAGTAGCATTGCCTTGATATTGGGCTAAAATGGTATGAGGACCTACCGCTATGTTAGATAGCGTTAGGGTAGCGATTCCACCAGTCACAGTACCGGTGACAGTGGAGGCAGGTGCTTGGGCAACACCATCAATTAGGAATCTTACCGTCCCGGTAACCGCTGTCGCTGCTGTGACGGTGGCGGTAAAGGTTACACTCTGTCCAAAATTGGAAGTAGCTGTTGAAGAAGTAAGCGCGGCGGTAGAAGCAGCTAAGCCCTGAACAAGAATAGTGCCATTGCTACCAACTATTACACATGCGGTAGCAGCAGGAGCGCAACTTACCCCGGTCAGCGTATTGGCAGTGCCGGAGGGAAAGGTATTCCAAGTCCAAACCCCGGCGGCTAAGGTGCCTTTTAAGATATTGCCCGCGCTGTCTATTGCCATACAAGCGGTAGCAGAGGTACAACTCACCCCGATTAGGGCATTGGTTCCAGAGGTAGAGGCCGTCCAAGTCCAAGTAGTGCCACCATTTGCACTTGTGCCGTTTAGAACAGTACCATTGTTGCCTACCGCCACACATGCGGCAGTAGAGAAACAGCTTATCCCATTTATAGCATTAGTGCCAGAGGCGGCGGCAGTCCAAGTCCAACTACTAGTACCTCCTGCTCTTGAGCCAGTTAGGATAGTGCCAGTGATACCTACCGTCACACATCGGTTATTAGCGGGACAACTTATCCCATTTAGCTTATTGGTATTGGCCGGGGCGGAGTTAGAGACGAGCCAAGCCCAATTGGGAGCGGTGTATGTGCCACCTAAGATTGTGCCACCATTGCCTGATACTAAGCACCGGGTGCCAGCGGCGAAACAACTTATCCCGGTCAGATTACTGGAAGTACCGGAGGCAGAGTTTGTCCAAGTCCAAACCCCGGCGGCAAATGCGCCATTTAAGATAATACCCCCATTGCCTACCGCGACGCATTGGGTGGCGGAGAGGCAACTAACCGCATTTAGGGTATTAGTGGCGGTTAGAGGGGTGGTAGAGGTTATCCAAGTGCTACCACCGTTAGCACTGGTTTGGATAGTGCTAGTGACACCTACCGTGCCACCGACGGAGACACATACGCCCGTGGCACCAGTCGTGGGGCAACTGATCCCATTTAGGGCATTGGTAGTGTTAGAAGCAACAAGGGCGGCAGCCGAGGCTTGATTTGTTAACCCCGGCAAGGCCATTAGACCCACGTAAAGAGCGCAGGCCATCAAAAACAGAATTTTTAGGCTAGGTCCCAAAATTTTCGGACTTATAGCTAACCGATGGTACATACTCTACTTTATTCCTTCGTGAACTAAACTTTCCATATAGGGGATACGCTATCGTCCGAAACTGCGCGTATGAAAAGCAAGAGCCCCAATGAAAATAATTTGGCTAAACAGACCTTATTAGACATGAATGAAAACGCGAAAATTACCCTTAATACCTTGAATCGGTCAGGGCTAAGAGAGGTGCGACCAGTATCGCCAAAAGCAGGTAAGCTGGTTCGACCAACAGATATTGTTTAACATTGACAGACCCCTTTAAAACCTTGTGATAAATTTAATTTAGAAGTTCTTGGATTTTCTTAACGTTTCTTAACGTTGCTTTCTTAACGTTTCTTTAGATTTAATTAAAACATCTTATTGTTACGGGGAGCCTTACAGAATCATTACAGAATCATTGAGTTTTGGTGACTATTCTCGGTTAGGTATTTTGTATATCTTCGCAATAAGGGAGGAGTACGTTGTACTCTCCAATAACAAGGGTAGACCCTATCATCTAGGAATTTCGGGGTAGGGGTGTATTGCATACGCCCAAGCTGAAACCAATTTGCGGCCAGCTTAAGGTGGGTTTATTCAATAAACCCCTACTTTTGGAGAGTGGGGGAGTCTGGTTCTTTAGCTATTGGGCTACTACTACACAGGAGAGTTTATTACCGCTGCCTTTAACTTTCAGTTGCTTACCACTGAGTTTCGCAATTTTTATCCCAGAAAGGTTATTGCGACCATTTAATACCACACTATCTATTAATCCTGATAGGCCATAGCCTTCAAGGGTGACTTCTGGCTTTCCGGCATTACAGCGACCCTGAAGAATCACGCCAGGTTTTAGCGTTAAACTACCATTTAAGGTTATTTTGGTGATCGAACTATCAATGGTAATAATTTGACCCTCTTGGGCCAGATTAAGGGCGTAGGAGAGTGAACCAATCTGATTATCATCATTAGATTTAGTTACATTTATAGCAGAAGAAGTTCCCGGTATGGTAACGGTGAAAGAGAGTGTTTGTCCGACGCTATTTCGATAATACTCTAGTTTGACCGGAACTTGGGTAAGAGTAGTGTAAGTCTGGCTAGTTTCATAGCAGTTAAGACTCTGTAACTGGGATTGATCTATAATTAAGGCATGGTTGAGGTAAAGCTTTACTCCAGCATCACCGCAGAACGAAAATTTATAGTTGCCCGCCGCAAAGGTGTAGGTACGTTCCAAGCTGACCGACCAATTATTGATAAAGCTTAGTCCTTGAGGTAGCGCGGCTTGCCAATTTGTCCAATTATAACTAAAATCAAGGCTGTTAGAAGCGGTACTAACCTCATCCTTGACAAGGCTAGGGCCACTCTGCAAGTTGGCATTGCTAAAATATTGCACTTTCCAGCCGGAAAAGGTGGTGGGCCAAGCGTAATCGTGAGTGCTTCCATTCCAGCTAATATAACCGCCTACAAAATTACTCTGCGAGGTGGCTAACTGATCGCTGGTAGGTGCGCCCAAGTAAGATGTAGGCCCACCTAGATTAGTGTAATGCTCCAAAATTTCGTCTTGAACTTCAAAAGCTCGCATATTGCAGGGTGTGGTGCCTCCAGCGGTCTGATGATGAAAGATCTTTACCTCTCCTGCGGTTCCACCACTAAACGGTTGCCAGTAGACTCCGCTACTACCCCACTGTTTAACCAAGTCATTAGGCTGGCCGAGGGTAGTAGCACCTTTGCGGTTGTAAGCCTCTACAAAGTTCTGTGAACAGACCGAGCCTTGTCCGACGGTAAAGGCGGTATTAATGCTGAGACTGGCACTGGTAAATTCGCCATTTAGATCCGTTATTGTCACCGTCGCATTGTAACTCCCCGGTGCTAAGCCGCTTATGGTAAGCGAATGAGTAGTATTGGCCGTGCTACTAGTCGCTACGAGAGTGCCATTCACCTTAACCACTGCATTAGTCGCCCGGTTAGTGCTAAAGGAGATCACCTTACCAGAAAGCGTAGGATAGGTGTTAAAAGTTAGCTGGTTGCGATTGGTCATGCCATCCGCCATCACCCCATAACTCTTTACAAAGTTGTAGCTCAACCAGATAAAGCCGCCATTTCCCCAACTAGTACCCCATGAATTGGCTATTCTAAAAGCCGCTTTAGCATCATCATAGCCTACTACTACAATCTCATGATAACCTATAAGTGTGCCAGCATTACTAGTTACAATATAATCAGAGTTGACAGACCAAGCATTCCAGAATTGGGCATAAACTGGAATATCCAGCACAAAGAGATCACCGTTAGCGAGGTACTGGCGCAAGACATCTATCGAGTCATTGTTGTACCAGAGTGGAATACTAGTGGCCGCTTTGTAGTTGGCGGCATTAGCCAATTGAGTAGCGTTGGGTTGGGTAGTATAGTTGGAAGAATTATAAGGAAAACTGGCTAAAGTATCGGCTCCTTGGCTAAGCATCAGGCTAATCGCTTCCGAGGCAAACATCCCTTGATTTTTTCTTCCTGTGGCTAATTGAACTTGGTTATAGATGAAAGCCGGGCTGAATTGATGGTTGGTACTATTAACGGTCCAATTAAATTTTTTCCCTTCCTGAAAAGTTTTGTAGTAATAAGCCGTAGCCCAAGCAGCACAACTATTTTGCGCTCCTTGATTCCCAATCGGCGGTAAGAAAGGGGTATAGTCTACTGTAGTTGGTAGGTTAGAACGAATTGAGGTGGCTAGTGCTGGTCGCTTAGCACTGCGTGAAGGGTCAGGAGTCATTCCTCCAAGACCGCGTTCCTCGGTTTGAGCAGAGACTACGGCAGGTTCAATTACCACCAAGCTTAGACTTAAATTGAGTAGCATTACGATTAATAGCATCCAAGACCAACTAGAAGGACCATGTGGTCTCTGCCGCGTTAGGGGTTCTATTTTAGTGAAATCTTTATTAATTTTCATGGTATCTGTCCTTGCTAGACTTAGCTACTTCTGTCTACTAACAACTCTTATGATAAATTTTTAATACTCTAATAATTTAATTAAGAGTTGTTAATACTACCCATTTACTTTTCCATTAATTAAAATATAAAATAAATGGGAATAAATAAAAATAGTACTTAGGAGGGAAAAAGTACTATTTTGTTAGATAGTACTTCAGTATAAGCCGCTAACTTAGGTTCAACTTTTACCTAATTTGCGAAAGACCCGCTGGCGGTTGTAGTTTGGCCTTGTTTGGAGGGGATTAGAGGGCTATAAGATATATCTATCGAAATCATAGAAAAATATGATACGATTTTGTAGTACTAAGGTACTATAAAATTTACTACCCCCCCTTGACTTTAAAATAGAGCTGTTACAATAGAATTAGTATAAAAGAGTAGCTAACTTTGGTAAATATTGTTGTAGTGTTATGTTGGTATGTTGTTGTGTTTAAGTGCAGCCCACAATTAAATGGGTGCTTTTTCCTAACCCCTAGCTTATTAGACTGGCAGGCTTTGTACCCTTGTGCGAATGGAGCGAGAGGCTTATTGGCAACATGAAAAGAGGATTAATAGGATAGAGGTGGGACAATGGTAAGTAGAGTGGTAACGGTTCCGGGTGATTTTTTTGAGGATGATTTGGGTACTTTGGATTTGGCCGAGGTTCAAGTTTATCTCTACATTGTTTATGAATTGCGTTGGTCGTTGGGCAAGCCGCTCTGGACGCTACTCGATCCGAATCGGCTCTGGATGAAGTTTGGCCTAGCTGATTTTGAGCTTGAGCCGATCTTGAAGACGTTGGCAACGCGGCACTTGATTGAGTTTCACATTAAGGAAGGGAAGTTTTATGCTCGTCTTAAACTGACCTTCGGCTGGCCGTGACTAATTTTAGCCCGCTTACCGCTTCTGCGAGAGTAGCGGCGGTAGGGAGGGTTGCAGCCCTCCCCAGCACATGCCCTTTAGGTAAAGTTACCTAGAAGAGTAGCCCACCCTTAGCAGGTGGGCTATTCTTCTATTTTCGGGCCTAAAGTTTGGTTTGAATCACCCTATTTATCCAAAGAGCTGTGTAATACATAAAGAAGTGAATTTAATAAAATTTTCACAATCAAGTACTTGTATTCATAAGTCTCGTACTGTATAATGTAAGAGTGTTTGTAGTAGTGACTAGTGAGTTCAAAAGTCAGGGTTTAGCCCTCCGAAATCGGATGGCGAATAGGCTTTTACTCTCTCTCTAGTAAGATTAAGATTCATTTATAGTCAGATATGACTATTGGTTTCAATTAATAATGTAAATAATAATTAAAATTCAAGAACCCTTTGGTTCGATGGTTTTTACCTTAGTTTTTTTGTCCGTATAGTTAACCGTTCAATCAGTTAATAATATTTTTTAGAAATCAGAATTTGAAACCAATAAAACAAGAAGGAGATTAATCCTGTGAAAACTCCCACGAAATATGCCATTGCTCTAACGGCTTCGCTGGGCCTCTTTATGGTAATACTGGACACCACCATAGTGAATGTAGGAAGGAATTGATTATGAGAGCAAGATTTTTTGCCCGGCGGCGTTCCCGCTTGGCTTGGCCGGTAGTAGGTCTGAGCGTTATGCTGATCTACTCTTTTACTTTGAGTACGGTCTTGGCGGTTATTGCCCCTACTACGGTAGCGACAGACCTTGCCGCCGCCCTCACCTCGAACCCCGCCTTTGTTACCGGGGCCAGCTTTGTGACTGTAACAGGAACGCCAAATGCGGTCTCCGACACTCCTCTAGCCGGGTTTCCCACTAACGGCACAACCTATGCTATTCTGACTAACGGTGATGCTACTCTTGTCACCCAAGCCCAATCCGTCTTGGCTGATATTAACACTGGTGGCGGGAATATACGCGGCAATAGTGATTATGACGTAACTATTCTCAAAATTGACTTGAATGTGCCAGTTAATGCTAACTGCCTTTCGTTCGACTTCAAGTTCTTGTCAGATGAGTATCCCCAATATGTCGGTAGCAACTTCAATGATGCTTTTATTGCTGAGTTGGATACCTCGAACTGGACAACCTCTGGTAGTACTATTACGGCGGCCAACAATTTTGCCTTCGATCCTGGTGGCAACGTAATCAGCATCAATGCTGCTGGCGCGACTAGCCTAACTGCGGGCAATGCCGCTGGAACAGTTTATGGGGGTGCTACGACACTTTTGAAGGCCACCACTCCTATTACATCGGGCGCACATTCGATTTACCTCTCAATTTTTGACCAAGCCGACCACGCTTTGGACTCAACCGTCTTCGTGGATAACTTAAATATTTTTCAGGCCAACGGTGTCTGCAACGCAGGCTCAACCGCAGCGACGGCAACCACGACTACCTTAGGTAGTGTGCCCAATCCTTCCACTAATGGGCAGAATGTCACCTTTACCGCCACTGTCTCGGACGTAACTGCCACTGGTATTGTTACTTTCAATGACGGTAATACTACACTTGGTACAGGTACGCTCTCCAATGGAACCGCTACCTACAGCACTACGGCTCTAAGTGTGGGTACTCACTCGGTTACAGCGGTCTATAGTGGGGATAACCTCTTTAGCGGTAGCACTTCTACGGTAGTCTCTCAGGTGGTCAATACCGCTCTGACTTCAACCACGACCGCCTTGGGTAGTGCGCCCAATCCTTCCACTAGTGGGCAGAATGTTATCTTTACCGCCACTGTCGCGGGTACAGGTGCCACTGGTACTGTTACTTTCAAGGACGGTGCTACTATACTTGGTACAGGTACGCTCTCCAATGGAACCGCTACCTACAGCACTACGGCTCTAAGTGTGGGTACTCACTCGGTTACAGCGGTCTATGGTGGGGATAGCCTCTTTAGCGGTAGCACCTCTACGGCAGTCTCTCAGGTGGTCAATCCCGCTCTGACTTCGACCACGACCGCCTTGGGTAGTGCGCCCAATCCTTCCACCAGTGGGCAGAATGTCATCTTTACTGCCACTGTCGCGGGTACAGGTGCCACTGGTACTGTTACTTTCAAGGACGGTGCTACTATACTTGGTACAGGTACGCTCTCCAATGGAACCGCTACCTACAGCACTACGGCTCTAAGTGTGGGTACTCACTCGGTTACAGCGGTCTATGGTGGGGATAGCCTCTTTAGCGGTAGCACCTCTACGGCAGTCTCTCAGGTGGTCAATCCCGCTCTGACTTCGACCACCACGAGTTTAGTAGCTACGCCAACTTCGCCTTCCCTACTTGGTCAGTCGGTAACGTTAACCGCTACGGTTAGCTCAGTGGCGGCCACAGGTTCAGTCACTTTCAAAGATAATGGTACTGCGCTAGGTGGCGCGGTGACGGTAAATAGTGGCGTGGCAACCTATGTTGCGACTGGCTTAGCTGTGGGTAGTCATTCTTTCACGGCGGTCTACAGTGGTGATAGTACTTATGCGACTAGCACTTCTAATGCGATAGCGTATACGGTTAATGCGAATCCAGCTACTCATTTTAGCTTACAGTCCACAAAGATTGTGGAAGTAGTAAGTGGGCCTAGGAAATTTGA
>JACAUC010000250.1 GCA_013390945.1 Candidatus Chloroheliaceae bacterium
TAAAGCTTTGACCTTTTCCCCTATCGCGTCGTACACCGCTCCCATATTGTTAAGAGTGGTGGCTTCGCCGCCCCGATCTCCTACCGCCCGCATTAGGGGTAAAGCCATCTCATAAAACTCTAAAGCTTTGACCTTTTCCCCTATCGCGGAGTACACCCCTCCCATATTGTGAAGATAAGTGGCCTCCCCTTTTTGGTCTCCTGCTTCTCTTCTCAGTTGTAAAGCCTGCTGGTAATAATCCAATGCTACATTCTTTTCACCTCTAGCGTCATAGAAGGAACCTAGATAACCTAGAAAGGAACCCTCTTTCCCGCTATCCTTTAACCTTTGGCTAACCTTCAGGCCCATTTCTATCCAGTCGGGGTGCTTTACCTCTCTTCTTTTTTCTAAATAGTTCAGAACTTTATAGGCAAAGGATTGGGCGCGGCGGATTAAAGCTTCATCCTCTAGGGTCTCCAATGTGGCGGTCTGCTCTACCAAGCCATCCCCGATGGCGTGAATGTGGGGTAGGTAGGGGGTTAGTTGGCCCCAATCCTCTGGCTGCAATTTCTGGAACTGATTGGCAATCTCAATCACTTGTTCTTGGTAGCGGACTAACACCGTTCCATGTTCGGCGGCATCCTGCAAAAGCAAGGCACGGGCATAGGCTTGAAGGAGGGGGTGTTGCCTGTACCAACTATTCCCATCCTCGCTGCTCACTCCTTCGTAGACTTCCAACAATCCCCGCAAGCACAGCCCCTCGCAATAGCCCTCGATTAACGCTCGGTTCTCGCCTTCCTCGTCCTCCGAAGATAAATTCCAGATAGCACCTAGCAACCCCAAGTCAAAGGGCTGATCGTAGACCAATACGCCCAACGCCCTGAAACGGGCCTGCTCCGCCTCTTCCAGTTCGGCATAGCTGTAGGAGAGTACCAACGAAAGGTTATCTTCCCGGCTTTGGCCCTGATCCAGTTGCAAGCTGTTGAAATTGGTCAAAGCTGGCAACTTCCGCTCGTATTCCGCCAACTGCTCGGCTAAAGCCCTAGCCCGGTTGACCTTCTTCTTTTGCACCCGCCTTGCCGCCAAAGTTAGGGCCAGAGGATGCCCGCCCAACACCTCGCTCAACTTGCCCAGCAATTCAGGTTCAGCATCAGGCAAGTATTCTTGCAATAGTTCAATTCCCTCGGCTTTGGTTAGGCGGTCTAAACTGGTCATATTTGCCCCCAAATCATAGCCTAAACCCTCGTTGCGGGTAGTCAACAAGAGCGTGGAACCATTGGGACAGGCCGACCGGAGCAACCGCACCGCCTCTTTGCCGCTCTCCCAAACGTCATCCAGCACTACCAGCACCCGATGAGAGGGGCAAGTTTGGCACTGCTCCCCAATAACGCTTTCCAAGAGGGATTTCACTTGCAAGGCCACTTGGTGCAAGGGTTTATCACCCGGCACAAAGGCAGGGTCAGCATAATTGGCCCAACTTATCAGGAGGCTAAGCGGGTCAGGGTTGCGAGTCAGATCGGCCCAGAGGACGGCGCGGAAGGTTTGTTCGTCATAAAAGAGGTCGTTCGCCAGCTTTTTTGCTAGGGTAGTCTTGCCAATGCCGCCCAACCCATGCACCGCCGTAATTGCCGTAAACTTTCCATCTTTGAGCCGTTGCTTCAAATCGGCTAGGGGCACATCCCTGCCGCCGAAATGATCGGGCGCAGGTGGTGGAGTGGGGCAGGTGCGCTGGCGAGGGATTATGTTGGTGATAGGTGATTTGATATTGATTGTACTGTCGCGAAAATCACCTGGTAGGTTATAAGTGTCTCCACTAGAAGCTTTTTCCTGCGTTTCATCCGACATGTTATAGTCACCCCACTCCTGACCGATCTTATTGAAGCCGCCAACTAAAAACTAAAGGAACTTGCCAATAAAGGTGATAATCTGCTGGACAACCGGAAGTACCGCAGGTAGCGCACCGCCAATATTTTGCGCCGCTTTTAGCAAAAGATTACCTTTGGATTCTACGACCTCCGCGTCAAGCTCTTTAGCCGTGACCTCTATCACCAGTTCATCGGCTCTCTTGGCAACTTTCTGGGCTTCCGCCGATTTATCAGACGGTACTTGCTGTAACAATTCGTTTAGTTGAGTGATAAGTGCGGTCAATTGCTCTTTATCCGAAGGCTGGGCGTTGGGGATAGCACCAATACTTTGGATGGTATGGTTCAAAGTGCTTTTGATGTTCAAGATAGCACCTTGGAAGTTACCAGTCATGTTAAAAGTATCTCCGCTCAAGTTAACATCTCCTTTTGGTTGATTATAAGTGTTATTGATGTGTACGGGCGCGTTATAGACGGTGGGGGGTGCGCCGAAGTGCTGAGTAATGGGGCCGGAAGGTTGATTAATAAAACCCTGTGAACCTTGGGCGTTTATGGTATTGCCCTGATTAATATCGCGGCCTGCCTGTTGGCTACCAATGTTAAATTGAGGGCCAGAACCAGTGTTGGTATGGCCTTGTGGTTGCTCTGGTGGACGCAAAGGGGGTTGAGAAGATTCTAAAATCGCGGTGGGTATTACCTGCCGATTGAGAGCGAAGGGGCGCAAATAATTCTCCAACTCGAACCACTCTTTGGTATCACCTTCCACCTCATAGAGGGCAATAACCAGTTGATCTATGCCGCCAAAAAATTGGGAGCAACTTTGCACGATATTGAAGACGTGTACGGAGGACGTGTTACCTTCACTGATACGAGTGGTGATATTAGAGGGTAGTCGAGTCAGCACCGATTCGCGCCGACCTCTATCAGACATTGCGGCACATCGCAGCATTTTTTGGCTGCACTGATGGTATTCGTTCTTAGGAAGGGTGATATTATCAGAATTAGCTGAATCAAGATTTGTCATCTTTGCCCGCCTGTTAAAACTAAGCGATGGAGTTTGACGATAACGAAGGAGTAGCCAGAGAATGATAGCACGGGCTACCCTTGAATATTGTAACATAGAATCGAAGATGGGGGGTAGGGGAAAATCAATGGGCGGAGCCATATCCAACGAGATACGGGTCATCTCTCAAGAGCGGGGAAAATGGGATTGAGAAAACGTTAATAACCACAGAATCCAATTTTGATATATAATATATAATCAAGCAGTAATGTTGTGTAAAAACTCATTGAGGTACAAAAAAGATGCCACGATCCAAATCCAACAAAGGCAAAGAAGATAAAACTTCAGAAGTGGGGCAACAATTAAGTATGGAATTTCTGGGGCCTGACCAGTTTATCGAAAGCTTGAAAATACTCATACAAGAGATGCAAACCTTACCGCTGGAAGAGCAAAGGACTAAGCTGGTAGAATTTGCCGAAGAGTTATCTTTGCTAGAGGTAGAGACAATAAACAGCCACCTAGAAAAGCTCCGCACAATTGATAAATACGTGCAAATTGATGTAAACCTCAAAGAGACCCTGCTACAAGTTGTAGACGGCTTTTGCAAAATGTATCAAGCCGCATCGGACATTACCCAAAGCCTTGAAAAGTTAGGGCCGGGCAAAGCAATAGTCCGGCAAGTGCCAAACGCCTTCCTAAATGGATATGGGGAGATGCCCAACAATCCCTTAATCGCAGCAGGTATAGAAGCAATTTTTAAGGGCGGTAAAAATGCTCGAATTTTACAAAACGGCTGGAGCGATAGCGAAAACGACAGGCCAATTTACCAGCATCGCGGCAGCAAAGGCGGACGTATCATCGTCTATCCCAACCCCACCAACCACCACACTGACCCCTTACTGACTAATGAGAGTCTATGGGAGTTTGTAGAGAGCCTAAATGTCTTTACCTCAGATGTAGTCTTAGCAGTGCTGGCCCAACTCTGTGAACCAAGTACCGGAGATAAACCCAAACACCCGATGCTAGAAAGTGTCCGCATCACCTCCGATGCCATTCTAAGCTATAAGGGTATTCAACGTTGGGGAACAGACCGCCAAGAACTACGAAAACGAGTACATGATGAGATGGAGAAACTACGCAGCCTCTATTTCGACGTAGAAAAATTCCCCGCTTCAGATCCAACCACCAAACGTTGGGAAAGTAAAGGAGTCTCTTGGGAGGGTGATCGGTTTTTCGATATTGTGAAGGTAGAGGTATATCAGAATTATATACCCAAAGATGGAAAGAAAGGAGAGATCGAGCAAATAGAGTTGAGTTGGCTGGTGCGAGCCGGACAATGGGCCTATTGGTGGCTAAATGCCCAAGGGCGGGTCTGGATGGGCCGTATAGCTCACGCTATCATAGAATTAGACCATCGCGAAGTACGCAGTTCAGAAGTACTTGCTAAAAAACTCGGCCAACGCTTGATGCTCCTGCTTTATGCCATACGCACTACAAGTACGCTTGAACTGAAAATTGGCAATCTCTTGGAAGACGTAGGGGAGTTAGTCACACTGGAAAATCGCGATAAAAATTGGGCACCGCGCACTAGAGACCGCTTTGACGAAGCAATACTGAAGTTGAAAGAAATTGGTGTCTTCAGCGATGTGACGTGGCCGCTAGGTTATGGGCCGGGTGATTCGGATCGTGGCAAGGGTTGGGTAGAGAAATGGCTGGCAAGTAGCATTAAAATCAGCTTCGCCGAGAATCTCTTATCAACATCTATGACGAACAATGAACAACTGACACGTCCTAAAGTACGACCAGTCGAACCTTCGGTTGAACGGTCAACCGAAGGGTCAACCGAAGTAGCAAAACTGAAGCGAGGTCGTCCCAAATCCCAAGAATCTGCTACAACTAGAATGGATGGGACACTGGATGGTTCAGCCATTCGGCAAGCTCGCATAGAATGGGCTTGGTCACAGGAAGATCTGGCAAAACACCTTGATATTTCAAGAACCTATCTATCACAAATAGAAATGGGAAAACGCAAACCTTCCAAAGAGTTAACCCTAAAACTAAATAAGTGGTGGGCTAAAACTGTCCAATCGGTTGGTGAGGGCGTAACTTGTATAGACCTACCCGAGCCACTTTAACTTTAAATACCTCCGCTACTTGAGACCAGTCTACGACCAGTCTACGACCAGTTTACAGCCAAGTTTTCAACCTGATTAGTCTAATTTCCCGGCTGATAGCCACTTTAACTTTTAATACCTCCGCTACTTGAGACCAGTCTACGACCAGTCTACGACCAGTCTACGACCAGTCTACGACCAACCTTTTAGGGCTTTGCAAAGCCTTAATTTTTATAGAGGTATTTTTAGGTGGTAAATCCCTGCCACGTTAACTTTAAATACCTCCGCTACTTGAGACCAGCCTTTTAAGGCTTTGCAAAGCCTTATTTTAATGAGATCCTACCTCAAATAACCTCAATTTGGGTACGTTGCAAAAAATACCTCCGCTACTTGAGACTAATACCTCCGCTACTTGAGACCAAAACCTCCGCTACTTGAGACAATGTTAACTTTTTGACAGGCGTTTTACCCCTTTGCAAAGCCCTAAACGAGTCGTGTTAACTCCTCTAGATACTTAGATACTTAGATACGCACAGGATTGCTTAATGCAACCTGTGCGTCAATTATAATTCTGTTGCGCCCGGATAAGGGTTATGCCGGGTAAAAAGGAGGGTACGATACCTTGAAAACATTCAGTTTAGCTGACGATTTCATTGATGAACAGGCAGAAAGAGCTTTGTTGGTTGCCATATCTCAGCAACCCGATCTCTATTGGGAATTGTTAGATGATTTGTCACTGGGCGTATTTGTCTGTGAACCAGAGACATGGCAAGCCCTATCTGCCGCTATTGAGGCTGAAAAGCAACCCAAGATACCTGAAGAGTGGCTTAACTCGTCCTCGCCAGAAAGCAAAGACGGGATCGCTGACAATCCAAGCAAATTAGCTCTGAAATTGGCTGACTTATATCAGCGTCGGTTGTTGGCGCAGGCTCAGGAACGCCTCTCAGAGGGTCTCTATGGCACGATACCGGCTTCAGAGTTAACTAGTATGCTTGAAGAGGAAACAGCCCGTATCCAAGTTGCTATTAGGGAGACACAGATTGGCAAATTGTTATGGGCCAATAGCCTAATGAAAGATGTTATGGGTGAAGCAGAGACCCGTAGGCAGGCATTTCAAGAAAGCGGTAGCTCAATCTTAGGCGTTACAACTGGCATAACCAAACTTGATAATTATCTCAACGGTTTGGCGGCAGGCTTATACATTTTAGCTGGTGCGCCGGGGGCTGGTAAGACTACTTTAAGCCTTCAGATTGCTATAGCCGCAGCAATTTCGCTAGTGCCAGTGATCTTTGTTACCTACGAAAATTCACCTGCTAATCTAACGTTAAAAGCTATTTGTGCTACTGCTCGTGTTCCTTCTAGTTCTATAGAAAGAGGCATTGTTGATCTAACACCTTTGATTCGAGCGGCAGACAGGTTAGAACCAATTCTTTCTCGTGTGGCAATTATTGAAGGCACCTCGCGTTTGACTATCGCTCAGGTGCGGGGTAAGGCTTTTCAGGCATTGGCTCGTCACAAGGCTGACCGTTGCCTTGTTATCTTTGATTATCTTCAACGAGCTTCTCATACCGTTGGCTATGACCAGATGCGGTACAACGTAAGTGCTTTGGCTGGGGAATTGCGTGATATGGCGAACCGCTTGAAAAGCCCGGTCTTGGCGATCAGTTCTCAAAACCGCTCTAGCGGTGACTATGGTAAAGGCGGCGGCAGTGCTAACCTCGATTCTTTGAAGGAGAGCGGCGATTTAGAGTATTCGGCAGATGTAGTAATGTTTTTGCGACTTAGTGAGAAGCGTCCGTCTACTCCGCCTGCTAGGGCGGTTGATTTGGTGTTGGCTAAAAACCGTTTCGGTGATACTGGCTCTGTCCCGCTGATTTTTCGGCCTGACTTGGGAGAGTTACGGGAGGAGGCGTTGATGTAGTATGGTTTCCTTTGCCAGAGGAAGTAACGAAAATTTGACTCTAACCCAAATTGAGTTGAATAGTTGTCATCCCGTCCGAACTGGAGGCGGGAATAGCCTCCGCGCTCTTTGTCCTTACCATGGTTCCGATCACCAGCGTAGCCTACGGGTAAATCTAATTACTGGGCGTTTTGAATGTTTTGCCTGTGGTGCTTGGGGCTATACCGAGGATGCTCGCGAAAAGTGGCGCACCGATCATAGTCCTCAAAATGTTAAAGCTTCGGCTGGACGTTCGGCTGGACGTTCGGCTGGACACTCGACTGGACGTGCTGACTTGGCAGGTTTACCTAGCACACGCCAAGTCAGATCCGAAACCTCTAATCCGATCACAAAATCTTCTATTTCAAACCAGCCTACTGCTCGACCTGTACCAACCCCACTCTTACGCCAGTCACAAAAAAGACCTGAACCTGCCCGCAACGATCTGCCAGAACTATTACAGGGCTATCAGACCGCCTTGCTTGGAAGTAGAGGTGAAGATTATTTACATCAGCGAAAAATACCGCTTGATTTGGCTCGGCAATATGGCGTGGGTTATGCACCGTCGGGAAAATGGGCGCACTTTGCCCGTGATTGGAAGTATGGCAGGGTAATCGTGCCACATACTGACCCGGACGGACGAATAATTAACTTGTATGGGCGGGCGGTTGGCTCCAAAGACGATGTACCCAAAGAGATGCGGCATGACCATCTCCCCGGCGATAAAGGTTATTTTAACGCGATGGCACTGACCAATCTAGCGTTTAAAGCAGATGAGCCACTTTATATTTGCGAGGGTGTTTTTGACGCACTTAGTTTGATAGCCGCCGGACTAACACGCACTATCGCTATCATTGGCGTAAATGGTTGGCGTTGGGATTGGGCGCGGAATGTCTCCAGCCTTGTCTTTGCCCTTGATAATGATGAAACTGGTCAGCGAGCATGGCGTGAGCTTGCCAGAGTGAGCAAGTTGAAGGGTAAAAAAGTAGGTTTTTTGCCAGTAGAGGCTTATGGTGGTTGCAAAGATGTGAATGAAGCGTGGCAGATCGGAAAATTATCTTTAGAACCAGCCCCACCAGAAATTTTAAGCCCCTCGCCGATTAGAGAACCTGAATTACTCCCTCCTACGGTCAATTCAACCCAAGGGGTGATCTCTTCGTCTTCGGCTGACCGGACGGCTGATTGGGCGTTGGAACGTTTACCTGACCGGACGGCTGACCGTGATCCACGTCCAGATTTAGTGACCGATTCTCACTTTTGGCAACAGCTTTTGGAATGTGCTTCTTGCTTGGTCGAGCCAGAAATCTTCGGGGCTTTGCACGGTTTAAGGTGTTGTGGAGTCCAAATTACTCAACGAGGTAGCACTTTAATCCTTGTACCCGGCGAACTCAGCCCAGAAGAATATGTCACTGCCTGGAATGATTGTTTGAGTGGGCGCGGCAAACTGGTGGACGGTTTGCTGGCGCAAATCGAACCATAACTCTATCAATATGGTTTTCAAATAAGGTAAGGTACGAGGGATTTCTAATCCAAAATTTCAAGCTTCATGAGAATATTTTGATACTATGCTAATATACTTATCTTCAAAATGTGCTTTAGCAGTAAGCCAACTTTGACCTAACCTGATGATTTCTCTAAGTAGGCCACTTGTTACGCTATAGCGTA
>JACAUC010000251.1 GCA_013390945.1 Candidatus Chloroheliaceae bacterium
GGATTGGAAATCCCTCCTACAGGGGCGGATTGGGGCGTAGTTCGATTTATGGTAGCCCAAAATCGGGATTGGAAATCCCTCCTACAGGGGCGGATTGGGGCGTAGTTCGATTTATGGTAGACTAAAATCGGGATTGGAAATCCCTCCGACAGGGACGGATTGGGGCGTAGTTCGATTTATGGTAGCCCAACAAACGGGATTGGAAATTCCTCCGACAGGGACGGATTGGGGCGTAGTTCGATTTATGGTAGACTAAAATAGCTCTTTCTGCTAAAATTAAGCTGGAAACTAGATGTTGGTTATGGTATTTGATAATATAGAAAGTTTTCATTATCAAAAGACGAAAGACCCGATTACCTTCTACTAGAAAATTAACCTCTTCCTACCACAGGCGTACCAAACAGCGACTTGCCAAATCAATTACTATTGGCATGGGTAGTTGTCTGCTACTCTTTCTGGCTTGGTTATTAGTCTTATCTCCTTTTTTAACGTCTAATGGATTCAATTTTGCAGGTAAAACTGAGGCAAATAAGTCGAGCCTGATTTCTTCGGCTCTTAGCCAAGTTGTTACCAAAACCTTAGAATTTGGCACTCCCACCAGTATGCCACCTACTAGGACTCCCGGCCCCCGCACTCTTGAAGAGGCCGTTAAAGGGGTTACGGTAAAATGGAATAAGCAATTGGGGGCAAATGTCGAATCTGGGATTGTGGTACATAATCTGGATAGTGGCGACAAAGTCTCTATCAACGGTCATAAAAATTTTGAGACGGCCAGTATTTATAAGCTCTTTGTAATGCTCGCGGTTTACTATGATGTTTCGCAGAATAATTATAGCCTAGAGACCCCAATTGTTCTCACCGGGGAGGCCGCCGATGCCGAAGAGGATGGTGGTTTAATTATTCCGCTTGGACAAAGCCTGCCCGTCCGTGATTTACTCAATGCGATGATTACCAATTCTAATAACACGGCTAGTTTAATGTTGCTCTTTAAAGTTAAAACTTCGCGCCTCCCAACGCTTATAAATATCTTAGGCTTTAAAGAAAGTGACTTGAGCGACTCCTATGACTACCATGCCACTCCTGAAGATTTAGACCAATTTCTCAGCCGTTTGGCAAATCAGAAATTACTTGGCCCTAGTTATGACCAAGCGATGCTTGACCTGCTAAGCAGGCAAAATATAAAAGATCGCATTCCGGCCCTCTTACCACCCGATACAAAGGTAGCCAATAAAACTGGCGACCTTGCAGGGGTCTACAACGATACGGGCCTCGTCTTTTTGCCCAATGGTCAGCGTCTAGCGATTACCGTAATGGTACATAATATAGATGATATGACGCTTGCACCTCGTTTTATCAGCGAAATTAGTCTCGCCGCTTATAATTTTTATACTCTAGCTAATACACCCTAGAATTGGTGAGTTTTAGCCTTTAACACCACCGCTAGTCAAGCCACCCACCAAGTATTTTTGCGCCCAGAGGAAGAGCAGGGCTACCGGGATGGTTACTAGAGTTGCACCTGCTGAATAGGGACCCCAGTTGGCCCGGAAAGCATCCACGAAGGTACGTAAGCCAACCGGAATAGTATAGTTCTCGTTGCCAGTCATTAGGACGAGAGCCAACAAAAATTCGTTCCAAGCGGTCATAAAGCTGAAGAAGGTTACGACGGAGAGACCGGGCAACGACAGGGGAATAGCGATGCGCCAGAAAGTTCCTATTTTACCTAGACCATCTATCTGGGCCGCTTCTTCCAGTTCGTAGGGGATGGTATCAAAGAAACCTTTCATCATCCAGACGCAGAAGGGGATGGCAGTGGTGCAATAGGCCAGCACTAAGCCGGGAATGGTGTTGACTAGTCGCAAGCCACTCAAGATGTTGAAGATGGGCAGCAACAGCAAAGCAAAAGGGAACATCTGGACTACTAGAAAGCTCATCAAGCCGATTTTTTTGCCCACAAAATTGAAACGGGAAAAGGCGTAAGCAGCGGTGGAGGCAAAGAAGACCCCGGCAAGGGCCGTACCAGCGGAGACCAGTACGCTATTGGTCAACCATTTCCAAAAAATTGCGTCTTGGTTCTCGAAAAGGGCGTAGGAATAGTTGCTCGTAGTTGGATTTATTGGGAAGATGGTAAGTTGACTGGAATCAATCTCGGTTTTGGGTTTGAAGGAGGCCGACACAATCCAGAAGCAAGGGAAGAGAGCGATAAAACTGGCAAAGAGCAAGATGACGTGTGATCCAAGATCACCCCAGAACTTTTGACGTTGGGCTCGGCTAACCGTCGGTTTTATTTTTGTGATAGCTTTTACTTGTGAAGTAGCCATTACCTTGCCTCCTGTGGATTACGCAAAGCGCGAGTATAAAAGATGCTGAAAATCAGCAACATTAGTAACATTACAACTGAATAGGCCGAACTCTCACCGTAGCGACCTTGTTGGAACAGGAGGTACGATTTGGTAACGAGAATATCAGTTTGACCTGCCGGGGCACCGCCTGTAGTCAGGAAGATAACGTTAAAGTTCTGGAAAGTCCAGATAACATCCAGCAGGGTAGCGGTTAGGACTACAGGCTGCAGCAGAGGTAGCGTAACTTGCCAGAAGTTTTGCCATTTAGTAGCACCATCTATCGAGGATGCCTCATACAAATCGGTTGGAATACTTTGCATACCGCCCAGCATAGTTACAATATAGAAGGGAACCCCTAACCAGACGTTGACAATAATAACCGCAATAGTGGCCCAAACCGCATCAGTAGACCAAGGAATATTAGAAAGACCCATCGAGCGGAGGGTATTGTTGATTAGGCCCGTATTTTGGTTGAAAATCCAACTCCAACCGAGGGCCGAAATATACGACGGCACCGCCCATGGGATCATCAGCAAAACACGATAGATCGAGCGTCCGGTAAACTTGCGATTCAGCACGAGGGCTAGACCGAGGCCAAGCGCAAAGTGGAGAATGACGTTCGCGGCTACCCAAACTAGGGTTTGGCGTAAGGTTCCCCAGAACGGTGAACCAGTGGAGAGAACCCCGGTGTCAGGATCGAAAAAATTATCCAGTCCGCTAAATTTGTAGGTTGGGGCAATATAATTATCGCCAATATATTTATTACCAATATTTTTAGAACTAACATTGGTGAAGGCGAAGAGCAAACCCTGAAGCAAGGGCCACACTACTAGTACGGCCATGATGATGACTGTAGGGGCCAAGAAGAGGTAAGCGGTTCGACTGTGAACGAGGTCTGACCAGAATCGCTTTAAGTTTCCCGGTTTTATCTTTACTGGCCTTCCAATAGCTTGTTTCTGTGCCACGGTTACATCCTCCGAAAACCAGCTTCTCTGTTGCAATGGTCAAGAATTAGAAGCGAGTTCAACTACGAACCCGCTCCTGAAACCTTGTTTAGAAGCAATAACTATAAATAAAGGTTGTTATTTAAGAACACCTTTGAAGGCTTTAGCCGCATCGTCGAGAGCCTGCTGTGCCGTCTTGGAACCTTGTACCGCCGCTTGAATTTCGTCGCTGAGTGGTTTGTAGAGGTCGCTGTTCTCAGGAATGTTAGGGCGAGCTTGGGAGACGGCCAATTGTTTGCCAAAATCGGCGATGATGGTGTTGGCTTTTACCGAGGGCAGGTCGTAAGCGGCCTTACGGGTAGGCATCAGGTTCAGTTTGTCGGCTAGAACTTGTTGCTGTGCAGGTAAAGTCATCCACTGAATGAAAGTATAAGAGGCATCGGCATTTTTGGTACCAGCATAGATCACATAGTTGTGACCACCAACGCTCGAACCCTGCTTACCATCTGGCCCAGTTGGAATGACACCTACGCCTATTTTATCTTTGCCCAAACCCTTGATAATTTCTGCCGAAGCCCAAGGGCCATTGAGGATCATAGCAGTCTTGCCCTCCTTGAAAGAGTTGAGGGCGTTGGTGTAGTTATTCTTAAAGTCAATCTCGGCGGGTGTAACTTTGTCCTTATTCTTCAGATCGAGCAAGTATTGGAGACCTTGGACGGTCTTAGGGTCGTTGACCGTTACCGTTTTGTCAGCCGTGACCGAACTACCGCCAAAGGAATAGACCCAAGGTAGGACAAAGTAGGAGTCGTAGTTCGGGTAATAGGCGATTACTCCGGTGGCCTGAAGCTTGGTCAGGGCCGCCTGCAATTCGGTGGTAGTTTTGGGGAAGGTGGTGATACCAGCAGCAGTGAAGAGATCCTTGTTGTAGTAAACGGCTATCACGTCGGTTACTTGCGGGAGACCGTAAGTCTTGCCGTTGTAGACGTTACTACCAAAAGCTGCGTCCAAGAAGCTACTCTGATCCTTCACCCGGCTGGTAATGTCCAACAGATAGCTTTGGCTGGCGAAGAAAGGCGACCAGCCAATGTCAGCGCGGAAGACATCCGGGGCTTGGTTGGAACCAGCAGCAGCGTTGTACTTGTCCTTTGCTCCATCGAAAGGCACATTCTCCATCTTAACCTTAATCTTAGGATATTTGGCTTGGAATTGATCCACCAGACCCTTAATAACCGGGGTCTCCTCGTCGTTATGGGTTTGCCAGAAAGTAATGGTGGTATCTGCACCGCTATAGACTGGTTCATCGGCTGTCAAGGTCGTACTAGCGGCGGTGGTGGCAGCAGCAGTAGTGGCCCCGGCAGCGGTGGTAGCTTTGGTAGCAGCAGCAGTGGTAGTGGCAGCAGCAGTAGTGGCGGCTGGACTGGTACTGGTAGCGGTGCTGTCGCCGCAAGCCACCAACATTAGTGCCAACAGCATACAAACTACCAATGCCGCAAAGTTTCCGTAGAGTTTTTTTGTCACAGTTCTCCTCCTTGAGATAGTGTAATTAATAAACGACACGCAAAGCCTTTGACCCGGAAGGGTTCTTTAGCAAGCTATAGTTATTTTGTTTTTAGAGAGATTGCTAGGGTTACTAACCAAATGCCCGAAAGAATTACATTCAGCATCCAGAGTAGGAAGTTGGGCTAGGTGTGTATTGTGTATAAGGAAGATTGGTGCGGACATCTCGAAGATTTGGGTTTAAAATTAAAAGTAGATTCATTAGTGGAACGTCTCTAGTAGCAGCGTTTACCCTGCTATAAGCATAACTGGATTGAAGAGATTTATCAAATTAGTTCGGTGTTAGGGCAAAGGAGGGAAAATCAACTGACCTAACGCAGCCGCCCTCCCCAATAAGGTAGGGCAACTTGCTAAGCCAATTGATTTTCCCTAATAAGGCAAGTTAATGGGCCGATACTTTCGGTAACATTCGCCGGACAAAACTGGGTGCCCACCAGATGACTTTACCCAACAATTCCATTGTAGCCGGAACTAGCAAAGCCCGAACGATAGTAGCATCGAGCAAAACCGCGAGGGCCATCCCAATACCCACCGCTTTGATGATGATAATATCAGCCGTACCGAAGGCTCCGGCCACCACTACCATAACCACTGCCGCACTGGTAATCAGGCCACCAGTACGTTGCAAGCCAATCGCCACGCTCTTGCGGCTATCGCCAGTCTCGTCGTAGTGTTCTTTGATTCGGCTCAGCATAAAGACCTCGTAATCCATCGAGAGACCAAAGAGGATACTGAATAAAAGGATGGGCAGGGTAGCTTCGACAAAGCCCAGCCCTTGCGTTCCAAACAATTCCGCTAGGTTGCCATCTTGGAAGATCCAGACGATTGAGCCATAGCTGGCTGAGAGGGATAATGCCGTCATCACCACCGCTTTGAGCGGCAATAAGACCGATTGGAACATTACAAACAAGGTTAGGTAGGTGATAACTACCACCAATACGATAGCTAAGGGAAAATCGGCGTAGAGTACATTCATAAAATCTACCAGCCCCGCTTGCTCGCCGCCTACCATAACCGCCAGGTTGCCGGGCTGGAACGCTCTCAAAGCATTGATAAAATCGGTGGCACCTTGGCTACTATACTCAATCGTGGTCAAAAGTTTGAGGGAGGCGGTATCCTCATTGACCACTTGACTCAGATAGGCTTGAATTTGGGGAGTGAGTAGGGCTGGATTACTGCCATAAGTAGTAAGCATAGCTTGAACCTGAGCTTTGGGGAAGGCCAATAAATCTTGCCCACCTGCCAAGACTTGCTGCACTTGGGGGAATTTGGCCTTTACTGCCGTAGCGTAGTCATAGAGGGCCGCGCTGTTGACCTGATCGGTTATCTTCTGGCCTTCGCGGGTCTTTAACAAAAGGTAGACATCGCTCTCTTTACCGTAGGAAGGGAAATGTTTGTCGAGGATTTCGGCACCTTGGCGGCTTGGTTCCCGTTCTGGTAAAACTTGATAACTCGGCTCGCCAAAGCGCATGTGAAAGGCTGGCGAACCCACCACGAAGAGAAAAGCCAAGACCACTAACCCCACCAAAATTGGCTGCTTTGAGACTTTTACGGCTAGAGTATACCAGAAGCCAGTCGCGGTCTCTTGTTTGGCTAATTTTTCCTCTAGTGGCTTGAGGCCCGGTATTTTCCAAGCATTAATCTTTTTGCCCAACACTACCAGCACGGCGGGTAGGAGGGTCAAGGCGGCTAGTACACTTAGACCAACTACGAGCAAACCGCCCACTCCTATGCTACGCAACATCGAAATCTCAAACAAGAGCAAGCTTGCCAGACCAATCATAACGGTCAGGCCACTGAAGAAGATGGCTTTACCGGAAGTGCCGATGGCAATTACAATCGCTTTTTGGACATCTCCGTTTTGTCGGTAGAGTTCCTCGCGGAAACGGCTAACGATAAAGAGGGAGTAGTCAATGCCCATGCCTAAACCTAGCATAGTAGAGATATTTAGCACGAAAATCGAAAGATCGGTGATCTGCCCGACAAAATAGACCGCTCCTAGCGTAATCGTCACGCTGACCATTGCCATCATCAAAGGCATGGCGGCAGCCACAACAGTATGGAAGACGAGCAATAGAATCAGCAAGGCTAGGGGGAAGGTAAACATTTCGGCTTGCTCTAGGTCGTGTTGGCTAACTTTGTTAAAATCCTCGTAGATTACGGGTAGACCAGTCAGACGTAAATCTAGGTTACCTTTGTCTATCTTACTGGAAATTTCGGTTACGCGACCCTCGGCGGCCCCTATTTCCAGATTAAGGCCAATCATGGCGTAGGTATATTTACCATCGGCACTGATAAAATCTTTGGCACTGGTGCTGGCAAAAGTCATTACCTGTTTGACATCTTGAACTTGGCGCACGGGTGCTACCGCCGCCTCTACCTGAGCGGCATAGGTGGGATCATCGGCACGAGTGCCATCCGGGGCGGTAAAAACGGCGAATATATAGCTGCGGGAGCCATTAAAGCGTTTGGCGAGTTCTTCGCCTACCCTAATGGATTCGGCATTGGGGAAGTCGAAACCGCCCGATTTCAGGACTTCGGTGGCTTTGGGAGCAAAGAATCCGGCCACAAGGATAAGCACCACCCACAGGCCAATCACCACCCAACGGCCTTTATACATAATGGAACCAAGCTTAAAGAACATGCCTATTTCTCCTTATTTCTTCAGCTTCAAGGCATAAATAATCAACTATTCTACAAGGGTAATAGCGCGTCTGACTGACCTCTCAGTCAGATTTTGGTTAAAAATAAGTGGGATTTACCCGCTATTGGGTATAGCACGTACTCCGTTCAAAAGTACCTCAAAAAGTAGATCAATGGCGTGAGGCCAATCTACCTCTTCTGGTGTTAGCAACCAGCGCCAAGTTAGGCCATCGAAAGCAGCCATTACTACTAGCATTAGCGTTGGGATGTCTACTTCTCGAAATTCACCTGATGCCACCGCTGCTTTTATCAAATCTTCGCCCATTTTGGTATAAAAGCGGTAGGCTTCTATAAACCGCGCCCTAATTTCCGGGTCAACCACGGCTTGTTGCCAAAACTCCGCCGTCAAACGGCTAATATTAACGGCGTTACCACTGGCATCGGTAGCAGTGGAACTAGTGGTTTGGACGTAGCCATCGGCCATGGCCCGCATCCGTTCTATTAAAGTGGTTTTACCTTCGAGGTTCGCTTCAATTCGGGCATTGAGGGTTTCGGTGAAACATTCGCTAAGTGCCACAAAAATCTCTTTCTTACTCTTAAAATAGAGATAGAGTGTTCCTTTGCTCAATCCACTTTCAGCCACAATATCATCCATTTTGGTCTCGTAATAGCCCTTACGAGCCAAACAGACGGTAGCAGCATCGAGGATCTGGTTGCGCCTCTCTTCGGTTTTACTGTTACGTTCATCTTTCGAATCTGGGTGCAAAGTTATTACCAACCCATCTTAGATATTAAGAAAATCCCCTTGATTACTTCCTTATGACTGACTAGTCAGTCATATTGTACCATTTTTCACTGCTTTGTCAAGAGTTTTACCCAACCAAACTTGGTGTTATTTAAAGATGAAGAATTTCAATCTAAAGCGGGTGGAGGAGGAGGGGTGAAGGTTGTTGGGCTAGTGACCAACAGTTGTGGACTGTAAGTAAAAGTGATAAATCGGGATTGGTGTGTGATAAATCGGGATTGGTGTGTGATAAATCGGGATTGG
>JACAUC010000252.1 GCA_013390945.1 Candidatus Chloroheliaceae bacterium
CACCAAATCGGGATTAGAAATCCCTCCTACATATTCACCAAATCGGGATTAGAAACCGCGTTTAGCTGAAGTTGTTTGATTTAATTGCTCCACTTTTTTATTATATCCTTAGTTTGTGGGAAATTGCTCGGCCAATTGAACTGGCAGACTGGCTTCAAACCGCAAATGGTTTGACTTTTCCTTAAAAAAGAGTACCATAGCACCACAGTCAGTCGAAGTCAACTGAGCTTTAGGCTCATTACAAACAATAAATATTAAGTAGTTAGCGCATAACCAGTTATATCCACTCCCAGTTAAAATGTAGCTTTTGCAAATCAACCCCTAAACTTGGGATCTGGAGTAGAGCTTTGTACCATGATATTACTCTTAATCACGAACCAACATCCGCCCTGGTTGGCACTAACCCTCTTCAGAACTTTATTTTTAAGAAATACGCCGCCTATCGCTACTATTTTGCGGTACACCTGAAACACTTTTGTCTCTGGTGCTTGGCGGTCTATAATAAGGAGATTCTTTTATAATGAAACCTCGCACTCTGGGCGAACTCCGCGATAGCGGTTACCAGTCACGCACGGTTAAAGAGGAGTTACGCAAAAACCTCATCGAAAAAATGCGACGGGGCGATGATATTTTCCCCGGCATTATTGGCTATGAAGAGACGGTTATTCCTCAAATTGAAAATGCTATTCTGAGCGGTCAGGATATTGTTTTCTTGGGTGAGCGTGGTCAGGCCAAAACTAGAATTGCCCGTAGTCTGGTGGGCTTATTGGATGAAGAAGTACCAGTGGTGACAGGCTCCGACCTAAACGATGATCCGCTAAATCCTATTGGTGCTTTGGCTAAAAAGATTGTTGCGGAGCAGGGAGAGGCTACTCCGATTGAGTGGCTCTCCCGCGACCGACGCTATGGCGAAAAACTGGCAACTCCCGATATTACCATCTCTGATCTCATTGGCGAAGTAGACCCCATTAAGGTAGCCGAAGGACGTTATCTCTCGGATGAGCTTACGATCCACTACGGTTTAATACCTCGTACTAATCGCGGTATCTTTGCGATTAACGAGTTACCCGACTTGGCTGAGCGTATCCAAGTGGGTTTACTCAATATCATGGAAGAGCGCGACGTTCAGATTCGGGGCTATAAGATTCGTCTGCCCCTTGATGTTTTTGTGGTCGCCTCCGCTAATCCAGAGGATTACACCAACCGAGGCCGCATTGTTACCCCCCTCAAAGACCGCTTTGGTAGCGAAATTCGGACGCATTACCCCCGCACGATTGAACACGAAATTACCATTATCGAGCAGGAGTCGAGCCATTATAAAGATGATGGGATTGAAATCTTTATCCCCCGCTTTATGAAAGAAATTGTGGCCGAAATTACCCATGAGGCGCGGCGCAGCCCTGACATTAGTCAGCGCAGTGGGGTAAGCGCCCGCGTTTCCATCAGCAACTACGAAAACCTCGTCTCCAATGCGATGCGCCGTGCGATTCGTCTCGGTGAAAAAGCCGCCGCCCCCCGTATCAGCGACCTAACGGCCATTATCAGCAGCACCGCTGGTAAAATCGAGCTTGAAACTATCGGCGATAACAAAGAAGAACGGGTGGTTGAAAAATTGGTACAACGTGCCATCGTCAATACCTTCAACCGTTACTTTAGCGTTGGTGAGTTTGAGCAACTTCTACGGGGCTTTGATAGCGGGTTGAATATGGAGTCCAGTGAACTAATGCCCTCCATGGACTACGTCCACCAAGCCGCCGAAGTAGAGGATTTCAAAAAGGCCGTCAGTAAACTTCAGGCTCAAGGCAGCCCGGTAGCCGTTGCGTCGGCAGTCGAGTTTATGTTGGAGGGGTTGCATCTCAACCGCAAGTTAAACAAAGATCGCGGTGAAGGCAAGACCCGCTATCGGAGATAGTTTATAGTTGCCAGTTCAAGGAGTCTACCAATGCTCTACCGATATTACCGCTGGGATGGGACTCAGCAAATTTTCCCATTCGATGCGGACGAAGTAATGGAAGCGCTGAGCGAAGACCTGATGGCCGATAACTATAATGACCTAATGAATGCGCTACAAAAGATGAATCGTTGGGGCTTTGACGGTCAAATGGGTGAGCGGATGCAGGGTCTACAGGAGTTGTTGGATAAATTACGCGCCCAGCGCCAGCAAGAGATGAATCGTTACAACCTCGACTCTGTGATGCAGGAGATCAAGGAGCAGTTGGACGAAATTGTCAAGACCGAGCGACGTGGCTTGCAACGGCGGCTAGATGAGACCAAAGATAGCCAAGAGAAAGCTTTGCGCCAGATGCTTGAGAAGCAGGTGCAGAAAAAGCAGCAGGCTCTGGATAAATTGCCCAACGATCCGGGTGGTCAACTCAAGCAGTTGAATGACTATGAGTTTATGGACTCAGAGGCCCGGCAGAAGTTCCAAGAGTTAATGCAGAAGATTCAGCAACAAATCCTCGGTAGCTATTTCCAAGGCATGAAAGAGTCGATGGAGAATATTACCCCGGATCAAATACAAGAGATGCGGGAGATGGTTCAGGAATTGAACCAAATGCTCCAAGATAAGGCGCAAGGAAAGCAGCCCAAGTTTCAGCAATTTATGCAGAAATACGGCCAGTTTTTTCCGCCCGGTATCACCAATCTGGACGAATTAGTCAAGCATCTGCAGCGCCAGATGGCTCAGATGCAGTCGCTTCTGAATAGTATGTCGCCGGAACAGCGCCGCCAACTTGAGAATATGATGAATGCGATGTTGCGTGACGACCGCCTCCGTATGGATCTGGCCCGTCTGTCGGCCAACTTGGAGCAACTTTACCCTATGCGCCAGTTAAGCCAGCGTTATCCTTTCCAAGGGGACGAGTCTTTGGGCTTGGGCGAGGCGATGGATTTAATGCAACGGCTTCAGAATATGGATCTGTTGGAGAAAGAGTTGAAGGATGTGCAGTATGGGCAGCGCGGCCTTCAAAATGTGGATCCTGAAAAGGTGCGGGAGTTAATGGGTGACGAAGCGGCGGCTACGATTGAGCAACTCCGTGATTTGCCCAAAATTCTGGAAGATGCGGGTTACATCGAAAAGAAGGGCAATCGCTACGAATTGACCCCGCGTGGTATGCGGAAGATCGGTCAGAAAGCCTTGAAGGATATTTTTACCCATCTCAAGAAAGATAGCTTTGGCAAGCACAAGACCAGTTTTACTGGCAGCGGCGGTGAGCGTACCGATGTTGCCAAGAAATATGAGTTTGGTGATGCCTTCTTGCTTGATCTGGAGAAGACGGTAATGAATGGAGTCTTTCGGGAGGGATTAGGTACGCCCGTCAGGATTAGACCAGAAGATTTTGAAGTCTATCGTACCGAATTGATTACTAGTTCTTCCACCGTCTTGATGCTCGATATGAGCCGCTCGATGATTCTGCGGAACTGTTGGGCAGCGGCGAAAAAAGTAGCGATGGCTCTCAATATGCTGATCCGTTCGCAATACCCAAAGGATAATCTCTATATTATTGGGTTTAGCGACCGGGCTAGGCAATTGACCCCGGAGGGTCTGACGCAAGTAACGTGGAACGAATATGTCTACGGCACCAATATGCAGCATGGCTTCCAGTTGGCTCGTCAGTTGCTGGCTCGGCATAAGAGCGGCAACAAACAGATCATTATGATTACCGACGGTGAACCGACCGCCCATATTGAGGAGGATGGTAGGGTAGAGTTCCAATATCCACCTACACCGCGCACTTTTTCCGAGACTTTGAAGGAGGTCAATCGCTGCACCCGTGAACAGATCATCATCAATACTTTTATGCTCGAAAAGAGTCGCTATCTGGCAACTTTTGTGGAACAGATGACCAAAATCAACAAAGGCCGAGCCTTTTACGCCTCGCCGGAAAACTTGGGTGAATATATTTTAGTGGACTATGTGACCAGTAAGAAGAAACACGTCAAGTAAAAAGCAGGTTAATCTATCTTCTCCATAGGTAGGGGTTTATTGAATAAACCCGCCGTAGGCTTTGGGCGTATGCAATACGCCCCTACCCCGATTTATTTAGAAGATACACGGTATCTTCTAAATTGATAGGTTTACCTTGAATCTAACTAGCATGTTTTGGTCAGATTCAAGGCAAATCTACCTCGCGCATTAGAGAGAAGTAGCCAATGGAGTATAATGCAATGGCTTTACAACTATTCGAGCTTTTTGAGCAATACGACCCCGAAGAAAGGACCAGACTGGTGGTAAGTAATGGCTGATTTGCTGCCCAAAATGGATCACGTTAATGCACTCTAGTCGCAGGACGTTTCTGAAGAATGTAGGATTGACCTTGCTCTCGGTGGGTTTAGGAAACTGGTTGGTAGCATGTGACAGTGAACCGCAAGCCACGCCTAACCTCTCTACCCCTACCGCTAGTGGACCACTTTCCGAACTAGGCGATGACCCAACCTCGGTGCAAGGCAATACCCCCGACATAACCCCTCCAGCGGTCAGCCCTACCCCTGAGCCGAGTGGTTCAAGCAAACCCAATGAAACCGCTCAAGCGTTCCTCAAAGCTTGGGAAGAGAAACGCTATAGCGCGATGTACGCCCTGCTAACCACTACGATGAAAACTAGCATTAGTACCGAAAAATTTGTGGCCCGATATAACGCTATCGCAGAGGAGGCCACTATTACCGAACTTATGACCAATCTAAACCTCGTAGCACCGCCGCCGGGCAAAGATGCGCTGGGTTATCAACTGCCTTTTGATGTGACTATGAAAACCGCAAGGGTAGGTGACATAAAATTCCAGAATACGATGGTCTTGCGCCCGGAGGGTAGTCAATGGTTGGTAGACTGGAGTCCGGCCCTGATTTTTCCCCAGCTTAACAGCGTAAACCTGATTCATATGTTTGGTAATAATGCACCACGTGGCGATATTCGAGATAGTGCGGGGCAACCCTTGGCCGTGCTAAATCAAGTCTCGTCGGTCTTTGTAGTGCCGGGTAGAATTGAGAACGAGGGACAGCTTTTAACGGTACTCAGCCAAGAATTGAAGCTAGATCAACCGAAAATCAAAGCCCTCTATGTCAATGGTCGTCCCGATTGGCTAATGCCGATCAAAGATCTACCCCCCGGCACAAAGCAGGAGGTAATTGACCGCTTGCTAAAGATAGCCGGAGTAGGCGTAAACGATAAAACCGTGCGTGGCTACCCTGCTGCTGCTACTACCGCACACGTGGTTGGTTATCTCGGAGCGGTCAACGATGAGGATTTGAAGACGCTGGCGATAAAGGGTTACAAACAGGATGACCTAATCGGGCGCACCGGGCTAGAAGCTTGGGCGGAAGAGACCCTCGTTGGAGTAAAAGGTGGTAAGCTAGTTATAACCAGTCCCGAGGGTACACCGATCATCACCCTTGCCGAACGCGCTTCGCAGCCTGCCAGCAATCTATTCCTAACGCTGGATTTGAAAATTCAAAAGGCAGCAGAAGCGGCCTTAGCTGGACGCAATGGCAGTATTGTGGTGATGAATCCAGCCGATGGTGCGATTTTAGCTTTAGTTAGCCAGCCCTCCTTTGACCCAAATACTTTTATCCAAGGCTTAACCGCGCAGCAGTACAAAGCCCTCAGTGATGACCTCCGCCGACCTTTCCTGAACCGCCCTATCAACGGCACTTTCCCGACTGGCTCAATTTTTAAAGTTATCACCGCCTCCGCTGCCCTCGACCGGGCGGGCCTGACTATGGATACTCGCTTTACCTGTACGGGGCATTGGGAAGGCTTGGGGGCAAAATTTGCCAAAGATTGCTACCTGAAGACCGGACATGGTAATATTACCCTCTACGAAGGGCTGGTACAGTCCTGCGATATAGTCTTTTATGAACTGGGCAAAAAGCTGGACGAAATTAATCCCAATCTGCTGCCCGGCTTTACCAAAGCTTGCGGGTTAGGTGCAAGTTGTGGGTTGGTGGGGTTAAATGATTCGCCCGGACAAGTGCCGGATGGCAAATGGAAAGAGGATAATATCAAGCAAAGCTGGTTTAGTGGCGATGCGGTCAATTTAGCAATTGGGCAGGGTTATCTTCTGGCCTCGCCCTTGCAGATGGCCGGGGTTTACGCTGGAATCGCCAACGGTGGTAGTGTACCCGTCCCGCACCTAATTGCTCGTACCGAAAAGGGCGGCAACGCTACTCCAGTAGCACCTAAAGAACGCCTACTCTTGCCAGTTAACCCGATTCACCTAGGCAATATCCGTCGCGCGTTGCTGGATGTGACGCAAAACCCACGTGGAACGGCCCAAGCCGCTTTTGCCGGGTCTAAGGTCAAAGTGGCGGGTAAAACCGGAACAGCCGAAAGTGGCAAAACTGCTCCCCACGCTTGGTTTGCCTGCTATGCCCCGGCCGAGCGGCCTAAATATGTGGTGGTGGTAATGCTGGAAGAGATCGGAGAGGGTGGTTCCTATGCTGCCCCTGCCGCCCGTAAGTTAATTGATACGTTATCATTTTAAGGAGTAGGTCTCTCAAGTCTATGGAAGACGTAGAAAGTCTGGCCCAACAAGCGGCTGAACGGCTGAGCGAAGATGAGGCGTTGCGCGGCAACCTAACCGACGAGGGCTTTAGCCCCCTGCTGGAATGGGCAATCGAGGCGGTTCTGGTCTACGCCCGGAATCTGGAGAGTGTCACACCAGAGGAGGCGATGGATAGTTATGCCTCGCGTCTCAAACGGGTAATTCAGGAAGCAGTAGCCTCGGCAGAAACTGGTAAGTTGGATGACCCATCCGCACTTCTCAACTTTGAGTTAGTTCACCCAGAAGCTATCCGCCAAAAGCTAATACTCTTGGAGCTACAAAAAGACGACCCCGATGCCAATGCCATTCAGATTAGCAGGGTTCTAACTGAAGCACTAGCCAATAATTCAACCGTATCTTCTCAATAAGTAGGGGTTTATTGAATAAACCCGCCTCATTTTGGGCGTATGCAATACGCTCCTACTCCGAATTTTTGAAAGGATACATCCAACCAATCTTTAAGAAGAAGAGAGCATCGAAACCTAAGTCTGGAAGGGTAAAAATAATGAAGAAGAATAGTCCAAGTCGGTCAATTATAAGCGTATTAGTTGCCTTAGTCGTAATTGGGTTTGGAGGCTATGTAGCTACCCAAAATAATACCCCTAAGACCGATAGCCCAGCGGTTAGTACCGTAACCGGGGAAGATGAGGAAAAGCAGGTCGGTGATCTTTCTCGCCAATCCGGGCCAACGCTACCATCCGGTGTAACGGTGGGGGCGTTTGGAAGCCTTGCTCCTCTCAAAACCGACTGGTATGAACTCTATTTTACCAACCCGATCTATCCCGATGATCCCAAGAACCATAAAGGCGGGCCTGACGAACCTTTGGTCAAGATGATGGATAAAGCTACCAAAACGCTAGATGTCGCCGACTATGACTTTGATCTGGCAAATGTCGCCGATGCAATGGTACGGGCTAAGGCACGTGGAGTACAAGTGCGAATGGTGACAGATAGCGACACTATCAACAATGTCAAGAACAAAGAAGTCCAAGACGCGCTGAGTAAACTCAAGAAGGCCAACATTCCGTTTATAGGCGATGAGCGTGGCCCGATTATGCACAATAAGTTTACCATAGTAGATAACCAGTGGCTTTCCACTGGCTCAATGAACTACACCGATGGCGATACCTACCATCTCAACAACCATCTGATTATCCTCAATTATGCACCACTAGCCCAAAATTACACGGCTGAGTTTGAAAAGATGTTTGTCAAAAAGCAGTTTGGGCCAAATAAGGATAAGGGTGTACCCAACCCGGTAGTGACCATTCAGGGTGTAAAGGTGGAGAATTATTTTGCACCAGAGGACGGGGTAGCCCAACGTATTATTGATACGATTGCACCTGCCAAACAGAGCGTCTATTTCCTAGCCTTCTCCTTCACCCATGATGGTATTGGGCAAGCTATCCAAGACAAGGCCAAGGCTGGACTAAAAGTGGGGGGTGTCTTTGAAACCACTGGCTCCAATACCGCCTTCAGTGAATATGGTAAGATGAAACAGGCGGGTTTAGAGGTCTATACCGACGGTAATCCTTGGGTAATGCACCATAAAGTTATTATTGTTGACGAACAGACCGTTATTTTTGGTTCGTTTAACTTTAGCATTAATGCCGATAAGTCTAACGATGAAAACATTTTGATTGTTCACGACCCTAAGATGGCAAAAGCCTTCAAAGCCGAGTATGACCGCATACTGGACTTAGCTAAAAATCCGCCCGTGAAGAAGGCTACTCCCAAATAAATCTTAGAAATCGGGATTAGAAATCGGGATTAGAAATCGGGATTAGAAATCCCTCCTACAGTCTAAATTTGTAGGAGGGATTTCTAATCCCAATGTTATTTCTACAGTCTAAATTTGTAGGAGGGATTTCTAATCCCAATGTTATTTCCTTACAGTCCACAAAGATTGTGGAAGTAGTAAGTGGGCCTAGGAAATTTGATA
>JACAUC010000253.1 GCA_013390945.1 Candidatus Chloroheliaceae bacterium
CATCAAATAATCATCAGGATTAAACCAATCAAAAATAGCTTGTTGGAAGAAGTGCATATAATATTGTCCTGCTTTGCGGGTGAGGATATTGCAAAAAATATCATTGAGCAGGGCCGCCCCCCGTAACTCCTGAAAGTGCCTTCTGATGTAACTACTCCACTCCACGAAGCCACCATCACTGGCAAGTCGTGGACGGATAATGTGTTTATCTTCTAAGATGCGTACTAGCAGCAGTCGAATAAAGAAGATATAGGCGACTTGCTCAGCAAATATTTCGGGTTGAATATCCAAACTTTCGGTTTGACGTTCTCCCCACAGTCGGTAAGCCTCGGTTATTCTAAAGGGATTGGCGGTTTCAAAGCGGAGAGCAAGACTAGCACTATTGATCTTAGTGGCCCGTTCCAACCATTTCTCAAAATGCGAACGGGTAGCCGCCGATAGTTCACTAAGGCTAATAGGAGTGGTGGTTCCATTGCCCGAAATATGATCTACCTCTTGTATTTCCCTACTGCTGAGATCACCTAGCCGGGGAGTAAGCAGATCAATCGCTTTTTCGACGGCTTGTTTTAGAGGACTAGGCAAGATTGGTACAAATTGATCTCGCGCCTGATCCCATTCTTGGCGTAACCTCTTTTCCTCTTGTATCAACCGCTCCTTCTTAACGAGTGCCTCGCGGATTTGGGCTAGGGCAGCCAACCTAAGTTGTGACAAAGAGGTACCGGAGTCAGTGGTAAAAGTTCGGAAGGTCTGTGGAGTATTAAGCGGAATGGCACTACTTTCAAAAGTGGCCTCATCCACCGAAATTTTATCCACCAAATCGTCAAACTCACTAAAGCGAGCCTTTCCGTAGAGTAGGTGGAAGATTTCTAATACCGAAGCTTGCGTCTTTAGCATCTCTGGATCTAAAGCGGAACTAGAAGCGGTAGCACCAAAAAGTCCTTCTATATCTATATCGGCCTTAACCTCATAGCGCGAGGTATCGTTGGCTAGGAAACGCACCGCCAGAATACGACGCATATTGCACCAGACCGTATAACCTGCCGTGCCTAGATTGTAACGCCGCAATTGGGAGGTATGTTTAGTATCGTCAAAGTCAAGGGTAGAGTTTTTATCTTCCCAAATAAAAGCTGTACCTACCTTGCCGCGCACAATGTAATCCGGGCGGTTTTCTTTTTTGCCCTGTAGAGGCTGATTATAAGACCAATCACTCGATTTATAGCCGAGCCATTCCAAGACATAACGGGCAAATTGATTATCTACTGCATCTGCCTCATCGCCGCTGCGTTCGGTATCTGGTCTGCTCAGATAATCAGCGTAACCAAAAGATACGTTACTGCCGGGTGGAGTAACTTGTATTTTAGCGATAACCGCTTGTTTAAATCCATTAATAATGGCAGGAAAGTTACTGACAGAGGGATTTGGCATTAAGAGTAGTAATCTCCTTATTCTTTGGGCTGACAACCAAGACAAAAGCCTCACGAATTTGTAGGAGGGATTTCTAATCCCGATTGATTGATAAAGGTCAAATCGGGATTAGAAATCCCTCCTACAGCTTAAAGGATTATTTCAAGCTGGAAACAAATTCCTCAAAGAGTTGGGTCAAATCTTCGCGCCGGGCGATGTAGCCGATCCATTCGGCAGGGAGACCTTCAAGGCCATAGTAGATTCCGGCCAAGCCCCCGGTGACAATTCCGGTGGTATCGGTATCTCTCCCTAGGTTGACCGCCTTTAACACCGCTTCTTTATAAGAGGTGGTAGTAAGCAAACACCAGATACTAGCCTCTAGCGTATCAATCACGTAGCCACCCGACTTAATATCGTCTTCGGCGTAACTACCGATTTTGCCAGAGAAGATCCGCTCAAAAGGAGCTAATTGCGCCTGATAAGGGGCTTGTTCGTAGAAAGGCCGCACCTGCTCTATAGTCTGTTGGTAGGCTTCCTCTGCCGTAGCCCCTTCCAAGAGTGCCACCGCCATCGCACAGTAGAAACCGCAGGCCATTTGCGAACGGAGGGGGCGATGGGTCAAAGAGGAGGCCCGCTGTGCGTAGCTAAGCAGATCAGAAAGGGGTGCTTTGGCAAAATAGAGCGCGATAGGTAGAATCCGCATTAGCGAACCATTCCCGTTGTCGGTATCCTCGCTGTCACCACCTGCCTGCTCTGGGTCTACTCCCTGCTTTAATTTGTAAATAGCTTTTCTGGTCGCATTGCCAATATCAAAGACCTCGTTCCAAGCAGTCCAGTACTTGTCGTTAACCCAAGCCACAAAGAGCTTGCCCATATGGGCTGCATCAAAACCACCTGATTTAGAAAGGCTCTCGGTGGAGCAGAGCATTAGGGAACTATCGTCAGACCACGTGCCTCTAGGCTGGTAATGTGAACCATACTCCCGCATATCTGTGACCGGGTTCTCTTTGAGTTTAGGCCGTTTCGTGAACTCTACTGGAACGCCAAGTGCATCTCCCACTATGGCTCCCCATAGCCCGCCTAATACTTTCTCCTTGGGTGATAACGATGTTGTCATCTCTTAATTCTCCTTCTTCAGCGTCTGTGCTGAATTGATCTAATAAAATAAAGTTAAAAACGTATCATTCAAAATTTCGTGGTAGGGGTGTATTGCATACGCCCAAAATGAGTTGGGTTTATTCAATAAACCCCTACTTATTGAGATGATAGTTTAAAACTTAGATAAAGCCCCGGATGATTCGATCTACCCGATCAATGAAGCGGTGAAGCCGAGCCGGACGATGGCTACCTTCCATCTTAAACTCGCTAGTCTCCTCGATCATATAAACTTTGTCCGGCTCTGGTGCTTGGTCAAGCTCGCGAATATTGAGCTTCTTACGGAAATTGCGTTTGTCTAGGGGGCGGTTAAAGACAATTTCATAGACCCGTTGCAATTCGGTTAAGGTGAAGAGTTCGGGCAAAAGTTGGAAGGCCACATTGGTATATTCCAACTTATAGCGCAACCGGGTTAGGGCGTAGTCAAGGATGTTGGCGTGGTCAAAGGCTAGGGGCGGTAGCCTATAAACCGAGAACCAACCTGCCGCCCGCGCATCGCTACCTGCCCGTAGGGTACGCACTTGGCGAGCCTCTACCAATGCGAAATAGGCCACCGTGATAACCCTAGTGCGTGGGTCGCGGCTCGGCTCGCCAAAAGTGTAGAGTTGTTCCATATAAACATCCTGCACCCCGGTCTCTTCCTCCAATTCACGCCTAGCACCTGCCTCCAACGATTCTTGGATGTTGACAAAGCCGCCGGGTATCGCCCACATATTCTTATAAGGATGGTCGCCTCGTTGCACCAGCAAAACCTGAAGGTCTTGCTCTTGGATGGTAAAAATTACTACGTCGGTAGTCACAGATGGGCGTTCATAACGACTGGCATCGTATTTTGCTAGGAACTCGCGCTCCTCATGTTCCAGGTCATGCTCCGGTTTTTCGTTCGTGGTAGTCTCTTTGTTAGTCATGCACTACTTTCCTTCTCTGATAAGTGTTTAATTTACACTAAGTATAAGGGTAAAAGCTTAGTTTGTCAAGGGGCAAATAAGGCTCAATTATTACGAGGAGATCCGCTTAGATTCAGGTAAATGCCTTTTACCTTAGAAAATATTTTTAATAAAATCCATTTGTTTTAATAGAGCAAATCTAATTGAAACACAAAACACAAGGTACTAGTTCATAAAGGAATAAAGTCCTATTTACTTAGTTTTACATTTTCATTAGAATATAATTAATCAAGTTTATGGTATTAAAGTACTCTATGCAGTCTATCTAGCAAGGAGTGTAGTAGCATGTTCAAGTTCCAGATGCGTTTGAGTAAACCCTTTATGTGGCTTAGCTCTTTTGCCCTCTTTTTCACGCTCTCTTCTCTTGTCCTGTTGCCCTATACGGATACGCAAGCAGCAACTTTTGCTGATCCAGCTTTTTCCCAAGTCTGGAATAAAACCGATCAGGCCGTCGCTACTGGTGCGCTTAAAGCTAGTTGGCTGTGGGGACCAGACCCACGTAGTAGTCGAACAGAAGCTTACCAACAGACCATTAGCGGTCAACGGATGGTGCAATATTTTGACAAGAGCCGGATGGAAATTACCAATCCGGGCGGAGACCGCAATAGCACTTGGTTTGTAACCAATGGCTTGCTCTGTCGAGAACTGGTATCAGGCCAAGTTCAGACCGGGGATGCTCGCTATGAGAGCCGAACACCCGCTACAGTGCCAGTGGGCGGTGATATGGATAGTCCGGTTGGGCCGACCTATGCCACCTTCAATAGTTTCGCCTCGCTCAATGCCGACCAACGGGTTGATAAAAAAACGGGCTTTGTGACCGATTTTATTGATCGCGAAGGACAAATAGGGGCCACCACCGTCTTTACCGAACAAGTTAAGTATGACGCTTACGATAGTACGCTGGGTCATAATATTCCCGATGTCTTGATTAAATGGATGAACGGGTTATCTAGTCGGGGAGTAAGCTGGCAATATGTGATGGGTCTACCTATAACCGAGCCTTATTGGGCTAAATTCAAGGTAGCCGGAGTGGAGCGCGAGGTCTTGGTGCAGTTGTTTGAACGCCGCGCCCTAACCTTCAATCCCTTAAATGAGGCCGCTTGGCAAGTAGAGATGGGTAACATTGGCCTGCACTACTGGAATTGGCGCTATGGCAACAATATGCCCGCTGCCCCAACCACCTCTAATCCATCCAATCTCGATAATGAAGAAGTGGCCTTCCTTCACCTGATTAACCAGTATCGCCAAGCCAATGGCAAGGTTCCGCTCGCTTTGAACCAGCATCTGATTAACGCTGCCGAGTGGATGAGCCTCGATATGGCAAACAAGGATTATATGGATCATACTGACTCCTTGGGAAATAATCCTATCACCCGAATAGAACTCTTTGGCTATACCGCCAACACCTACAAAGGCGAGAACCTCGCGGCGGGGTATGAGACGGCGGCTAAGGTCTTAGCAGGCTGGCAAAATTCGCCGGGGCATAATGAAAATATGCTAAACAATAACTTCCGGGTAATCGGTATTGCCCGCGCCTACAATCTCAATTCGAGCTACAGGTGGTACTGGACTACCGACTTTGGCGGACGATAGCTGCGGGGCGAGGGGTAGGTCGGGATTAGCACGTCGGGATTAGCACGTCGGGATTAGCACGTCGGGATTAGAAATCCCTCCTACAGGTTTACAATTTAATTAAAAAGGATTTTGAAGTAGCAATGGGTTTATTTAGTGGATAAATCCATTGCTAGTTTTATTTTCGGTTATCGCTAAATAGTATCATCTCAATATTTCGTGGTAGGGGTGTATTGCATACGCCCAATCTGAGGCATAAGCCCAAAACAAGGCATACACCCAATCTGAGGCAGGTTTATTCAATAAACCCCTACTTATTGGGATGATAGGTTCTAACGGTAAGCCGCAATAAAGAGGTCCACTAACACGGCGACTACGAGGAAGCTATCTATGCGATCCAGTAAGCCCCCATGACCGGGGATCAATTTACCCGAATCTTTGATGTCGAAACGGCGCTTGACCCAAGATTCAAACAAATCACCCAGAATGGAGCCAATGGTCAGGCCAATGCCGAGCGGAATAGTCCAATAAAGCTCAATATTCAATCCTAATCCACCGATTAGGGCTACAATTAGGGTGCCGATTACTATACCGCCAAGCGCTCCCTCTACCGTTTTGTTGGGGCTTATTTTGGGAGCCAGTTTGTGGCGACCAAAGTTTCGGCCCACAAAATAAGCACCCGTATCGGCACCCCATGTGACCAACAAGGCTAGTAAAATCCACCAATAAGCGGTGGCGTGACCATCGAAATGGGTACGAATAAAAGTAATCAGGCCCAACGGTAGACCAGCATAAACCGGGGCAAAGACGGTTAAAGCCCAATTGGAGGTAAACTCATATTTCCCAGCTTTTAGGCTCGGCTCACGATTATAGCTTATTAGCAAGATTATCAGGGCAAAGAGGCCAATAGCCAGAAACATTAAATCTAGCCGCTGGAAATAGCCTGCAAGACTAAAAGAAGCGGCTAGGATACACCCCGGTATCGGTAGAGGTCGGAAATTATAGCGCGACTTGACGGCCATAGTATAAAATTCGGAAGTGCCAATTATTGCCGCTATGCCAGTCAGAAGAGCAGTTGTCACAGGACTAAGAAAGAGTCCGATGAGTACCACTGGAACCAATACCAGCGCACTTATTATTCGCGCCCGAAGCATCCTGCCAACCTCGCTTTTCTCCTAAATTTGAGCGATACTTTGATGAAGGTGGATTATAGCACATTTCACTTTGGGGGTTTAAGTTGGCCTAGTAGAGGCTAAGTAGGGGTGCATTGCATACGCCCAGTCCAACCGGAAATAAATTTCCGGTCTAATAGCTAAAGTGGGTTAAAACCCACTAAATCATATATGGCGTAGGCTGGCCTTTGCAATGGGCTAAACTCAATCGGTTTTAACCGATTTTAGCTTCTTAGGCCGGAAATTTATTTCCGGTTGGATCACCAAAAGTGTAAAGCCGGTATGAACCTTGCCTAAGTAGGGGTGCATTGCATACGCCCAGTCATTACTGCATACGCCCAGTCATTACCCCTACCTATTGAGAAGATACTTATTTTAAGTGGTTTTGAAATGACCGTTTCTGCTGGGCGGGAGCGGACGACCACTCTGGATAACAGAGGCGGACTCATTATAAAAGGCTTCCAGTTGGCCCCGACTGGCCTCACAACGAAACGTGGGAGTCATATTCAAACTGGCATCTTCCAATTCGTCTTCCGTTTGAGCCTCTTCCCTAAGCTCGATTTCAGCTTCAATGTCATAAAACAAAAGCAGGAAGAGATCGGTAGCCTCATTATAACCCAAGGCCAAACGTCCGGTCTGGATTTCTATTTCAAACGGCTCGGGAAAAATGCCTCGTGGCGGTGGAGTACCTTGACCTTTGCCGCCGCTAATCTGGCTAAGCAATTCATTTACGGCATCAGCCAATGCCCCAAGTTGTTCCTTTTCCATCCAAAAGCAGGCTGAGCGATTCTCCCGCCGGAAGAGTATCCTGAAGCGACGTTGACCTGGAACGCCAAGTGCCTCTGGTTTTAGCTCATCTATTGGCCCAAAATCGTAGGTCGCCTCGGCCATAATTTTTCTTCTCCTTAGTTTTCGCTGCTTCCTCCGCTTGAAAACAGCCCAAAAATTTAATAGGTGGTGCTAGTATAACAGATTAGAGTCTTTGCGTCTAATGATTCTAAGTTTACCACCTTACCCCAACACCAAATTAAGAGCCTGCTCCAATTCTTCTGGCCCAAAGGGTTTGGGTAAGAGCAACACCGCCTCATCTGGCGGACTCTGATTTTCTAAGGCACTTGCCAATATTACCGGGATACTAGCAAGCCGTTTGTCCGGCAAAGCTCTGATTTGTGCGATTAACTCTGGCCCCTGTATCTCCGGCATCACCGAATCGACAATCAGCAAATCGGGTGTAGGCTCCTCCTTCACCAGTCGCATAAATTCAACCGGATCAGTTGTCGCGACAACCTTATAATTGGCTTCCACCAACATCTCGGCGATAAACTCTAGGGCAAATTCCGAATCATCTATAATCAAGACGTAGGCCATGGTCTACTCCTCTCCCGCTAATGATAAGATTTCCTTAATTTGTGAAGAAGATAAGCAATAAGTTGCATTTAATCGGGCTATCTGGTAACTTAAAGCTGCCATTCTAAGCAGGCTAATTGTATCATAATTAAGAACTAACCAAAAGAATATGGTAACAAGAAAGGATAAGTTATGTCGGATACTTCGGAACTCCAAGAGGGTCAGGTGGCTCCTGATTTTACCTTACCCGATGAGACAGGTAAGACGGTCTCCCTTAAAGATTTGCAAGGCAAGTTGGTAGTACTCTTTTTTTATCCTAAAGATGACACGCCGGGTTGTACCGTCGAGGCTTGCAGCTTCCGGGATAATACCGAACACCTTATTTGGAGTGGCGCTTTAATCTATGGAATCAGCCCGGATAATGTAGACTCCCACAAAAAATTTAGCACCAAGTTTAGCCTCTCTTTCCCCCTCCTAGCCGACGAAGGAGCCGAGGTTGCCACAGCCTACGGGGTTTGGAAAGAGCGCAATATGTACGGCAAAAAATTTATGGGCGTGGTACGTACCACCTTCCTGATTGATGGGCAAGGTAACATCGCTAAAATTTGGCACAAGGTTAAACCCGAAGGACACGCCGAAGAGGTTTTGCACTTTATCGAAAGATTGTGAGTAGATCAACCGACGGAGCGGCTTCCCACAGGATTGTGAGTAGATCAACCGACGGAGCGGCTTCCCACAGGATTGTGAGGAGATCAACCGACAGAGCGGCTTCCCACAG
>JACAUC010000254.1 GCA_013390945.1 Candidatus Chloroheliaceae bacterium
ATTGAGATTGATCCAGCCACACCTTGGCTCTTACGTTGTCGGATTTGGACTTTAGAAGTGGCAGTCGTAGTTTGTCGGTTGTTGCCTTTAGAAGAGCGTTTCTATGATTGGCTTCAATTCGCCCCTGCCACTAGCGTAAAGTGGCGCGAATTTGTTAAACTTATGCTACTCAAGGGTAAAAGAGACCAATTAGAAGTAGTTAAAAAGTTAAATTTAAGGGAGTATAGGCTTATGACCATAGATATTAAGGAACAATTGAAGGGACTTAGCCCCAAAGAGCAGGTTGAGTACCGAAAAGAGTGGTTGAAAGTGATCGTAGCAGAATTTAACATGGTGAAAGATTTGGGTTCAAGCAATGATCGGGATTTGGTGGAGTTGCTCAAAGCAGAATTCAACGCACTGGAAGAACAAAACCCGGAAATAGCCAAGGAACTCTTCGCCGACGTGAAACCTGAACTACGCCTCGCCGGGTTAGCACCAGAGGAACGCCTCGCCGGGCTTACCCCGGAAGAGCTTCAGAAGCTCAGGGAACTTCTGAACTAGATGTATAATCCGCCCAAGAATTAAGGCAGGGAACACAGATGAACATAAGTAAAATTAAATCTAAAATAAATCTGTGTTACTTAATTTAAATCTGTGTTACTTAATTTAATTTAGAAAGGTGAGTATGGATTTTCCGAGCAAGAATGGCAAAAATGGTAAAGGGGGCAGCCTTATTCCGCCTGACCCGGTGTTTAAGGAACCTATTACTCTTATAATGAGCGTAGAGTTCTCCCCACCTGACATAATCTTAACTGTGCCAGAGGGTGTAGACATCTCCGGGACGCTCTTTGAGTTCTTTTTGACCTATGCTATTGTTGAGTTTAAATCTAACAAAGATGATTTTGGTCGCTTTGAGTTTGCTAAAGATCTAATCCGTACCCATCTCTTCCTTAGCAAAAATGAGACGATACCCCCTAATCAATTGCTAACCGTCTTTGTCTGCCCGGAGTCACCGGACATTATCCTTGACGCTCTTAGGGCCGAAGGAATCCCACTTGAGAGTGATCCAGCCACACCTTGGCTCTTTCGTGGTCAGGTTTGGGAATTGGAAGTGGCAATCGTAGTTTGTGAGCTACTGCCTTTAGAAGAACGTTTCTACTCTTGGCTTTACTTTGCCCCCGCCACTAGTCTAAAGTGGCACGATTTTGTGAAAATGTTGCTACTCAAAGGTGAAATAGATCACTTAGAGGTGGCGATGCAGTTAAATTTAAGGGAGTTTATACTTGTCACCTTAGAAAGTAAGGTACAAGTCGAAGGATTCAGCCCCGAAGAGCAGCAGGCATACCAGCGAAATTTGTTGGAGTTGATTGAATTGCAGCTAGAAGGTCTTACCCCGGAAGAGCGGCTGGGCGGCATTACCCCCGAAGAGCTTCAGAAGCTTAGGGAACTTCTGAACCAGAACTAGAAGGTCATTAGAGTTAATGCAGGAAAGAAGCGAAGGAGATCAAAACAGGTGCGGAACAAAAACCGGGAGCCGAAACGGATTCTGGTAGTAAAACTGGCTGACCTAGGTGATGCCCTAATGATTACCCCGGCCTTACGCGCCTTGAAAGCCACCTACCCTGAAGCTAGGCTGGAGGTATTGACCACCGGAGGAGGCCCAGCCCTAGAGGGCTTGCCCTATGTAGACCGGGTGATTTTTTTCAATAAATACCGCTATGATAGCCCACGCGAGGCACTGCAACCCGCTAACCTGCTTCGGGCGTTCGGTTTCTTAGGCCAACTAACCTTAGCCCACTACGATACTGTGATCTTCTTTCACCATTTTACGCTGGCGTTTGGGGCCTTAAAATTTGCCGGGTTGGGGTTGGCGACGCTTGCCCCTCTCCGCCTAGGGTTGGACAAAGGCCGAGGACAAGGCTGGTTTCTCAGTCGCCGGATCAAAGACCGGGGCTTTGGCGCGATAAATGAGCGTGAATATTGGCTAGAATTGGTGGCAACGCTGGGCGCAAAGCTACCCGCAGGTGATCCCGGAAAGCCCGAGCTTTTTGTGACGGCAGAGGCGCGGCAGGTAGCCCAAGAGATTAGGGACAAGTTGGGGAGGCCACCCCTTGTGGTCTTGGCTCCGGGTGGGGGTAACTACAGCTTAGCCCGACGCTGGTTCCCGGTGGGTTTTGCGGCAGTCGCCGACACTCTAATAGAACGGTATGGGGTAAAAGTTCTCCTAATGGGCAATGGGGAAGAAGTGGAACTAGCCCAAGAGATACGAAAACTGGTGCGCCATCCCGAAGAGGTGAGCATCTTGGCGGGCTCGACTAGCGTAGCCGAGTCGGTGGCCCTGCTGGAACAATGCGAACTCTTTATTGGCAATGATGGTGGGTTGGCCCATCTAGCCGCCGTCGCGGGTCTTCCGGGGGTGGTAATCTTTGGCCCCACCAACGCCCAAGCGTGGAAGCCCTTTGGTCAAAATATGGCGGTGGTAGTGGCCCCGGTTGAGTTGCCCTGCCGCCCCTGCCTCTACCGGGGTTTCAAACTTGGTAGTCGCTACGGGTGTGCGCCGCGCCCCTGCCTAACCTTCATCACCCCGGCCCAAGTAGTAGAGGCTGCCGAAGAGGTTTGGAAGACTCGGCTGAAACTTAATCCGGCCTGAAACGTATAAACCTGCACTAACCTAAAAATTCGCTGCAAATATCAAAAATACGTTTGGCGAGAAAGCTTGCCGAAAAGAATTTATCGGTTATAATAAGTAGTGAGTAAGGCTTTTTTCTCTTTAAGCAAAGTAAAAGAGCGGAACGATTTTAAAAAGCAAATCAAGCTGAAGGAGGATATGCCAATGGGCATTCTCGATAGGATGTCAACTATTCTACGTGCCAACATCAACTCTGCGCTGGATAAGGCTGAAGACCCTGAAAAAATGCTAGATCAAATCATTCGTGATATGGCAGGTGCTATTGAAGAAGCTAAGGGTCAAGTAGCCGGGGTCATTGCCCAAGAGAAATTACTTGAGGCCGAAAAAAATAACGCCACGCGCAGTTCTCGTGAATGGAGCGACCGAGCCGAAAAAGCAGTAAAGGCTGGTCGGGACGATTTGGCCCGTGAAGCGTTGCGCCGCAAAAAGGATTTTGAAGGTATTGCTGCCACCTACCAACAGCAGTATGATACCCAACATGAAATGACCAGTAAAATACGCAGTCAGCTTGAGTTGCTAATGCGTAAATATGATGATGCCGTCCGCAATCGGGATGTGATGATTGCCCGACACCGTTCGGCGGTAGCAGCACAGCAGGTTAGCAAACAACTGGCGGCGATGAGTGGAATGGATCGTACTAGCGACATTTCGCGAATGGATCAGCGGCTACGCCAAGAAGAAGCCAAAGCTTTGGCGATGGTGGAACTTAATAGCGGCGGTACTGCCAGCGTCGAGGATCAATTTGCCCAGCTTGAGTCCGGCGATAGCATGGATGACGAGCTTAAAATGCTCAAATCCAAAATGGGCATGGGCGGTCAGCAATAATTCTAAGTCAACAAAACTTGGAATCTGGACTATTCTTGCTGATTTAATAGGAACCTTCTCAATAAGTAGGGGTTTATTGAACAACCAGTTGACCCAGTTTACATAAACCCGCCGCAGGTTGGGCTTATTGTATACGCCCCAAATGAGGTGTATGCAATAGGTTGGGCGTATGCAATAGGTTGGGCGTATGCAATAGGTTGGGCGTATGCAATAGGTTGGGCGTATGCAATAGGTTGGGTGTATGCAATAGGTTGGGCGTATGCAATACGCCCCTACCCAGATTTTTGAGGTGATAAACCTTTTACTTTTAATTGCTTTTACTTGAAGGGAGGGAAAGGTTGAATCCGGCTAATCAAAAGATTATAGTCTCTGAACCAAGTTACGCTTGGAAATCAGAGGTCACTTCTCGAATTGAAGAGCTTATACGGCTGGAACCGGGGTGGGATGGATATAAGGGACAACCCGTGAGCTTGGAAAATGGTCATTTTGCTCTTAATATCCTAGAATCTATTTATGCTGACAATGTTCCAGCACCTCAGATTGTTCCCGGAGTCAATGGAGACCTTCAATTAGAGTGGCACACACCTTCAGTTGAAATTGAGCTACATATTTTAGCACCTTACGAAGTCCAAGTATGGGTAATAGATTCAGAAAACTTTCCAGAAGGTAGAGAGCTTGAACTATCAATGGATTTTACTGATATAGCACACCAACTCAAAAACCTTAAGGAGCATTCCAGTGATTGCGTTTCCGCCGCGTGACAGTGATGGCTCTGTTCTACCACATGACCATGAGGAGATAAAAAACGAGGACGAAGTCATACGGCGCGTGTCAAAACAATGGGTTGTGCGTGATGCTGACGGACATTTAAGAATCTCGTCTATGGCATATAAAGCCTCCTCTGGAAAAAATGGTGGGATGTCCGTAGATCTAAAGCAGCTAATTGAGAAAGATGGCAAGGAACCCAAGGGGTATGTTACTACGCCAAGATGGATGGGGTCGCTATTATTGAAGGTTTCTGATTTAAGGGGATTAGAGCTTCAAGTAGGCTATGACCCGATAACAGGCACTGAGCCAAATCCCTATCATGGGGAAGTTTGGGGACAATTTTCTCCTATTAAGATACGCCAACTTAAAGGAAAAGCTATTTGGTTTGTTCCCATACAAGATGTAAGCATTGTATAATTATGTAGTGAACCATATCCAAAACTTGAAGCCAGTGTATTTGACACTGGCTTTTTTCGGTACAAAAATCTTTTGCAACCTTCTACCAATATTGGCTATAGCCCTATAGCCTTAGACTAGTTCAGCCAGAAAACATTATGTTATAATCAAGTGGGCTGGGTTTAGTTAAATAATCTGGCAACCCTAAAATAATTGACTGAATTTGTTGGCAATATTACAGATCTTGTAAAGGCATTGAAAGAGATGAATCAAAAGGCCCGTCGAGTGGCAATACTCCACTACACCTCTCCACCGATAGTAGGTGGGGTAGAGGCGGTAATGGCCGACCACGCCCGGCTCTTTGCGGCGCGAGGTTATTGGGTAGAGGTGATTGCCGGACGTGGCCCCCTCCCGGACGATGCCCCCCCCGGAGTCTCTACCATCATCGCGCCCTTGCTGGATAGCAAAAACCCACGCCTCTTAGCACTCAACGCCGCCCTCGACCGGGGCGAACTACCCGCCGATTTTGCCCTATATGAGGAAGAGCTTTTCCAGCAGCTCCAAGATTTATTGCAGGGCTATTCTACTTGCATTGTCCATAACGCCCTAACCTTACACAAAAATCTACCCTTGACTGCCGCCTTAACTCGGCTTTCGGCTTGCTCCGCTGTTAAGTTTATCTCGTGGTGTCATGATTTGGCGTGGACTAATCCGCTTTATGCCGAGGTTTTACATCCCGGCTACCCTTGGAGTCTGCTAAAGACCACCGCCTCCGCCATTACCTATGTGGCAATTTCTCCACAACGCCAGCAAGAAATTTTGGAGACTTTCCAACCCCCCCTGACACCGGAGGTGGTTCCGGTCATTCCAAATGGGATAGATTTGGCGGAATTTTTGGGCATCGGGGCGGAGACTAGCCAAGTCATCAAAGCCGCCCAACTCGATCAGGCCCGAAGTGAAGGAGCCTTATTCTTCCTGCTACCCGCCCGAATTACCCGCCGGAAGAATATAGAACTAGGAATCAGGGTAATCGCGGCTTTGAAAGAGCTAGGCCAAAATCCGCGCCTGGTTGTAACTGGCCCACCGGGGCCGCACAACCCTAAAAACGATCTCTATCTACACGAATTGTTGGCTCTGCGTGAAGAATTGGAGGTGGCCTCCGAGGTGGTCTTTTTGATGGAAAAGTGGGTTGATCCGACCGGAGTCTCCCGCACTTTGAGCGATCAGGTTATCAATGAACTCTACCGCTACTCCGACGCGCTCTTTTTTCCAAGTAGTCAAGAGGGCTTTGGTATTCCCCTTTTGGAGGCGGCTCTGCTTCACCTCCCCATCTTTTGTAGTGATTTGGAACCTTTTCGGCAGATTGCCGCCGATTTGCCGCACTATTTCCGCCTCAACGAAAGTCCCCCAACTATTGCCCGTTTTATCGTGGAGCAATTGAGCCAAAATCCTTATCACCTTTTGCGCCGCGCCGTAATTAAAAACAACCTTTGGGATAATATCTTTGAGAAAGAGATTGAGCCCTTATTAGCTTTGGTAAATTCTGAAGAGGTGGCCTCTAAGGTTGGTTAAGGGAAGGAGTATTTGCTATGACGAGTGATCTTGGTACAACCCCCCATCGAGTCTTGCTGGCACTGGACGAGCGTGGCGAGGCGGTCGAGGTAAACCGGGCCGAAATGGAGCGACTAATTCAGGCGGGCTTGGGGATAGCCCTCTCCCAGAAAGCCGATAGCCTGATCGTCTTGGGCTTGGTGCGGATGGCGGACGGTCAATCCTTGAGCGGCGGGGCTACCTCTGCCCAAAACCGTCGGGCTTTGCTGACTGAAATAGTGAGCCTGATGGAGAACAAGCCGAAAGTTACCCACTTGGAGATAAAGACTAGTGTGCGGGTCTGTTTGGAAAGTGAATTGGCTCAAGAGCTTAACGATGTTATCTTGGAAAATCAGGTGGATTTGCTTCTACTCGATTCTAGCTGGTTTGAAGAGCAGGAGGAGACTCATACCAGCGTTTCGCCTTTGGAAATAGTCTTTCGTCGTCCCTTGTGTGATGTGGCAATCATTGGGCCGGGCGTGGATATTTCGGCCAGTAGCCGGATTTTGCTTCCGGCCCGAGGTGGACCCTTTGCAGAATTGGCTTTACGCTTGGCAAGTGGGGTAGCCGAGCATAATGGTGGCTCTATCACCCTGCTTCATGTGGCACTGGAGGGTGCCGAGGGTGATGAATTTGAGGATGCGGCCTTTACCGCCTTAGCCCGAAGTGCCGATGAACACCAAATGGTACGTCCTCGCCAAGTAATTGCACCGAACGTCCAAGAGGGTATCGTTCAAGAGGCTCAAAATCATGATCTGGTCTTTTTGGGTGCTACGGCCAATATTAGCCCGGCCCGGGCCGAGGCTCTCTTCCAAAATCCTTTCGGGCCAGTTGCACGGGCGGTCTTGGCAACCACTAGCCTCAAGCACAACGATGAAGACGAGGAACTACCCAAAGCCCGGCCGGGCGTGATTATTGTGCGGGCGGGCGCTCCCCGTGATTTCTACTATGCCCGGCTCCAGCGCCGCAAACAACAGAATCAGGCTCGCTTGGCAAGCGAGGAGTACCTTTCTAATTTGGTGGATAAGTGGTTCGCCGAAAATACCTTTGACTCCGATGAGTTTGCCGACCTTGAGCGTCTGGTATACAGCAAAAAAAGCCAAGGTTTGACCATCAGTTTGGGCTTGCCCACCTTAAACGAAGAAGCGACTATTGGGGAAATTATTTCAAAGGTAAAGACCGAGCTTTTTGACCATTATCCACTTTTGGATGAAATTGTGGTAATTGACAGCCAGAGCAGCGATAGAACGGTGGCAATCGCCAAAGAATTAGGTCTACCCGTCCATGTACATCAGGAGACCTTGCCCGGTCAGGGCATTAGGCGCGGTAAAGGCGAGGCTCTGTGGAAGAGTCTCTATCTACTAAAAGGTGATATTATTGCGTGGATTGATACCGATATTAAAAACGCTGACCCGCGTTTTGTCTATGGTCTGGTGGGGCCACTGTTGAAGGAGCCGAGTATTCAGTATGTCAAAGGCTACTACCGTCGCCCGATCCAAGTGGGCGACAAGGTTTATCAGACGGGTGGAGGGCGTGTCACCGAACTAACCGTTCGGCCCCTCTTTAATCTCTTCTTCCCTGAATTGAGTGGTTTGATTCAACCCCTCGCGGGCGAATATGCCGGGCGGCGCACTTGCCTTGAACAGTTGCCCTTTTTCACGGGCTATGGGGTAGAGACCGGACACCTGATTGACTTACTGGAACGCTTTGGGCTACTGGCTATCGGACAGGTAAATTTACGGGAACGGCAACACCGCAACCAAGAGTTAGAAGCCTTGAGCCAAATGGCCTTTGCCATCACCCAAGTGATTATCAATCGTTTAGAGGAGCGCGAGCGTCTACATCTGACCGAAGAAGTCAATCGTTCGATGAAACTGATCCATCTTGGCCCGCAGGGTCTCCAACTGGATGTGCGTCACATCGCGGATAGCGAACGCCCCCCAATGTTGGAAATACCCGAATATCGCCAGAAGCACCGCCAGCGCCTGCTCAAGATTGGCTAAAGCCCAATCCCGACCTTGCAACCTTGTAGGAGGGATTTCCAATCCCGACCTTGCAACCGTGTAGGAGGGATTT
>JACAUC010000255.1 GCA_013390945.1 Candidatus Chloroheliaceae bacterium
AATCCCGATTGAATTTATCCTGTAGGAGGGATTTCTAATCCCGATTGAATTTATCCTGTAGGAGGGATTTCTAATCCCGATTGAATTTATCTTGTATCCCGATTGAATTTATCCGCTTGAAAAAACCAGTATACACCATATCTGGTTTAGAGGGTTAAAACATACGGCCAAGCTAATTTTACCATAATAAAGCGCTCGTAGATGCCTTCGCCAATCTTTTCAGCTTTAATGTTCCGAGGCAATTAATTTTAATTAAATATTTACCTGCTTTAAGAGGGTTTTAAACCTTAATTTGATATTTTAAAAAGGGTAAACGTTTAAAATCAAAAAAGTAAGCTTGGCTGAATATTTATATCTTTTCACACCCTTGAGAAACTGCAAGCAAAAGAAAGGATCAAAAATTATGAAGCGATGGAGTTTCTTTTCCCTTCTAGTCTTTTTCCTCTTAACTTCGAGCTTGTGTTTTACTGCCTGTGGCGACTCAACCGCTACCGCAGTGCCAAGTCCTTTACCACGAACCGCTACTCCGTTGCCCACAGCTACCCCATTGCCTCCCACTGCTACGGTAGTAGTACAGGCTCCCCTGAAACCAATCTATAATGTTGAGGCTTTGCCTGGTCATACCGATACCGTCCGTTTAGTCTTCAGCCCCGACGGAAAGACCCTTGCCAGTATTAGAAATGGGGAGGGCAGCATCAAGCTGTGGGAGGTGCCTAGTGGCAAGCTGTTGCAGACTCATCCATCTTTTTTAAACAACCCCTCGGTAGCGTTCAGCCCGGACAGTCAGACTCTTGCCAGTTGGGGAGATTCTATGGGTAGCATCGAATTATGGGATGCGACCAGTGGCAAGATATTACAAACCCTCCAAACGGTACTTCAGGCTAATAGCAGTAGTACCAGTTACGCCAAAGCGTTTACGTTCAGCCCGGATGGAAAGGTTCTCGCCCTCAACCTCAACCGCGTCCTCAACCGCGCCAGTGCCAGTGAAAGTAGTAGCATCGAATTATGGGAGGTATCTAGTGGCAAGTCGCTACAGACTCTGCAAGGTTATAGCGTTACGTTCAGCCCGGATAGTCAAACTTTCGTCACTGGGAATGAGAACGGCATTAAACTGTGGGAGGTATCCACTGGCAAGCTGTTGAGAACCTTTTCCGTGCAGGAGCAACTTGGTGTTACCCGTTATGATCAGTGGGTCATTTCTCCAAACGGCAAAATGCTTGCCGTAAGTTGTACGACCCTTGAAAACTATAATACCCCTTACCCCGGAAGTTCTGTTTCTGTACGTGTGTTGGGAGAGTCGGTCAAATTATGGGAGCTAAGTAGCGGTAAGGAATTGCACAACTTTAAGTTTGGAGCTTCTGTTAATTTTGCTACATTCAGCCCTGACAGCAAAACCCTTGCCATTGGCAATAGCGATTCTTCTTTCCGGTTGTGGGAAGTGAGTAGCGGCGAGGTGGCTTCTGCTTGGAAAATGAATGTGAGTTTTGTGGTCTTCAGTCTGGATGGTAAGACTCTCTTCGGTATTACCAACGGCGGCATCAACGTCTGGGACATGAGCAGCGGTAAGATGGGTAAGATGTTATCCAGCCCTCAAACGTCTGCCATACTTGATATGGTTATATCCAGTGATGGTAACTATATGGCTACTAGTCATAAGGATGGCTCGTTCAAACTATGGGAGATCACTAACTGATAGTTGGACAGAGGTTTAGGAGTGACGACTAATCGGCTTGAAGGATTCGGCGATGCGGTGGAGTTCGTCATCGGTCACGGAGTCGCCACCGACGAGTACCGTTAACACCCCATTCTTGGCCCAAACCAACGAACGGGCCGATTTACCATCCTCGCGTGGCTGGAAATCAATGAAGAAAGTGTTGGCAACGGAGCCATTAGCCTGATTCTGACTAAAGGCAATTTTGGCACTTGCTTTCAGCTTGGAGGGCATGGTAGCCATACCCATTCTTCCGATTGTACCTTTAATTTTGGGCGGCATCATCCGGTTGCGAAGCATAGGAGAGGGGTGGGGCGTTGCCATTTTAGCCCCAACTGATGCGGAATAGGCTACCCTCCAACGAGTTCCTTGAATGAAATAACCCACCGCCCCTTGAACAGCCTGCTGAGTAAAGCGTTGCGCTCCCTGTATATTAAAATGTGGGCTATCCTCTACCGTCGCTGGGGTAAGCAACTGGTAAACCTGAACGTGGTTGCTCTCGGCAGCTTTAAGCGAAGTAAGTTGAAATTGCAGACCGTGTGGCTGCGGTAGAACATTTTCAATCGGGCTGATGACTGGAGGCCGCACCCGATTGGGCAGGGTAGGTGGCTCGCCATAAGTAAGCGCGACATTCTCCACTTGATAGCCGGGGGGCAGATATTGGGGCAGGCTTGGCGCAAAACCAAGCGTGGTTGTAGTTTCATCTAGGTTTAGATAATCTTCCGTCGCCTGATCGTAGACCGAGTTCAGCTTATCGCCGTTTAGATCGGGTGTGGTTCCCAAAGCGGGATTACCTGCCACTTGAGTAAGCTCCACGCTTGCCGGAGAGGAGAGAGTACTTACCAAAATTAGGGCAAAAGCCAAGAGTGCTACTAGTCCAACCCCGGCTGGAATCAGGCGAAACCACGAGAAGGAGGGGGAGCGTTCGGATTTTGGCGAAGTGGTCGCTTGAACCAAGAGCCGGGTACGCAAATCACTCTGGAACTTACTGCTTGCGCGGAAAGTACCCTCCTCTTCCAGCCAAGCGCTAAAGCGAGCGTCTCGCTCGCGTTCCGCCGGATTTTGATCCAGCGTCGTTTCTTGGTTAGATTTAGCTAAAAAACGGTTCCAGAGTTTCATAATCTGCTAATCTTTTCCAGCCTTTTTTGGCCGTCCTTTGCGGGGAGTGGTCTCTTTCGGTTGCTCCTCGCCTTCAAACATCACTCGTAGCCGACGGACTGCCCGACTGAGGGCTACCGCCACCGTGGCTTCATTCATCCCTAGTAATTCGCCTACGCGCCGTTGGCTCAACTCGGCCCCATAGCGCAGAGCGATTAACTCCCGCTCCCGCTCATTCAAGCGGGTTAAATAGTGGCGTAAGCGGTGCAACTCTTCCTGCTTTAGAAAGAGGCGGTCGGGCGAAAGTTCTTCCTCACCCTCAAACCATTCGGTCAATTCGCTTTCAGGATGGCGAAACTGTTGACGCTTATGGTTTAGCAGCGCATTGCGGGCGATGGTAAAGATCCAGCTTTCAAACGCGCCGCGCTTGGGATCAAACGTATGGTATTTCGCAATGACCCGCTCAAAAACCAGTTCGGTGAGGTCTTCGGCCTCTTCCCGGTTGGTGGTACGATAGGAGAGATAATTGTAGAGACGGGGAAAATAGGTATCATATAGCCGCCCCAACAGGGTCGGACTCAACTTGTCGCTATACTCCCAATTTCCGGTCTCTTCTATCAAATTGGCTGCCGTATCTGCTTTGATCTACGGCTCCTTCATAACTTCAAAGTTGAAAAGAATTAGGGGTAGAAAATAGAAGAAATACCCACTTCTATTTTTCTACCCCCAATTTTTAAGCTTTAATTACTGGTTTGCCGTTGGGGTGGTCTTAGGTTGAGCCTGTCCACCACGTCCGCCACGCATCCCACCATTAGGCATCGCGCCGCCGTTGCCCTTAGCACCCGGCTTGGGGCCAGCTACTTGACCTTTGGAGACGATGGTAGCTAGTACGGTGTTGTCGGTTTGCTTCGCGCCCACCACCGAAACCACATCGCCAGCCTTCAAGTCGCCTAAACCATTCAGGCCGACAAATTTGGTAGTGCTAGTGGTCTTGACGGTTACATCGGTATCCACACTGTTGACCTTTTGGGTTACGACGAGGGTATTGGCAGCAGCATCCGCACTCTTGACCGTACCCTGAAGAGCATTGCCTCTAGGAGCGACACCTTTGCCACCTGGATTAGTTCGAGCCAGCAAACCGTCCACTACGCGCACGGCCTCAATGGTCTTAGCGGTGCGGTCGGCCTTGCCCGATACCACCACCTGATCGTCTTTCGCCAATTCGGTCAGGGTAGCGGTCTTGCCACTCTTGGAGATGACGGTACTAGCGGTAACAGTAGCCGTCCACTCGTCTTTACCGACGGTGAATTTGAACTGATTAGCCGCCGCATCTACCGAAGTAATCTTGCCGCGCTGAACTGCGGGGAGTTCAGAAAGTTTCAGCACCCAATTAGCCGCTAAGTTGGTACCATCAACCTTGCCTAGCGCGAAAATTCGGTCATTCACCTTCAGATCGGTAATCTTGATCTCGCCATTAGCGTCGCCAAACTTGGTAGTAGGGCTAGTAACAACGGTTCGGCGACCATTGTTCAAGGTCAAAGTAGCACCATCAATCTTGGTAATTACGCCCTGAGCTTCCGGCCCATTCGCTGCTCCCAAAGGCCCGGCCATCATTGCCCCAGTAAAGCCGGGAGCTTGCGCCATAAAAGCCGGAGCAAACTGCATCAGATCCTCTGGGGAATTGAGTGTAAAATCCTCACTGCTCGTCTGTGCGACGGGGGCGTTGGGAGTAGTGGCCGCTGGGACACTGGCTTGCGCGTTAAAAGCCACACTCATTGTAAGCCCGATAGCCATTGCGGTCAAGGCCAAGAGCGTACCGGCTATTATCAGCCTCATTTTTCTTGAAATGTTAGACATAATCCTTCCCATAAATAACATTAATAAATTTTATATTACGATCCAGTTTCTATCATTTTGATAAGGGCTGGTGGGTCTCTCCAAAGTGGACAAACCGCCTCTTAATCAGGAAACTGGTTGGGACAAGCCTCTTATAGCTCTTCACCAATTCTTGTTCAGGTCTAGCCTTGCGGCCCGGTTGACCTTCTCATATATTATTACACCGCCCAATTACAAACCTAACAACCTCATGTAAAGAGTTTGCAAAATTCGTGCTATAATAACCCACATGAGTACTATTGGTCTTATTTAGCTTGCTTCAGGTTGATTGAGCCGTGACAACCACTTTTGAAAATGACCACCTTAACCTAGAATATACTTTAGAGTGCGGTCAAACCTTTCGCTGGAAGAAGATGCCGGACGGTTTTTACTATGGGGTAGCGGGAACTATTTTTACCCGTATCCGGCAGGAGGGACGGCACTTCTTCTTTGAAACGGCTCCCCAACCAGAGGATTACCCGACAATAGCGGCCTATTTCGGATTAGATCAGGATCAAGAATATCTGGAGACCATCGCCGCCCTGCGTACTGACCCGGCCATCAATCGGGCGATAGATCGCTACTATGGTTTGCGTCTGCTGCACCAGCCTCCCTTTGAAACGCTGATCTCTTTTATCTTAGCCTCCAATAACAATATACCCAAGGTAGCCCGCACGGTTCAGGCTATCAGCAAACGCTATGGCTCGTCGGTTTTGCTGGATAAATACCGGGGCTATCTCTTTCCCACTCCAGAGCAACTGCTCCTTGCCACCGAAACCGCACTAAACGAGGAGTGCGGAGCCGAGTACCGGGGCAAATATATTTTAGAGACGACCCGCACTATTGTAGAGCAAAACCTAGATTGGGAACATTTAAGAGCCTTAAATTACGATTGGGCGCACGGTCAATTGACCCGGTTTCCGGGCGTGGGGCGCAACGTAGCCGATTGCGTGATGCTCTTTTCGTTGGGCAAATACGAAGCCTTCCCCTTAGAAGGCTGGGTACAACAAGCGATGGAGACCTACTATTTTGGGGGACAAAAGACGACCCCCCGTGAAATACACCGCCTTGCCGCCGCAAAATGGGGCGACCGAGCCGGTTATGCCAATGAGTTTCTCTATATGTACGCCCGTAATCATCTTAAAAGAGGAAAATAACGCATGTTAGCTGTTTACTTATTCAAAATTGCCAGTTGGCTCTGTTTTAAAATTCCCCAATCCATCAGCTACCCCCTAGCTACCATAGGAGGTGAGCTTTACTACTGGATTGCCCGTGAACATAGTCGCAACGCCGACCGCAATATGCAGATCGTGTTGGGTGCGCCCAAAATAAATCGGCGTGTACGACTAATCGCCCGACGCTCCTTTCGCAACTACGCTAAATATATGGTGGATTTCTTGCGCCTTTCTCACCCCAAAGCCCCTCTAGTCCCCGGTTTTACGGGCGAGGGAGGCTGGTCCTATTTTGAGGAGGGTTTGGCTAAGGGCAAGGGCTTAATGCTCTTTACGCCCCACTTTGGCAATTGGGATGGGGCTATCGGTTTGGTCAACTCTTATGGCCTCAAAATCCACTCCGTTGCCAACGAGTTCAAGCCGCCCGAATTGAACGACCTGATTCAAGGAACCCGCCAAAGAATGGGGATCAATATATACTCACCCGAAGGGGCGTTGCGCGGTCTAGTGACGGCTCTCAAGCGAAATGAACTGGTGGTATTGCTGATAGACTCGCCCCTAAAAAATGAGGGCGTGGTAGTTGAGATGTTTGGCAAACCCGTCCGCTTTGCTCCCGGCCCGGCGACACTGGCCCTCCGCACCGGAGCCAATCTGATGCTAGGCTATGTGGCCCGACAGCCGGGCAATAAAACCTTTTATGCCGTCTGGGAACCGCACCTCAAATATGAACCTACCGGGGATAAAGAGCAGGACATACTGGCACTCACCCAACAGATTGCCCACGTGATCGAGGGTCTAATTCGCCGCCACCCTGACCAGTGGTATATGTTCCGCCCACTTTGGCTAACCGACGAGGAGGTAAAGGAACACGAAGAGGCCCGTCAGCAGAATCGGCGTAAGGGTCGCAAAACGGTAGAGCAGTAGAAAGGAGAACTCCTCTTGATTAGCACCTACAAACTTTTTCAGCTTGGGCTAAAAATTGCCCCTCGATTGCCAGTCTGGTTGGGCAACGGTTTGAGCGATATGGCAGGAACGTTGATCTACGGCCTGATTCCAGCTAAACGGCGGGCAGTGCTTTGTAACCTAGCCCATGCGATACCCGACCGCCCTATATCAGAACGTCACCGCGTAGCACGAGCTATTTTTAGAAACGGTATGCGTAACTACTATGACATGTTGCGCGTTCACGCCCTGACCAGAGAGGAGCGGTTAGCTCAGATCGAACTTCACAATCTCGAATATGTCTATGAAGCTTTCAAGCAAGGCAAAGGCATTCTTGGCATTGCCGCACATCAAGGTAGTTTCTCATTTATCCCTCAGATTGCTACGGCGGTCAATTTCGATTTTTATCTGGTGGTAGAACCCATCAAGCCACCCGAACTTTTTGAACTGGTACGCAAACTACGCGAGGAAGATCCACGCAGCCACACGATTGCTGTCGGAGGGAGCGAAGTACGCACTATCTTCCGCGCCCTCAAAGGGAATAACATGGTTTGTATGGCAATTGACCGGGATGTCATTGGTAATGGTCAGCCTTTGACCTTCTTTGGAGCCGAGGCAAAACTGCCCGTTGGAGTAGCCGAAATTGCTCTACGCACTGGAGTCCCCATAATGCCCATCCTGCCCTACCACACCCCCGACGGACGGCACGGCGTCCAGTTTACCCCTAGCTTTGTGGTTGAGCCAACCGGGGATAAAGCCGCCGATATAGCGAGGATTAGTAGTTTGATGCTCCGCAAAATCGAAGAGATGATTCGGCTCAGCCCGGAAGATTGGGTAGTCCTCCAACCTATTTGGCCCGATTGTTAAACTTGAGTGGGTCTACTTTGTCCCGTTTGTTGATTAGAGGGATGTGAATAACTTTTTCCTGATGATTCTTTATATATTATATTAATTAATAGAAGAGTTAGTAATAGGGGCGGTGGATTTGTGGAAAACGGGAAAAATGAGGCTATTTAGGGGCTTTTTATCCGAAAAAGCGGTGGAAAAGTTCGGTAAAACTCAGCCTGTAATCCACATAGATTTTAGGCTTTTGGTTAAGAAGCGAAATTTTGCTACTTTTTCCACTTTTTACCCACCGGACTTCATCCACCGCTATCCCCAAAAGTGGAAAAGCCATCGAAAATTTGAAAATAAGGGCCAATTCTTGCAGAATTTGTGAACAAATTTTCCCCACAATTACCCCCCAAAAGTCGGCCTTTAGACACCATGTTTTCCCCATTTTTGCCTTGATTTCCACCGAAAGAGGCGGGTTATACACAAAATGTGTAAGGCTGTGTACAACTTACCTCTTTCCTCTAAAAAGAGTGCTTTAGCTTGCTTAGATCGGTGAGAAGTTGATCTTTGAGGCGAAAGTTGTCTGGCAGAAAATAATCTTGATCTGTTATAATTAAGTGGGAAGTATTAACTTGGTAGCCACGTAGGAAGGGGAGGGAAGATGACCAATGACC
>JACAUC010000256.1 GCA_013390945.1 Candidatus Chloroheliaceae bacterium
TTGATGAGATTATGTTAGCTTGATGCGTATGGGGCGTATGCAATACGCCCCTACCCCGAATTTAGTTTTTAGCAAAGTTTTATTTACAATTAACACCCGCTTCTTGACACAGCCTATTTCCGGCCTTATTATAACTACAGATGTTTCGTAGTGCGAAAGGTCTGTAGTGCAAAGTATGTTGAAGATTTAGATGGAATGAGCCACCAATGGATGAAAAGATCTCTGAGGCCGAATTAAGCCGAACTATTCTGGAAACGATTCCGCTGATTACGCGAATTTTAGAGGCTTCGTTACGCCAGTTTCAACGCCATCTTTCGCCGATTCATTTCGGCTTGCTGAAGATGCTGGCGATGACCGGGCCACTTCCGCAGAGTGAACTGGCTGAAAAATTACAGTCCAGCCCCTCCACCTTTTCGGCTACGGTGGAAGCCCTTGTCAAGCGCGGCTGGCTCCACCGCAAACCCTCCACCGAGGATCGGCGGGTTACTTTTATCGAGATCTCCCCTGCTGGGCGTGAAGCACTCGATCAACTTGACCAGCAAGCGTTGGTAGCCTTAGAAAAGATGGTCAGTCCGTTAGCGGAACCGGAGAGGGCGCAATTGCTGGCTGGCTTAAATGTGCTGAGAGCAGCGATTACCAACACCCCTTTCAGGGAGCAAGATTAGGATTAATAATTTAGTTAGTAGAAATAAATAGGAGGAATAGCCATGAATAATAATAATATTGAACCTGAGATAAAATTGGAAATTAAGGAGGAAAAACCTGTTCTTTCGATTATTGCGCCAGTACATAATGAAGAAGCGGGTTTAGCACAGCTTTACCAAAGGGTAAAACAAGTCTTGGATGGGATAGGCGAACCTTGGGAATTGGTGCTGGTAAATGATGGTAGCCGCGACCGTTCCGAAGAAGTGATTGCTAAATTGCACCGCCAAGACCCGCGCGTGAAAGGTTTAAGCCTCTCCCGTAATTTTGGCTTTCAGGTTGCAGTTACGGCGGGTTTGAACCACGTCCTCGGTCAGGCGGTTATCCTGATAGATGCTGATTTGCAAGACCCACCCGAAGTGATTGTTCAAATGGTGGAGAAGTGGCGGGAGGGTTACGATGTCGTTTATGGGGTGCGGGCTTCTCGCGAAGGCGAAACTTGGTTCAAAAAGGCTACCGCTAGTCTCTTCTATCGCCTAATCCGCCAGATTACTAGCGTCAATATTCCGGTAGATACGGGCGATTTTCGCTTGATGGATCGGCGAGTGGTGGATGCCATTCGGCAGATGCCGGAACGCCACCGCTTCTTACGCGGAATGGTAAGTTGGGTAGGTTTCAAGCAGGTCGGCGTTACCTACAGTCGCCAACCCCGCTTTGCCGGGCAGAGTAAATTTACGCTGGCTAAGATGGTGCGTTTTGCGATGGATGCGGTGACAGGTTTCTCCTATTTTCCGTTACAGTTGGCTAGTTGGCTCGGTTTTGGGATTGCGGCTCTCAGTGGCCTAAGTATTATTGGGGTAGTCTTTTTGCGGCTCTTTGGCAAAACTCGTCCGCTCTTGGGTCAAGCTACTACCTTAGTAAGTGTCCTTTTCTTGGGGGGTATTCAGTTGATTTGTTTGGGTATTGTTGGGGAATATTTGGGCCGGATTTACGACGAGGTGAAAGGCCGACCACTCTATCTGGTCAAGCAGGCTTGGGGCTATGAGAAGGTGGACAACGCTACCGCCAATTCCACCTCTGGAAAAGAGTAGCTAAAATTGGGATTAGATCGGGATGGGAAACCCCTCCTATTTTTCGCAGTAACTTACCAAAAATAGGTATAGTCTAGTGATAGAACCAAAGCCTGAAAAGAGGGTCAATGTAGGAGGGCTTTCTAATCCCGATCTAATCCCGAACTGTGCTTTCAAGGTTGCGGCTATCGTAGCCATAGGTGGTTACTTCACCACCACTGGTTGACCCATCACCATATCCCGGCTGATGAAACGGCCTAGATTCGGGTTGTAGTATCTGGCACGGTTATAGTAGAGGCCAGTGGGGTCTAATTGCTCCCCCCAGCAAAGAGGTGAGTGTTATCGGCCTTACCTGTTGCGCCTGTACTCGTTCCAAAGGCACTGTAGGAATTGGTGTTAACCAGTGTACCTGTACTGCCGTTGGTTAAGGCCCGAATACTGCCTAGTCCATCGGCGTGATACCATAATCCGTTGCCACTGGCATCACTCTGGTACAGAGGTGAAGTAGAGCCGAGCGGATACAGGAAGCTACTACGTGAGCTACCCTTGATCTCCTGCAAGACTACTTCGTTACCCGTAGCGGTATCCTGCAAATAAGAGGTGGTTTGACCATTGTAGAATAGAGCAAGGCGGTTATCTGTACCATCATAGCTGAAACGGGCGGTTGCTAGTGTTGCGCCTTTGGCCTGCTTTTGCCAACTGGTCAACCGATTGCGGCTATCGTAGCCATAGGTGGTTACTTCTCCACCACCACCGCTCAGGTTGTTGGTCTCGGTTCGCACACTCCCGTTACCATCGTAGGTGTACACATAACCATAAAGATGAAAATTAGTGCCACCAGCAGAACCCTCGTTGCGATTGATTAGCTGGCTCGCCACGTTATAGGTGTAGGTGGTACTCAGGGTTAGCAAACCTGTACCACTCTTGGTATTGGGCGGCAGCAGCGTGGTCATCGAAAGACGATTGCCGCTTTTGTCGTAGGTGTAGGTGCTGGTTATCGGATGGGTAGTGGTAGTGGCTCCTGATGGCTGTACCTCTTGGATTAACCGCGAGAGTTCGTCATAGCTGTAGCTAACTTGGCGTGTTACTCCATTTAGCGTTTCGGTGATAGCTTTGCGGTTGCCCAAGGGGTCAAGGGCATACACCGCCGAGAAGATGGTGTTACTTCCCTGCGTCTGGTTGAGATTGGTTAGGCGACCAGCACCATCAAAGGTATAGTTGGCTTTCACCCCGTTGGGGTAGGTTATCACCTTGAGCCGTTCCCCACTGTAATCATAACGCAGGGTTTGGGCCGGATTAGTCCAGTTCGACATCGTTATTGGCCGCGAAAGGCCATCATAACCATACCTTACCGTTTTGAGGTTGTTACCATCCGGGCCAAACTGAAGTTGGTTGCGACGGTTCAGAGTATCATAACCATACTTTACCACTCCGTTTGGATTGGTCACACTCACCAGCCGATTCAAGCCGTCATAGCCATAGCTGGTGGTGGTCAAAACACCACTAACCTGATCTACCATTGCGGTTGGTAATTGGGTATTGTTGGCGTAACTGTAACTAGTCAACAAATTATTCGGGCTGGTAACGCTGGTCAAGCGGTCAGCCTTGTCATAGCTGTAGGCGGTAGTTTGACCGAGGGCATCCGTGCGAGAAATTACCCGCCCCAAACGGTCGTAACTGGTCTGCCAGTGGTTAGAGAGACCATCATACTCATCGGTGCTATTTGGAACTAATCAAAAATTTCTTCAATATCTACTCTAAAGGCAATAATATCAAAATAACCATATTCGTCAAAGGATAGACGAAAATGTCTTATATTAATCTCGTCAATGGTTGGCCCAAATCTTTTATCAGAATAATTTCTAAATTTACCCTTAGATGCCATATCTTCTATATATTTTGATTTAAAAATTTCCACTAATCCAAAAGTAAAATTTTTATCATCACCATAAGGATAATACCAAACAACATCTGAAATCCAACGGTATTCTAGGACATTTGTAAACGTAATTTTGCCTATCACTAGCTTAGTTCCTTTTAATAACCCTGTATGGTATTTTATTATAAATTCAAGTGGATTATGTCCTCCTCCTAGAATCTGGATTTTAGGTTCGTTATCCGCTTCTGTACTATCGCCGGGGATTTTAATTATTTTATAATTATGTGCATGTTCGTGCTTCATAAAGATTACTCCAAAAGAAAGTGTAACTGTTCACGGGGCTTTTAAAATTTGTGATTTTGCATTTGTAGTTTTGCATATAACGAACCCTCTGATTGAATAACTGCTATTTCGGCACAAGCGGTGAAAAATCCCTGAGCTTGCACCCAAAAGCCTTGCAACTACCTGACAGCGATATTCATACAGCCTAGTGAACGGTTACAAAAAATTGTATCCCTCACGAGACTCACTCAGTAACTTGATATAATTTTATCGTATTTTCTCAATAATCTGGGGCAAATCGCCATTACCGACAGAATTTAGCCTCAAAAATCTAGGCTAACAGACCAGTTGCCCTGAAATATTGAGAAAATACATTTTATCAATCTCATGAAGAATTAAATAATAAAACTAACTTGGTATCCGAATAAGATCAAGTATATCTTGTAAATTATTTTTAGGTGTAACCACTGTATATGTTGATGGAAGTTTATAGCCTCCTATTAAACTTCTTTGCCTCAATCGAGCTAATATTTCTGTACCATGATTAGAAATCTCTATTATTCTTGTAGGCTGTAACCCAGCTAGGCTGAGTGTTGCAAGACCTCGGTTGTTAATTGCAACTAATTGACCCTTATGACGAAAAGCTTGAATAGGTATCTGATTAGAGGTTAATAATCCACTACTTAAATCTCTTGCAACATCATAAATGTTTCTACCAGATAAATAGCTTGGGACATCAGGTTTCATCGAAAAATTTGTGTCAATACGTCGTTGTCCGAAAAGAACCCTTTGACCACAATCATTATGAACCAACCACTGCTGCTCACCAACAAAGAAGGTGTGCGCCTTTTCTACCGTGAGATTGTACATCTGCTTGTGCTTTTGTACAATCTCCACCGTCTCCACTTGTCCAAAGCTACCATCAGCCTTGCGAATATGTGCGCCCTTCCACAAATCGCCTGCTGCTACCCAGCCCTGTTCCTCGGTGTAGAAGGGATGTTCCGGCGTGGTTTCTAACCATTCACCATCTATTCGGAGGTACTCAATCTCTGGGTCATCGTTGATTAGGACAGCTTGCACCGCATAGTTGCCTGTTGTACCACTGATTTCATCATAGGCCAGTACTTTGTCACCAACTTGAAGTAAACCTATCGGCTTTTCACCTTGATCGGTGGCTACTGGTGTATCGGAACTAAAACTGTTACAGTAGTCTCGCTAGATGGGTTGATTTACTTGTTCTCGGCTTGTGATAAAGCAATAGCTTGGTTAAACTTTTGTAAATCAAGGAATGTCATAGTACTACTCTTCCTTTTTATTCTTGCCTAAATTATCAGAGACAAATCCTTTAAAGGCTATATGTAACTGCTATTTTAAGGTTTTATTTGATCCCAAAGCCGCCAAGCTTCCTCTGTTGATTTCGCTCTTATATGAATTTTTTCTATTAAATCTAAAAGCTCTTTCCAACTGTACACTTGTACAGAAACCCGTTCTTCAGTGCCATCCAAATTTGAAATTACTAATCTGTATTTATTTTGAAACACAACTTGATTCTTAACGGGGTCTGATACATAGCCAGCTGGTTGAATAATAATTTTCACCTCATCAACTGGTTTTCTTTTTCGGAGTGTTACTGCTTCATGACCAAAACTACATATTTTATCTTCAGAACGTTCTAGTTCCTGCTCATCACGAAATAATATCCAGGAATGACCATAATCACATTGGTAAAGCCAATATACTTTCATCTTATTCACTAACTTGCATTTTTAAAATCTCATAGCCCTAAATATGGTACTAAAACTTTGCTGTCTGCTCCTTGTCGAAACTGCTGCTTTACCAATCTAGCAAGTTTTGGCTGTGTTGATTTTGGAATTCGCTGTGGCACTTACCACAGCGATAAAGCCGTCCTTGGTCGCGCTGGCTCATCAAAAAACGTTGAGTGCCTTGTGCTTGAATTGTAAAGCCGAGTCTGAGTAGAAAAGCATCCCTTGCGTTCAGAAAATGACAGTCTAAGCCCCCCAACTTGGTATAAAAAGCTTGAGAATCCAACTGTGTTCAACGAAAAATTTGAAATCTAACTTAAATATTGGAAAGTCCAAAGCGTTAAAAGACTCGGATTCAAGATAATCAAGCCCACAGAATTTTAAGAGAGGGTTTTTCACCCACATGTCCTAAAAATCCCACCAATAAATAAGTTTGAGTTCATCTGCTAAGCCTAACTCTCTCAAAAATGTATAAAGTCGAGCTAATGATCTGAGCAAAAGTAAAAAGGTAACTAAAGAATTTGGCTGAGTTTTGAACTCAAACAGGTTTCTCAACTTAAGATACTTATACTCAGGGTAACTGTTCAGACTTACACTAAAAAGTGCAAACAATTCCTCACTTTGAGGGCATTTTTGACCATTTGGCCGTTCAAATAGCACCAAATTGGCTGTAAAAAGGGTGAAAATCCCCACTTTTAAAAGTCTTTATCATAAGTCTGAACAGTTACATACTCAGGTCAGTAAGCGAAAGTTAATTTTTAATACCAGAAGTGAGCGGACACTCCTAGCCCCCATACATTTACATGGGAACCCATTCCATAGGCAGAATGACCAAGCACATCATCCCGCCACCCAACTGTACCATCCGCACTTTGCTTTCCTATAACACCCGCACTGTTTTTCCATGTGTGAGGTCCACCCCTAAAATCACTCTTACGAAGAGTTTCAGGATTTGAACCTAAATCACCAATAACTTCTGAAGCTGCCTGACGCGCTTCGCGACGATTAGTAAATTTGTAACCTGAAGCTTCTCCTTGTATTTCTGGTTTTGCTCCATACTTTTTCACTACATTTGTTAAACGAGAAGTACAAGAACCAGCATTATGCACCAGCCATCTCTGTTCACCGACAAAGAAGGTATGCGCCTGATCTACGGTGAGATTGTACATAACTTTTGGCTTGCGTACAAACTCTAGCGATTGCACCTCGCCGCTCTCACCATTGGCCTTGCGGATGTGTTCACCAATCCTAAGATCACCAGCGTTGATCCAACCTTTGTCCTCGGTGTACCAAGGATGCTCCGGCGTGGTCTCTATTCTCTCTCCATCAATGGTAAGGAATACTTCTGCTGGGTCATTGTTGATTAGAACAGCTTGTACCGTGTAATTCCCATTTGTGCCACTGGCTTCATTGTAGGCTAGTACCTGTTCACCTACTTGAATCTCACCAATTGGTTTCTCGCCATTGCTGGTGGCTACTGGTGTATCGGAACTAAAACTGCACTGACCAATGGCTGATGAGCTTGAGTCTACAGTACGTCCGGTATCGCCTACTTTGTCTGCCCCTGTTATTGTCTTTTCTACATGTGTTGCTTTGCCAGCCTCACCACCAACTTTAGTAACAACTTTGCCACCCTCACTACCAATTTTGCCTGTTTCCCCAGCTTTAGTGGTAACACCCAAAATCTTGCCGAGGGCTTCAGTGGCTTTGGCCCCTACTTTGGCGGCTCCTACTATTCCTTTTACCTCTGCACCAATACCTACCAAATCTAAGGCAACCGAACCTATCGCTAAGCCTCTATCCAATAAACTTGAGTTAGGGTCACTCCACGTCTTGATTAGTTCTTGGGTATCTAACACTAGGAAAGCGGCATTTACCGCTATAAGTAGTAGTGGTAGGAAAGCAAAATGTCCAGTGGGATCAGTGTAAAGTGCCGGATTGTTTTGAACATAGCTGTAGGGGTTCATACTTTGGGGATGGAGAGGTTGACCCATCACCATATCCCGGCTGATGAAACGCCCTAGATTCGGGTTGTAGTATCTGGCACGGTTGTAGTAGAGGCCCGTGGGGTCTAGTTGTTCACCCGCAAAGAGGTGATTGTTATCGGCCTTGCCTGTTGCGCCCGTACTCGTTCCAAAGGCACTATAGGAGTTGGTGTTGACTAGTGTACCTGTACTGCCGTTGGTTAAGGCCCGAATACTGCCTAGTCCATCAGAGTGATACCATAAGCCGTTGCCACTAGCATCACTTTGGTACAGAGGCGAAGTAGAACCTAGCGGATACAAGAAGCTACTGCGCGAGCTACCCTTGATTTCCTGCAACACCACTTCGTTACCCGTAGCGGTATCCTGTAGGTAAGAGGTGGTTTGACCATTGTAGAATAGCCCAAGGCGGCTATCTGTACCATCATAGCTGAAACGGGCGGTTGCCAACGTTGCGCCTTTGGCTTGTTTTTGCCAACTGGTTAACCGATTGCGGCTGTCGTAACCATAGGTGGTTACTTCACCACCACCACCGCTCAGGTTGTTGGTCTCGGTTCGCACACTCCCGTTACCATCGT
>JACAUC010000257.1 GCA_013390945.1 Candidatus Chloroheliaceae bacterium
AGGTAGGGGCGTATTGCATACGCCCAAGAGGTAGGGGCGTATTGCATACGCCCAAGAGGTAGGGGCGTATTGCATACGCCCAATCTGAGGCGGGTTTATTCAATAGGCCAGCCTACAACCCCTACTTATTGAGAAGATACAATCAAAGGCTAAAATCAAAAATCGAAGGGCGGTACTATTTTGTCAGTCGCCAATGCGCTAAGTTGGTCACGTATTTTTGCCACTCCTCTAGTGATGTTTTTACTCTGGGCGGATGGCTGGTCGCCGGGTTACATTCTTGCAGCAATCGTCTTTGCGGTAGCCGAAATAACCGACCTTCTGGATGGCTATTTCGCCCGTCGTCAGAATACGGTCTCTAACCTCGGCATTTTCCTAGATCTGACGGCAGACAAACTCTTCACCGCCGGGGTACTGGTGATGATGGCCGAAAAACAAATTCTTTCCGCGTGGCTAATCGCCATCATCTTGGGTCGCGAATTTCTAATTACCGGGGTACGTACTTATGCCGCCGCCGAAGGCGTGGTAATCCCGGCGGGTAAATGGGGTAAACGCAAAACCGCCTTGACCGCCATCTCGCTCACTTGGCTGATTGTTTGGGCCGATGCGGGCTTGAAGGTGCGAACCAATGGTTTACTCTACGAGGCCGCCCAAAACTGGAAAATCGGGGAGGTGAAGTTCTTTGACTTATTTCTCAACCTCTCTTGGCCGCTAGTCTACCTGATGGTGGTTATTACGGTCTATTCCGGTTATCTCTATCTGCGCGATGCCGCTTATCTCTTTGTGGATGACCCAAATAAGCGTGAGCCGCGCCCTAATAGTTCAAAGCTTAAAGTTCCAAGTTCCAAATCTTGAGAACCCGGAACCTTACATTAGGGAGAATCTTCTATGAATATTTCGGATTATAACGCCAAAAAGGATGTTACAAACCGTACCACCCGGTCACAAACCACCCCAGCGGGCAGTTTGCGTTCTTCTCCCCAAGCTCAGAAAACTAGCCCAATTACCCTTACCACCGAAGCACAAGTGGCCCCTTCGGGCGAGGCTACTAACGAAGAAGGGAAAAAGAAGCACTTTCAGGGATGGAGGCGTGAAGTAAGCTACGCTGTCAAATATAAGGATACCAAAGAACTGACCAGCCTTATCGCCAACCCCAATGTAACCGAAGAGATGGTGATTAAAGAGTTTCGGAAGATTTTTAAAGATGCCATACACCGTGCGACGGCGGGAGGTCTGCTGGGGGTTCTTAAATTTTATAATGCGGCAATCAATTCGACCGAGGATAAAGGAAAAACCCTACCGCCATTCGCCCCTTTCTTGAGGAACCGACTGGGTAACCTGCCCGAACGGGCCCAGAAAAAAGTGGAACGGCTAGAACGCTGGCACCAAAAACTACTGGATGAATGGCAGGAGGAATTGCACGTAAAAACTCCCAAAGGCTATGTCCGCAAGGAAAAGGTGGTGGATGTCTATCGCCGCCATAAGATTCATATCTTCTTCCTCTCTACTCCTCCCATTATTCTTTTCATCGTTAACTTGATCCTCTTCTTAATCTTTCTCAATCTGATTCCAAGCCTGCTCCTTATTAACGCGATGGTGCTAGTTCTTGTGCTAGGGTGGGTCGGTTGGGCGATTAACGATTGGAGTAACGATTATCTCCTAATTACGGATAAGCGGGTTCTGCAAATGGAAAAGGTCACTTACTTTAAATTGGATAAGAAGGAAATCCCCATTGACAAAGCCGAGCAAGTGACCTACGTGGCAAACCGAAGCCTTATAGACCTGATGTTCCGTATCGGTACGGTAACTGTTACCGGAGCAGGCTATGCCAAACTGGTCTTTGATCGCGTTTATCTACCGGACCGGATACGCAAAGAGATTAGCGATGCTAAAGCGGCCTATATGGGAAGCCGGGCCGCTTTTCGCTCCGAACTGATGGAAAAGAGAATCCGCAATAAGCTCTTGGGTGAAAATCACGAAGAGACGACCGGGGAACCCATACAGGTAGATTATATTGTGCGTAACGAGCAGAGTTGGTGGCATCTGATTGTGCCGAGCAAGCCAATTTTGGATAAGGACGAAAAGGGGATGGAGCAACTTACCTTCCGTAGACATCCCCTCTTCCTCTATCGAGACCTCTTTAAGGTAGTGGTCTTCTTGCTCACTTTGGTAGTGGTGGCTCTCCTTGCTCTGCCGCGCTTGTTTAGCCTCGGCAATGTTGGAATTAGCCTCACCGGGTTTATAGTAACTCTGCTGGTCTTTATGATCGCTATTTTCTGGCTCTGGTATACTTGGGAAGATTGGCATAATGATCGCTACATTATCAATAATCGCGACATTATAGATATTGAGAAGAAGCCTTTTGGCTTTGATGAGGAAAAAAGCGTTATTGGCCTCCTCAAGGTACAAGACATACAATCCGAAAAGCCAAATATCTTCGCCAACCTCTTCAACTATGGAAATGTCAAAGTTACAACCGCTGGAGCAGGTAAACCGATTATTTTTTCCCGCGTATCAGACCCGGACAAAGTACAAGCCGAATTTTCCCGGCGGATGATTATGGCAAAAGAATTTATCGAAGAATTAGGCGATAAGCTAGTCTTTAACTACCTGATGAGTTATAGCAAGGCACTGCCCGATCTTAACAAAAAAATGGGGCTAGAGGTCATGTTTAAGGAGATTGACGACTTAAAAGATAGATTAAAACAATTAGAGGACAAAGAGTAACTTTCGAGCCACGTATCTTATCAATATTTCAGGGTAGGGGCGTATTGCATACGCCCAATGTGGGGCGGGTTTATTCAATAAACCCCTACCAATGGAGAAAATACAAAAACCTGAATGGTCGAGGGTTAGGAAACAATCCTAATTACTTTCTGAATAATTTCACCACGTTTTATTCTACTACCCCGATTGTCCGTAGCTGACCGAGATGCCTTGTAATATTCATTTAATTCATTTAGCTCATCTGCCGCTACATCCACTTCGCTAAGATTAGCTAGATTTGAGTAAAAAATATTTAAATTTTTCCCAACCACTTCAGGTTCTAAATTAATATCCTGTTTGAATGTGTCTAATCTGGATTGAATTTCAGATTTCATTTGCACTTTGGAAGCCTTCTTAAGTAAACGATTTTATTTTACCTTGCATTATGTAAAACGTTCTTATCCTAGCTTTAGCATAAAAACATGGCATTATCCAGCTTTGGCTTAATAAAAAATTGCCAACCTGAATCGCCAAATACCGTTCCTAAAAAATTATACCTCAGTAGGAAGACATTAGCAAGCCCCTTAAATGGTTGATTTTCTTGGTTCCGCCGAATTTCAGAAAAGAACAAAAATCTTATATCTGGTGCTAGGTCTTAGCAGGATTAACCTTTAGTAGATTATTAGCAATTACTTGAATGGCGGCAGCGATGGGTACGGCGATTAGCGCACCCCCAATGCCTGCGAGGGTGGTACCGATCAGGATACCGATGATAACCGTTAGGGGCGAAACACCTACCGCACTTTCCATTACGCGCGGCACTAGAATATTACCTTCGATCAGTTGTAGCACCACAATGAAGATTACTACCAACAAGGCAAGGGTTACGCTCTGGGTGAGCGCGACCAGCACGGCCGGGGCACCACCGATATATGGCCCAATTAGCGGAATTACTTCGGTTAGACCCGCAATGACGGCTAGGGCAAAGGCAAATTTTAAGCCCAGAATGAGATAACCAATTCCGGCCATTACCCCAATAAAAAGCATCATCGTTAACTGTCCCCGCATCCAAGCACCCAACTTCTTCTCCACGCTATCCCATAAATCTGACCAATGCGCCTGTTGGTCTTGTGGCATACGCGCGAAAATATAACGCCTGATGGTAGCTTTTTCATTGAGCCAGTAAAAGACAATCACTAAGATAGTTCCGAAGGAGAAGAGAACCTCAAAGATACCTAACCCGATATTGATGGCTTGGGCGCTAACCTGCGCGTTTTGGAGCAGTGAGCCAGCGTTTTCATAAGCCGAAGAAGCGATATTTTGGAAAAATTCATTATTAATATTATTGATTAAATTTCTAAGTTGTTGGGGGTCACTAAATTTGGAGACAAGTTGCTGTCCCTCCCGGCCTAAAGGTGGTAACGCTAAAAAGAGGATTAGGGCCAATAGGCCAAAAACTAGGAAATAGATGGCTAAAATCCCAGTGCTACGATTAAATGGCCCCTTTTTACGTAACCAGTTAACCAACGGCTCAATCCCGGTGGCTACCAGTAGGCTTACAAAAAATAAAAAGAGAACGTTGCGGATTAACCAGAGGAAACAAAAACCTAGGGCTACCAGAAATACTCCCGTTGCCCATCCCATCACTTGAAGAGTTGTAATTTTTTTCAAAACGGATCCTCTTTCCTTTCTCTATCCTATCTTCTCAATTGGTAGGGGTTTATTGGAACCAGTTCACATAAACCCGCAGTAGGCTGGCCCCATTTTGGGCGTATGCAATACGCCCCTACCACGAAATATTGAGGTGATACACTCTCTCCTCCAGAAATAACTCAGCGTGTTCGTCCCCGCGATAGGATCAGTAATTCGATAGTAACGACGATCAGCAGAAGCAAGAGGGCTTGGAGCCAAGCTAGGTTGCCCAGTAATTGCATAAAGGCGACTAGGAGAAAGTAAAACCCTAGCATTACCGCTTCGCGCATAGCCCGACGCAGATCATAACGGGCAGGCCGGGAGGCATTGGCAAAAATAGTGGTTCCCACCGCATAGAAAATCGGGAGGAAGAGGCTAACCACTACCGCAAAGAGGCAAATCAGCAGCAAGATCAGGAGACCCCAATTCTCGTCGCGGCTACGGGTTGGGTCAGGGGTGAGGAAGGCAAAGACGAAGCCAAAAGCAGCCCAACTCACGACCGACCAATAGCCATAGAGGGGTATACCTAACGCCCGACCCATCGGCATAAAGGTTAGGGTTGGGGCAATCAGTAGTAGGGCATAAGTTATTACCCGCGCTGGAAACCAGAACTCGGCGTAATCCCCGACATTCAGTAGAAAAATCAGTCCCACGATCCCGGCCCAAGCTAACCCAGCAAAGGCCGCAATTAGAGCCATAATTCTTTTATGCTTGATAGTTCTTTCCATTCCGACCGAAGCAAGCTAGGCTAACATCTAATTTACATAACACTAAGCGATTGTAGCGCTATCTTTTGTTTTAGGCAACTTTAATTAATCGAGAGTTGGGTTCCGGTGGCCGTTTTAACCACATCAATCCGTACCGGGAAGACATCTTTTAGCTCTTGCAGGTGGGTAATGACCAAGACCCGCTCGAAATCGTTTTCAATCCCCCGAATGGCTTCCACTAACCGTTCCCGGCCTTGTCCGTCCTGACTCCCGAAGCCTTCATCTATGATGAGGGTGCGAAGTTGGGCACCGCTGCGCCGGGCCAAGAGTTTTGAAAGGGCCACCCGCACCGCAAAATTGATCCGAAAGGCTTCGCCGCCGCTAAACATCTCGTAGGGGCGGGAACCCTGCTCGTCGCTAATTCGCAGGTCTAAAGTTTCAATCGGCTCGCCCTTCTTGCTATCGCGTTGGGTTTCAAAACGGACACTCATACGCCCGTCGCTCATCTCGCCTAACAAATGGTTGGACTCTTCTTCCAGTTCTGGTAAGACCGTATCCATTACGAGGGCTTGTATCCCCTTTTTACCGAAAGCCTCGGTCAATTCGCCGTAGATTATTTTGGTTTGGTTGGCTTGATTTTGATCGCGTTGGCACTCTTTTTTCTTGAGTTCTTGCTTAGCGCAAAATTCAAGGCTCGTTTCAGCCCGCAACAAATTGGCCCGGATAAGTTTTTCCTGACCCTCCGCTTCACTTACTAACTTTTCCCCGGCCTTAATGCGCTCCCGCAATTGTTGTAATCCGGTGGCCTCCACCTTTAACCGCTCTACTTCCGCCTTGCTCTCGCTCTCTTCCTCGCCCAACCTCTTCTCTTCCCCAACTAGCCGGGCTAAATCTTTCTCGGCCCATTCGCGCTTCTCTTCGGCTCTCCAAAGCTCATTTTTTTGCTCCTCGAATCTTTTAAGCTCGCGCTGTTGGGTTTTGGCTATATCGTGGGCCTTCTGGTCATAGTTTAACGCCTTGAGTTCACCTTGAATTTCGTCTAACTGACGTTGCTCTACCAGAGCGTATTGTTTGGTGTTTAAATCTTGAGTGAAACTCTCCAACATCGCTTGGGTGGCTAATAGTTCCTCGGAGGCTTTGTGGGCCTGCTTTATCTTTTCCTCTAACCCACCAACCTGCTTCACTAAGAGAGAGCAGTTTCGGGCTGGTTTCTCCAATGGCTTGATGGCCTCTTCGGTTTCACCCAAAATAGCTTGAAGTCTTTCGAGCCGTTCCTGAATATCTTTACACTCTTTTTGTTTAGTGCGATACTCTTCGCGATATTGTTCGATGGTCTTTTTCTGAGCCTCGTCGCTTAAAAGTGTACCGCAGCGGTCACAGACATCACCCGGCTTTGGCACTCGTTTTGCTTTAGCCTCAATCTCACTCAACTCTTGTTTCGCCCGTTTTGCTTCGGCTTCGGTCTGTTTTATTTCGGCTTTGTGGGTTTGGGCTTCGGCCTGCTTTTTGCTTAAATCTTCGCTGGCGGCAATACTCAGGGCTAATTCTTCTTGCAGCTTGGCAAAGTCGGCTTCATAACGTTCTAGCCCGGCCTTTAGCACTTTGGCCTCTTCCACCTTCCTGTGGGTGGTGGTAATATTCGCTTCAAGCAACGCCCGTTCTTTGGTGACAATTCCTGATAGCCGCACCTTTTGCCGCTCAAGATTTAGATGGCTTGTGGCCTTAGTATTAAAAGCTTCGATCTCCAGACCAACCTGCTGTAATTCGGCGTAGCCCTGTTCAATTTCGGTGCGCTGTGCCAGAATCTTTTGGCTATCGCTCAGGGTGTGGCGTACTTTGGCCTGCTCTTCTTTTACCTTGCGGAGTTGCTCTTGGGTTTTGACTAGCCGTGCCTCGGCTTGGCGTAGGGCGTTCTCTTTTTCTTTTAGGCGGGCCTCCTCACCTTGCATCTCGGCTAGGGTCTTCCTATTATTAAGCAACCGTTGGCTACATTCCTGTAACTGTAGTTCGGCCTCATTTTTCTGGGCCTCATAACCGGGCCGCTTGTGGAGTTCCCCTTCGATCTCTTTTAACTTGGCATCCAACTGAGTGAGTTCAGTTTTGGCATCTTTAACGCGCTCTTTGGCCTTCTTTTCGAGGTCATCAAATTGGCCCAATCCCAAAATTTCGGCCAGCACCTCTTTGCGTTCGGAGGGGGTTTTGACGGTAAATTCATCGGCTTTGCCCTGTTTTAAAAAGGCACTATTGATAAAAGTTTCGTACTTCATTCGTAAAATTTCAATGATCTTCTTTTGGGTGGTTGGTGCAGTGTTTTCGGTGATGTCACGCCACTGCTCGCCATTTTGGAGGGTGAAACTCAAAACGGTTTTATTGACTTTTTTATTGCGGATTCTTTTGACACGATAAAGTTGATTGTCACAAGAGAAATCAAAAATAACCTGCATTTCATTCTCGCCTTGAGCGATAAGATCATCGGTTGAAGTTGTCCGAGACTTCCCCCAAACTGCCCAAGTCATCGCATCAAACAAGGCCGACTTCCCGGCTCCGTTATCTCCCGAAAGGCAAGCCAAATGAACCCCATTCAAATCGAGGCTGGCATTTTTGTAACACATAAAATTTTTAAGCTCTATTTTGGTTGGGATCATTTTTTAAGCTCACTTTCGGTTGTTAGTAATTAGTAATTAGTTCTATCAAGGTTGTTTCAATACCTGCTTCAGAAAATCGGCAGGTGTGAGAACAAGTAAAGTTGCTTTGCTATAATCTTTATTAATATTTCCCACTCAAATAATCGGTATAGCTTTCTGCTAGTTCCGTATCTTCCGGTGGCGAACCTTCGGCGGGTTTTGCTATTTGTTCTGCTGGAGCAATCCCACTAAATGTTAGGACTAACTCTTCTCGCACCGAACGCGAGATTATTTCGATCAATTCAAGTCGTTGATAAATCGTAAGTTGTTTGATATTAGCGACTAATTCATTATAGGTAATCATCGGCTTTATTGACATCCTCTTAACTATTGTATGTATCATCTCAAAATTTCGGGTAGGGGCGTATTGCATACGCCCAATGTGGGGCG
>JACAUC010000258.1 GCA_013390945.1 Candidatus Chloroheliaceae bacterium
AATCCCGATTGGTCTAATCCCGATTGGTCTAATCCCGATTGGTCTAATCCCGATTTGGAGGTATTATGAACCCAATTGCCCATATTTTGAACGACTACCCGCTAATGATTCTGGACGGCGCACTGGCAACCGAATTGGAGCAGAGGGGCTGTGATTTGCGCGACCCGCTCTGGTCAGCTAAAGTCCTAATCGAAGCACCGCATCTAATCCAACAGGTTCACGCCGACTATTTCGCGGCGGGGGCCGATTGTGCCACCACTGCCAGCTATCAGGCCACTTTTCAAGGCTTTGCCCGGCGTGGTCTAAGCGAAACCGAAGCCGCCGGGCTTATGCAACTGGCGGTACGGTTGGCAGTAGAAGCACGGGATGAATTTTGGGCCAATCCCATCAACCGCGTCGGTCGTCCGAAACCACTAGTTGCCGCCTCGATAGGCAGCTATGGTGCGTTCTTGGCCGATGGTTCGGAATATTCGGGCAACTATGGCCTTTCTGAACGCGAGTTGATAGACTTTCACCGCCCACGTCTGGCAGTGTTGGCTAAGACCGAAGCCGATTTGTTGGCTTGCGAAACGATTCCCTGCTTAGTAGAAGCACAAGCCCTAGCCCATTTGTTAACCGAATTTCCCGAACGGTGGGCTTGGATCAGCTTTAGTGCTAAGGATTCGGCTCATATCTCCCATGGGGAACCATTGGCGGATTGCGTCGCCACGCTGAACCAATCTGTTCAAGTGGCAGCGGTAGGGGTCAATTGTACTGCCCCATGCTATGTGGCTGATTTGGTTAGTGCCGCCCGTTCTGCCACCACTAAGCCGATCTTAGTCTACCCAAACTCTGGCGAAATTTATCGGCCTGAGAATAGTACTTGGAGGGGGACTAGAGAGGTTAGCACCTCTGCGGAAGAGGCCCATAAGTGGTATGAGCGAGGAGCTAGAATTATCGGAGGCTGTTGCCGCACCACTCCGGCTCAGATTCAGGCGATAGCAAGCTGGGCGCGAGGCTTAAAAGCTCTAGCAAATTATACAAAGTCATCAGATTGATTTTAAAACCAAAGCATATTACTATAGGCAGCGTTACATAACCACTACAAAAGTACCATTGACAAAAAACACCCACAAAGGTAACCAACGTTGTGCGCCAACGTTTATATTCCACATTTGCAAATTATGAGGGGAGATAACATATGAGTTTTTCGCATCGTTCGCGAAGGCTTACTCATTCTAAGCTAACTACGCTAGTAGTCATTAGCCTAGCAATGTCACTTCTGGCCGCCTGTGGTGACTCGCCTACGAATACCAGCGTCTCAGCTAACACCACCGCTGCCGCCACTACTAAGGCATCCACCACCACAGCCGCTTCAACTACCATTTCCACTACTAAGGCCGTCACATCCACTACTGCTGCTGCTTCAACTAACGTTACCGCTACTAAGGCCATCACATCCACTACTGCCGCCGCCTCAACCACCGCTGCCGCCACTACTAAGGCCATCACATCTATTACCACTGCCGCCGCTACTAAGGCCATCACATCTACTACCACTGCCGCCTCAACCACGGCTAAATCAGGAACGACCAATAACCCAGCTGCTACAATGGGACACGTCGCGGTCAGTCCACCAGCAGTTGCGGCCAAATTGCCCACACCTTCCGTCCCAAGACCTGCCGTAGACTCAATTGACAAGGCCGATCAGATCCTGATTTCGATTATTGACGAGTATACTAATGCTCAAGGTACGGAGGAAGAAAAGCTTCAAGCTGCCCGTACTTTGGCCCTAAATGAAGACGTTTTGATGGAAGATCAAGACGAGGTAGTTTTGGATATAGAGGTGGAAAGCAAGGCTGATGCGGATTCTGTCACCACCAAAATTACCGCGATGGGTGGTTTTGTGGATGACACCGAGGAAATAGCCGGAAGCACTCTTTTATTGGCGGCTGTACCACTCAAGGCATTTGTGACCTATTCCGACTCTACCACCAAAAATAACTTCCTGCGCGAACTCGGCGCAACCAAAGGCGTGAAACTGATTAACCTGCCTTTCACCGAAGACCCCCAAGGTTTAGCAGGTCTGTCACCCACGCTTGAGTCGCTCCAAGCTTTCGCTCAAACCGCCAAGAACGAAGGCGTGAAGATTATGGGTGCCGACAAGTGGCAAGCTGCCGGTATCACGGGCAAAGGTGTAACCATTGGTATTATTGACAGTGGCTACAAATTTATAGACCAGTTGAAGGGTAGTTTCTTGCCCAGCGATTTCACGGTGAAAGATATATCTCAAGATATACTCAAGGAAGATAGTGCCAGTAAGGGCGTTCATGGCACGGCGGTATCGGAAATTATTTACTCGCTCGTCCCCGATGCCAAGATCATAGCGACTTCCATCAGTGGCTCTAATGCAGAGTTCAGCACCGCCATTGATTACTTGGTAGCCCAAAAAGTAGACTTTATCTCGGTTTCAATGGGCAACAACTCGACACCCGAAGATGGCAACTCGGACTTGAGCAAGAAGATTGAGGATGTCCACAACAAAACCGGGATTGTCTTCTTTATGGCGGCGGGCAATGAAGGCCAAGAACATTATGCCCAAAACTTTACGCCCAATGCCCAAGGTTTCCACCAGTGGGTTACCAATGTAGACCGGATGGCGGTAGGCAATCCGACCGACAACCCACTGGCTACTACCATACTTTTACGCTGGGATCAGTGGTTGAATGGTGACGTAAATCCCCAAGCTGCCGACTTTGATCTGATAATAGAAGACGAACAAGGTAAGGTAGTGGCTACGTCAGATGGAGATCAGCGTGTACGACCACCGCTGGAGGGAATGCGGCTAAATATCCCAGCCAAGACCCTTCTTTATGTTAGAGTGCGCCTGAAAGATGGGACGCAACCACCCGCTCAGCCAGTACGCTTGCATATCTTTGTGGTAGGTGGTATCCCACCCCAATTTATGACTTCCGTAATGACGGTAGGCACTTCTGCCGACTCGCGAGGAGCGATTGGAGTAGGAGCAGTTGACCCGCCGGATGGTGACACCATTGCCGGATATAGCAGCCAAGGGCCACTTTCAGATGGACGGATGAAACCAGAAATCTGTGGGCCGGGCGGCGTAAGTAGCGCGGCTTACGAGGCCAATGGTGGCAGTAAGTTCAATGGCACTAGCGCGGCCACACCGGAGATCTCTGGTTTAGCGGCTCTGATAAAGAGCGGCGATACCACTTTGACCAGCCTTCAAGTGGTGCAGATTTTGCTGGAAAACGCCAAGCCTTTGCCCAATCTACCTTCACCCAACACCGTCTGCGGTTATGGGCGAGCCGACCTTACTCAGCTAAGTCCTGGCCCACTCAAACCCAAAGGCAACCTAGCACCACCACTTACCAACACCAGCCCGACCTTCCCCCTCGATCAAGCTACGCTCTACCCTTCCCCAGTTCCTTCTAAATAATTAAGTTTGGCACTAAGGAGCGTTGCGTCTTTTAGACGCAACGCTCCTTGCGGTTTAACAAAGGATCGCGTAGGGAGTTGGTTTCAGAACTAACGTTTGATAAACTCCGGTCTATGCTGGTAGAATATTCATTAAAGTAAATCCGGCGTACACGTCTCAGGATTGTAGCGGTTGTGGTCATCGCCAGAAGATGCCCTTGTCGGAGCGGGTCTATCATTGTCCCTCCTGTAATCTGGTGGTAGACCGTGACCTCAACTCGTCAATAAGTATACTCAGAATTGGATTAGATTCTGTCCGTATAAAATCGGGAGAAGCCCCGCCTTTAGGCGTGGGGAGTAATCACTAGTGTTACCAAAGGTTAACCCTATGCAAACAAAGAAACCTTGCTCTCGCAACTATTTTGTAGTAAAATCTTACTAGACTGCTCAGGATTCCAAATTTCAGGATTTTAAGATATTTTAAGATAAGGATGAAGGGCGGAATTAAGCGGGTGTTGACCGCAGCTAAAAAATACCTACGCTAAATTTGATTTGTATAGATATATCAAGGAGGAACAAAACGGCAATGCCTACTTATGATTATCAATGTGGAACTTGTGAACACCGTTTTGAGAAGTATCAAGGCTTTCACGATGAGCCAATAAAAATTTGCCCGGAATGTGGTAATGAGGTACGAAAGGTCTTTTCGGCGGCTGGCATTATCTTTAAGGGTTCGGGCTGGTATATTAACGACAGCCGCAAGGGGAGTAAAACCGAAGCTAAAAGTCTAACCAGCAAAACCGAAGCTAAAAACGACAGCAGCACGAACGAAACGAAAACGGATAGCACAAAAACCGAAACGAAAGCTGAAGGCAGCAAAACCGAGGCTAAAACTGATAGCAGCAAAACCAGTAAGGCTGAAGCAGCGGCCTAATCTGAATCCAATGAGGACATCATGTTTTCTCAAGAGCGGCCTAAAGGCCGCAGTTTGCTTAAAGACAACCTAACTGCAATAGAACCACCAAATCGAGCAGCCTTAATTGAAAGCTGTGAGGGTGAGCCTTGCCTGTGTAGCTAGGGGTGCTGTTTGCGTGTAGACTAGTACCTACCATCACAAACGGTGCCCCGACTGTTGCGCGGGCTTTTGTTTTGTTTGGCTTAAAATAAGCATCAAGGAGAAACCAGATGTCGTTCCGTGACGAAATAAAAAACATAATGGAGCGTGACCCAGCGGCACGTAACATTTTTGAGGTTCTGCTCTACCCTAGCCTCCATGCGGTCTTGCTACATCGTTTGGCCCATCGCCTCTACAAGGCCGATTTACCCTTTTTCCCGCGCCTTATCTCCCAAATCAGCCGCTTCTTGACCGGTATCGAAATTCACCCCGGCGCAAAAATTGGTAAGAATCTATTTATAGATCACGGTACGGGCGTGGTGATTGGCGAAACCGCCGAAATTGGGGATAATGTCACCCTCTACCAAGGCGTGACGCTGGGTGGAACCGGAAAACAGCGTGGGAAACGCCATCCGACCGTCGGGAATAACGTCTTAGTGGGAGTAGGAGCCAAAGTGCTGGGAGCCATTACAATTGGTGACAATGCCCGCATCGGAGGCGGAGCAGTGGTGCTTAAAGATGTACCACCCAATACGACCGCCGTAGGTGTACCCGCCAAAATTGTCGCCTTCCGACCTGATACCAACGCGATTAACCGACGAGTGGAAAATCTCCCTGACCCAGAAGGGGAGATGATTGACGCTTTGCAGACCAAAAGCCGTGAACTGGAACAGCGCATGAGTAAATTATTACATAACCAGCTTCAGACCCATATGGAAGAGCTTCACGAACTACAACACGAACACCACCTGACCGAAGAACTTGAGCAACGCTTGATCCAACTGGAAGAACGGTTGAGTCGCCTAGAACAGGGTTTGGACAAGGTGCTGGTAAAACTGGAACCGGAACCGCCCCGCAAAAACGGTAACGGTCATAAACACGAGGAGATTATAGAAGGTGGCACTAAAAGTTTATAGCACATTAAGCGGCCAAAAGGAAGAGTTCAAACCCTTTTCCGAAGAACAGGTCACTATGTACGTTTGCGGCCCTACCGTTTATGATAGCAGTCATATCGGCCATGCTATGAGTGCGGTGGTTTTTGATGTAATTCGGCGCTACCTAGAATTTCAGGGCTACAAAGTACGCCATGCTATGAACTTCACCGATGTAGACGATAAAATTATCAACCGCGCCAACAAAGAAGAGGTAGATTGGCACACCCTAACCGAAAAATATATTAACGAGTTTTTGGAGGGCATTGACGCGCTCAACGTCCAACGAGCCTCGGTTTACCCCCGCGCCACCGAGGAGATTGGCAATATTATTGCGGCGGTAGCAGAACTAGTCGAGAAGGGCGCAGCCTATCCAGTGGAGGGCGATGTCTATTACCGTATCTCTGCCGCACAGGAGTATGGCGCACTGAAACACCAGAGCCTTGAAGATCTTAGGGCAGGCGAGCGCGTGGAGGTAGATTCGCGCAAAGAGAACGCCCTCGATTTTGCACTCTGGAAAGCGGCCAAACCGGGCGAACCAAGTTGGGAGAGTCCTTGGGGGCTAGGTCGTCCCGGTTGGCATATCGAATGTTCCGCCATGGCCTTGCGCCACTTGGGGGCTAGGCTTGATATTCACGGCGGCGGAGCCGATTTAATCTTCCCCCACCACTCTAACGAAATCGCCCAAAGCGAGAGCCTGACCGGAGCGCGACCTTTTGTAAAATATTGGCTACACAACGGCCTGTTGCAATTTGGCAGCGATAAGATGTCCAAATCGCTCAAGAATTTTGTGACCATTCAGGAAATTCTGAAGATGGGTGATCCTGATAACCTGCGGATGTTCGTGCTAAATTCGGTCTACCGCAACCCCCTCAACTATTCTCCCGAAAATTTTGAAGCGGCCGGGCGTGGTCTACAACGGCTAAAAGCGGTCTTTGACCCAACCCAACAGTGGGGCGACCCAACCGCTACCCAGGGCAACCCCGAAGCCAACCAAACTTTACAACAGGAGATCGAGTCGGTACGTCCTGACTTTATTGAAGCGATGGACGACGATTTTAACTCCCCTCAAGCAATGGCCTGCCTCTTTGATCTCGTAAAGGAAATTCACAAAGGACGGGATGCCGGGGCTTCTCCTGCACTACTACATCTAGCTCGCGAAACACTGGCCGAATTAGGAGGAGTATTAGGTCTGCGCCTCAAAGAAGTAAACCACGCCACCGGGCCAACCGATTGCGGCCCCTTCATCAATCTGCTGATCTCAACTCGGCGCGAACTTCGCGCGGTCAAACAATTCGCCCTAGCCGATAAAATTCGCCAAAACCTGAAAGAACTAGGCGTTACCTTAGAGGATCGGGCGGACGGTACTAGCTGGAAATTTGAGAAATGAAACCGCTGAAACTAAATTTTCCCCCAAACAAAAAGCGTTTTTGAGTTATACAGAACAGACCCTATTGACATGGAATATATTTTTGAGTTATAGTTGTTTGGGGTAATTTTAAAGGGTAAGGCACAAAAATTTAGCACCTTGTGGGCGGTTAATAAAGGATAAAACGACCTCTCCGGTTTGCTTAACTACATACGTTGGAGAAGAGATAGTGTTTGAGACCAGAAGCAATAAAGAACGTGTAGGAATAGCACTAGATTTTTTGCTAGATGGCCTACGGCCCTTCTTGGAACAATATTTCAAGAGAATTTATGGTGTAGGTTGGGAAGAAAAGACTCGTGAGCATGATCCTAAAGTAAGAGATTCTAATCGAGATACCAATAAAAGAGACAATCGAGATACCAATAAAAGAGATAATCGAGATACCAATAAAGGAAGTGTAAGAGGGAAAAAGTTTTCCGAATGGGATGCTTTTTCGATTCTTAAATTTATGGCTTATGATAGGGAAGTTTTTAGCGAAATCCTAGATTCAAGTGGTTATGGTAGAGGTAGATATTTATCTGGCTTGGCCTTTGAATTATTCGAGGTGCGTAACAAATGGGCGCATGGGGAAACTTTTACACTAGATGATGCTTACCGGGTCTTTGATTCGGCCCACCGCTTATTAATGGGTGTCTCGGCCCCCGAAGCAATGCTATTAAGGCAGGATAAGAAGGAAGTAAGAAAGCTGCTGGTTCAAGAGGACGAACGAGGCTTTTAACACCAAAACCCTTACTCCTCATCTCCAAAATCCACGCCCTCATAAAGTGCTGCCAAAGATAACATAATCTCCTGAGTAAGTGACAGGCTCAGGGTATCGCCAGCATCCTCCAGTGGTGCAAACTCTATCCAAGTTGCCTGATCTACGCGCTTACGGTACTCCACCCGAACTTGTTCGGAATCAATCATCACATAGTAGGCTAAGCTGGGAATTTTCTTATATTGCTCGGCCTTGGTATGGTGGTCGTAGATTTGGGTGGAGGGGCTAAGCACCTCGAAAAGGGCGACGGGATTGGCAATAGTAAACGGGTCATCTCGATAATATTCGACCTGCCCACAGATTACGCCAGCATCGGGATAAGCAATAAACTCATCACCTTCTTTGCGTTTGTGACCTTTAGCCCTAGGATTTCCCGGTACGACCACCTTTAAATCGCTATTAAAGGCCCGGCAGCCACTTCCCCTAAGCTGGGTTCTAAGGCAAGGTTCATACCGGCTTTACACTTTAGGATGGTACTCACTGGTGATC
>JACAUC010000026.1 GCA_013390945.1 Candidatus Chloroheliaceae bacterium
GTCTTGCCATCGGGACTATACGCTACTGACAAGACATAAGAAGAATGTCCGGTGAGGGTGTTAAGTAACTTGCCCGTGCTTACTTCCCACACTTTGATACTCTTATCATAACTTCCACTGGCGAGGGTCTTGCCATCGGGACTATACGCTACTGACCATACATAAGAAGAATGTCCGGTGAGGGTGTTAAGTAACTTGCCCGTGCTGGTTTCCCACAGTTTGATACTATTATCATCACTGCCACTGGCAAGAGTCTTGCCATCGGGACTATACGCTACTGAAATTACAGTATCAGAATGTCCGGTGAGGGTGGCGGTATTAGAGTAGAGCGGTATTGGTGTTTTTGTAGGTACAGCAGTAGGTGGTGTAATAGTGGCGTATGCAGGTACAGGAGTTGGTGGTGTAATAGTGGCATATTTAGGTACAGCAACAAACACCGAACCTGTTTGAGGTCCTACTGCAATTAGCCCCAATATTCCGATACCCACCACTAAGGCAAGGACGACAACTCTTTTCAGAATGTTCGGTTTTTTTGGTAAAGCAGTAGATGGTCTAACGGATTGGGCAACTGCTTGCGCTTGTGGCTGTGTTGCTGGTCTAGGTGGTGCTACCTGTGCAGTACGTGGTGCGGTTATTACTGGTTGAACAGGCGGTGGTGGCTGTTGTACCACTGGTTGAGTTAGCCAGCCAGAAAGTTGCGGTTGTATTACCGGAGGTATAGGTGGTATAGCTACAGGTGGGGTATATAGTGGTTGTGGTGCAGGTGGTGGTGCTACTGTGCGTTTGAAGGTTTGAGGCGGAAAAGGGTCTTGCCCCTTCAATAGGGCTTTGCGTTCGCACCAAGGGCAATCTCCCAAATGGTCGCTGTAGAGGTGCTGCGGGTTTTGTGAGCATTGGGTCAAGTTCTGACTGGCTTGTTTCAAGGTTTGCCGCCATTCAGAGGCAGTAGGGCGACTACTTGGAACCTTATGCCCCTGCTCAAAACATCGTATTACCAAGTCTCGCACTGCTGGGGGTAAGGTGCTGATATGTGGTGCTAGAGGCGGCGGCATAACCATACTTCCGCCTGATGGCACATGAGGACAATGATTGCTCTTGATGTTATCTTCAGTGGAGGGCGGATTACCTCTACCTACCCATTTACCGGAGAAGGGATGCCAGCCCTCCATCAACATCATAAAGATCAATATCGCCAGCCCAAAATTATCGTGTTCCGGTTTACGATCCACATTGCTGAAAGTTAGACCTTGCAATTCGGGTGGGGTATATTCAGATTTACCGACATTACAGCGGTAAACCTTGCCTCCCGATTGTACTTGCATTGAGTCGCAATCTATCAAAGTAATCTGCGCCCCATTGCTAACCAAGATATTGCTCTCATTGAGGTCGCCAATAACATAACCCTTGGCGTGAATGGCCTCTACTACACTGGCAAGGTTAGCGGCAGCGTACATCAGATATTGCCAGTGGAAAGAAGCCGCTTCCTTTAGCCGAGTTTGCGGATTATAGAGCTTGAAGAGTTCAATGTTATTGGAATAGTCAAGGAAGGGCATCAAAAAGCCGACACACTCCCCTTGATTATCCAAGAGCATCTCTTTGGGCCAGGCTATCGAGATATGGTTTTGGGCCGCCGTTGGGTCGGAGGGCGGGTTGTTAATCATGGCCTGCAACTTGGCTTTGTGTTCAGGGCCGAGCTGGTGATAGATTTTGGCTACCGAATTAGGTATTCCAACTACGGCAAAGACATCGCCTTCGCCTCCCCCGCCCAATGTATTGCCCAATTGTAGCGCTTGCCCGTTCGGTCTGTAATAGTTTGGCATAATTACTTCAACTATCCTTTTGATACTCATATCAGAACTACCACTGGCGAGTGTCTTGCCATCAGGACTAAACGCTATGGCATAGCTCTATTCCTGCTCCAATGCTTGTAACGTTTTTAATTTTCTGCCCCACTATCCGAATGATATGCCGGTTTTAGATCAAATCATCCGGGTTTTGCCCGGATTGGCGCAATCGCTCCAATAATTTGGCAAGGCGTTGCTCGGCAGCGTCGGCTCGCGCTCGTTCAAGCTCGCGTTGTTGCCGCTCAGCAAGGACTTCCTGTAAAGCCACTCGCGCTCGCGCTCGTTCAAGGTTACGTTGCTGACGCTCAGCTTCCGCTTCGGTGAGACGCAGTTGTCCATCTCTGGTGTATAGTCTTAGGTAACGCCCTTCCACCACTAACCAACTTTGCAACTCCTCACTCCACAAGCGTCCAGCCTCATCTTTTACCAGTTCGTCATACCCTTTCGTTATGGGGTTGCGTCGCCAACCTACCAAACGATTATAATTGGCCCAAGAATCTCGCCACAGGGTTGTCTGCTGCGGATCAAAGACAAAATATTCCAAGATACCCAGAGCAAAATACCTGCTGCGTTTTCCCTTTGAATTGAGGTCATCTAGCCAAGTCCGCTCGCTGCTTATTTCAATCATTACTCGTGGTGGTGGACCATCCTCGCCGATGTAATAGCTAATATCATTCTTGTCATCCTCACCTACTGGTCCTAGCCCATCTATTACGGCTAGATCAGAACTTACAGGAATTTCATTTGGATCATCCGTATGGAAAAAGTAAAAATCGTTAACCACCCCAACGGCTTGCCCATAGAAGAGCAATTCTAGGAGTGCCGCTAGATAGATGACCGAAGAAAAATGTAAGTATCCACGCCCCACCTCATCTCCCTCCCATTCGTGTGTCTCATAATAGTGTTCGATCCGGTTGGGCTTGATGGTCATTTAGTTTACCCCCTTTCCAAGTTAATCCTAACCAAATAAGTATAGCATAGCCAGGTATCATCTCAATAAGTAGGGGGCGTATTGCATACGCCCAATCTGAGGCCAGCCCACAATGGGTTTATTCAATAAACCCCTACCAATTGAGATGATACTAGTTTGGCATAGTGTCACTTCACATATTTATGCTGCACAGCTAACAACAAAGTTTTATCATCATCGGTGCGACTACAGACCCTCTCCGAATTGAGGAAGGTCTCTAAGTCTGTTTGGGTAAAACTGGTCTGAGTAGCCGCTTCCAAGATTGGCACGAAAAAGGGGGAGTGGGCTACTTTGTTTGCCAAATCCATAGCCAGCAATTCTAGCCCATCGGTCAGTAAGGCTATCCCACGCACTTCCTCGGTCTTTGCCACTACCGCATATTGGACGTGGGCTAAATAATCCTCTTGGGTCAAGAAGAAGGTCTCATTCAGATAAGTGCCATACTCCGGTATGGTCAGATTATGGATGGTTAAGTCAGATTGCTGGCTAACCACAAAACCATCCCCAATTTGGGCTACCGCCAGCCACTCTGGAGTAATCACCGCTACCAGCAGGGTAGTGGCAAATTCCCGAAGCAGGTTTTTTGTAGGCTTCTTGCGAGGGTGATAACCTTTTTCGGCGGCAATGTCGAAGCTATCTCCCTCAGCACTGCTCTCCGGCGTAGTCTCCTCGGCTTTCGCCAACTCTTCTAAAGCGACCCTAGTCTCTCGTAGCCCGGTTTCTAGCAAGGTCTTCCAAGCGGCCTCACTTTGGGGAGCCGCCGAATGGAGGCTATGGCCTAATGTCGCAATAATAGCCTTTACCGCCTCTTGAGAACCCTCTCTAGCGCGACTAGCCGAACCTGCGCCATCGGCAACCGCCAGCAATAATATGCCATTCTCCAGTTCAAGATAGGCGTGGGCATCCTCACACGCGCGGTCAGTTGCCACGTGGCTTGTGCCGCGCACCGAAGCACCAATCACCCGCCAATGTTGGTTAGTCTCGTCTTGCATCTTAAAGTTATCCTTCCTGCCAGACTAAGCTAAACGCTACCCCAGCCCACTGGCGGTAAGGAGACCTGGTCGCCGGGCTTGGAACCAGAGACCCGCTTCTGACTTTGGGAGAGCCAGATAAATAACTCGCGGAATTTTAAGCCTTGTAGTGCTATCGGGGGCCGCGAAGGATGGGCAATTTGTCCCAAAGTTTGCATATTCGCTCCGGCTACCCCGACGGCAAAGAAGGCCATGCCATTGCCCTCCACCTCTTGACGCACTCGCTGAGCGGCGGGTTGCCAACTATCGGTAGGATCACCATCGGTAATGAGAAATACCCAAGGTCGGTAATATTGTACTCCGGCACTTTTGTAAGAATCTTTGCGACTGCGTAGCAGATCCAGCCCGGTATTGATCGCTCCACCCATCGGGGTGTAGCCATCTGCCGCCAGAGAGGGGGCAGAAAACTGTCCGGCGGTTACAAAGTCCTGTACGATTTGTACGCCACCGTTTCCAAAAGTCACTATCGCTACTTCGACGCGACGACTGGCGAGTGGGTCTTGTTGTAGCTCATTCTGAAGGACTATCAGCCCCTCGTTTAGTTCGCGAATACGTTCACCGCCCATCGAGCCGGAAGTATCCAGCAACAAGAGGCAGGGGCAACGGGGATCGGGATTAGAGGCAAACTCGACAATATCCAATTGGCTCATACTTAAACGCTCCTTTAACTAACATAAGGGTTTGCAATCCATTTATTTATCTCTTGCACATTCTTGGAAACCCGTCTTTATCGTAACTTATTTTGGGAAATTTAGCAATAGAAAATTAATTATTAGCTCAAATTCACTCACCTTAACCCGTATCATCTCAAAAAATCGGAGTAGGGGCGTATTGCATACGCCCAATGTGAAACCAACCTGCGGTGGGTTTATGTAAACTGGTTTCAATAAACCCCTACCCATTGAGAAGATACCCCCTCTCATACAACTCTTTTAGGATGAGGCTACTGCACTTTAGCTTATAGTACCTAAGTACTAGCCAAAGGTGATGAAAAATGGCTACCAATATTTACCCCATTTGGGTGATATACTCTTTTGTCTGTTTAACTTAAAATAGATGGTAGAGCTTTCTATAAGCCTGTTTCAAGGTGTATCAAAGTCTCCTAGTGGCACTAAACTTGAAGTCTATATAAAAAAGATTTAAAGTATTTCTGGCTATAAAATCTTGGGGTAATCGGAAACCACGTCATCATACATTAGGAAGAGGAGTAATATGCAATTTTTGGTAGAAGCGACGGCAGTTGACGAAATGTTGCAACAAAACCTTACAACCGATTGCTATGCGCGGGAAGACCTTTATCCGCACCATTTCTATCGTAATGGCGAAAAGTGCCTAGTGGTACGCGCCCTTTACTCCGCAATTAATGATGCCAAAATGCGGGGCGACAAGTTAGCGATGTCCCATTTGATGCTACATGAGCAGCAGGTAAAAGCGTGGGCGGCAGAGGTAGAACGAGCAAATCGGGGCTTACCACCAGAAAATCATAAAGAGCATCCTTCTTATCTTCAGGTCGTAGGCAAAGAAGAAGATCAGAAAGAGGATAAGCCTGCTTTCTTTCCCAACATTCCGGAATCGCTTGCCGATTTGGGCTTGAATGAAAACTTCATAGATGAAATGATTCTCCGTATCTTCTACCTGAAAGGCAGTATTAGCGGCAATGCCCTTGGGGTGGTTTTGCGAGTACCCTTCTATAACATGCTCCAGCTTAGAATTGAAGACTTGCGGAAACAGGAACTGATTGACATTTCCGGTCAGGAAAGTTTAGGCGACGCGGGTTACAAATTTACCCTTACCAGTAAGGGCATTGAACGAGCCCAAAGCCTGATGCAAAAAAATGCCTATGCTGGCGCAATGCCCGTTCCCCTTAATACGGTCATTGAGGCGATCAGGGCGCAAACGATTAAGAATGTGGTGGTCACTCACGCTAATATTCGACGAGCTTTTGGTGATCTGATTATTCACGATTGCGTTCTAAACCAAATTGGCCCGGCGGTTAACTCTGCCTCTTCTATCTTCCTCTTTGGTGCCGCCGGTAATGGTAAAACCTCCATTGCCGAACGGATTACCCGCTTGATGGGTGGTGCGATCTTTGTACCCTACGCCATTGAGACCGACGGCCAAATTATCAAACTTTACGACACAGTTACCCACGAAGCCTTGGATGATGCTAGTGGCGATCAAGTCCTCGATTATGATGCTCGCTGGGTGCGGGTCAAACGTCCGGTGGTGGTGGTTGGTGGTGAGCTAACTTTGGCTGGGCTGGATTTGATCTATAATGAAAACTCCAAAGTCTACGAAGCACCCTTCCAAATGAAGGCTAATGGTGGTATCTTCCTGATTGACGACTTTGGTCGCCAGCAATGCCGCCCAATGGATCTGCTCAACCGCTGGATTGTGCCACTAGAGAAACGCTACGACTATTTGACCCTAGTGACAGGTAAAAAGTTGGAAGTGCCTTTTGACCAATTGATTGCTTTCTCCAGTAACCTTGACCCTACCGACATCGCCGACGAAGCTTTCTTGCGTCGGATCAAATATAAGGTCAATATCATTGACCCCGATGAGAAGCAATGGCGGCAGATCTGGGGCTTTGTCTGCAAAAGTAAAAAAGTACCTTATGATGACAAGGCACTGGACTATATGGTTGAAAAATGGTATAAGCCTTTTAGTCGGCCTTTCCGAATGTGCCAACCCCGTGACATCTTGGAGCAGATGATTGCCTTAGCCAAGTATAGTATAGAGCCACCTACGATGAACCCGGATTTGATTGATAGTGCCTGTTCTACCTACTTCGTAGACTTCAAGGGCAAACAACCCAAGACCTTGGCCGGTGAAGCCGCCGCCAAGCCGCAGGCTGCCAGCGCGTAAGCCTAGAAAATAAGTCACTGACAAGAAAGTAGTCAGCTATTCACAGTTAGCTGACTACTTTTTTTACCTCAATTTGCACTCTTTCCTAAAATTTTGTACCGACAAAAGGCTACTCAGCCTGTATCCTCTCAAAATTTCGGGGTAGGGGCGTATTGAATACGCCCAAGATGAGGCCAACCTACGGCGGGTTTATTCAATAAACCCCTACTTAAAACCCCTACTTATTGAGAAGATACCCTAAAACCTTGTGCAGGCAAAAGGCTACTCAGCCTGTAGTTTGTACTCCTGCCGCGATCCCATTAATCGAATGTAAGATAATATCAAGCATCTTGGCACAACGAGCCTGATCCTCATCAATTACAGAGGGGCCACTTTCATGGCGCAAGCGTCGCAGTAGACCTACCTGCACATAAGAGAGCGGATCTACATAGGGATTGCGTAACCGGGTGGAGCGTTGCAAGACCGGACTATTATCCAAGATAGCCTTCTGGCCGGTAATCAAGAGTATTCCGGTTACGGTACGGCGATATTCGGCCTCAATCTCCCCAAAAATCTCCCGACGAATCGCTTCATCCGAAACCAATTGGGCATAGAGCCGGGCAATATTGAGATCAGCCGAACCCAAGCTTTGCTGAGCATTGGTCAATACCGTATGAAAGAAAGGCCAATGTTGGTACATCTCGCGCAGGTTCTCTAAGGCTGGAGAATTCTCTTTTTCAGTCCCCTCCTCACCTAACTTCCAGCCGTCCTGCTTCAAATACTCTTGTAGGGCCGAACCTAAACCGTACCAACCCGGCAAGTAATGGCGATTCTGAGTCCAGCTAAAGACCCAAGGAATCGCTCGAAGTTCCTCTATCGAATTGCCTACTCCCCGACTAACCGGGCGGGAACCCATATTTAGTTGACTAATCTCATTGATAGGAGTAGCTTGAAGGAAGTAAGTGTGAAAATGGGGATTTTCGTAAACCAAAGCCCGGTAAGCCCGTAAAGCTTCCGCCGAAAGCCGCTCCATAATATTGGTATGTTTCTCTTCGTATTCATCTCGTGCGGTCCGAATAGTAGGACTAAGACTAGCTCGTAGCACCGCATTGGTTACTTGCTCCAGATGGCGATGGGCAATGCGCGGATTGGAATAGCGGGCAAAAACAACTTCGCCTTGTTCGGTCATCTTTAGCCTGCCACCAAGCGAACCGTGGGGTTGGGCCATAATCGCCCGGTTCGCCGGGCCACCACCTCGACCAATGGCTCCTCCCCGGCCATGAAAGAGGCGCAAATCCACACCCTCGGTTTTGCACATCTCGGCTAAAGTGTGTTGAGCCTTGTAAAGTTCCCAATTTGAGGTAAGGAAGCCGCCATCTTTGTTGCTATCGCTGTAGCCAATCATTATTTCCTGCAAACCATGAAAACTATCTAGTCCGGCCCGGTAGAGTGGTACGTGGAAAAGCTTTAGCATCATCGCGGGAGCCTGTTGCAAATCCTCCACGCTCTCAAAAAGTGGCACAATATGAACGAGGCTACTGTCTGCACTCCATAGCCCGGCCTCTTTTGCCAGCAGTACTACCGCCAGCACATCGCTAGGCTGATGGGTAAAGCTGATGACATAGTTTTCACAGATTTCGTGGCTAACCTCTTGCTGCATCCGTTTCATCACCCTGAAAATTTCCACCGTCTCATTGGTGGTGGGGCTGAAATCAAGCAGAGGAGGCAAGAGTGGGCGAGGATTTGCCACTTCCCGTTCGAGTAGGGCAAATCTTTCGGCTTCGGGAAGCGCGGCATAATCGCCACACACCCCATATCGGGCAAAAATCTCGGTTAAGGCTTGGGCGTGACGCTTGGAGTGCTGGCGGACTTCCAGCCCGGCCAGATGAAACCCAAAAACCTGTACTTGGGTGATAAAATTAGCCAACAGACCATCAGCAATGCGTTGCCCACCGTTAATCCGCAGGCTCTCATCCAACACCGCGAGGTCTGCCAGTAATTCTTCCGGGGTATGGTAAATCATCTGGTGTACTTGTGGGTCATCGGCTAAGCCCGTTCCAGCCTGAGAAGTTGGTATGCCTGATTTTTGGGCTTCTAGGGCTATTCGGCTGGCTGTTTGGTTGGCTACCAACGTCACCCGTAACCGTTCCTGAATAAAGGCTACTTTTTGGCGGTAAGCCTCGTAAATATAGGTTTTTTCTAAGTTGATGGCTAGGGTAGGCATCCGTCGGCGGTCATTTGCCAGCGATTCGTAAAGTTCTTTAGAAACCGGAACTTGGCGCGAACTAGTACTTAGATACCTAGTCAGCTTTTCTAGGCTAGAAAGGTAAAGCTGCAAAATAGTATCCTTGTGCCAGCGAGCGGTCTGAGCGGTGATCGCGGGGGTAATGTGGGGATTGCCGTCCCGGTCGGCTCCCGTCCAAGAGTTAAAGCGCAGGAAAGGGGGCAGCGGAAACTCTTCACCCGGATAATTCTGGCGTAAAGCGATTTCAAAATCATGGTAGAGTTTAGGGATCATCTCATAAATACTTTGCTCAAAATAGTAAAGGGTATTGGCAACTTCCAACAGGGGGGTTGGCTTACTAGCCCTGATTTCATCGGATTGCCATAGCACAGTTATTTCGCGGCGCAACTCGTCCTCGGCCTCTTGCCGCATCAACGGGGTTAGAGTAAGGCTATCCAATTGTTCGACTAGTCGGAAAATCTGGCGCAGATGTTGTAGAGTAGTAGTGCGGCGGCTTTCGGTTGGGTGTGCGGTAAAGACTGGTTCTACCAGCATCCGGTAGAGGAGGCGGCGCACGGCTTCAGCATTAACACCCTCTTCTTTGAGCGTAGCCAAGGCTTCTGCAATACTCTCGCCGCGCGGTTGAGGCCAACTTACTTGCTCACGCGCCTCTAGGGTACGTAAGCGCCCGTGTTCTTCCACAATATTGACTAGGTGGAAATACATCGTGAAGGCCCGTACCAACTGGAAAGCCAAATCAAGCTCCAGTTCGGCGGTCTGGTCAAGCAAAAGACATTGCGCCTTTGGGCTGAAGGCTCCTCGTAGCTCAATACTCTGTTTACGTACTTCTTCCACTTTTTCGAGTAGTCTCGCTCCACCCTGCTCCTGCAACACCTCGCCCAGAATACGCCCAACTAGGCTTACATTGGCTCGCAACTGCTTGTTTAGACCCTCCACATCTTGCACTCGTTCCTGATGGCTGGTATGGGCAGGTGTCTTTCCTGCCGCCGATTTTTTGCGGTTGCCGGGTGCCACCTTTGGCGCGGCTGAATTATTCTCTGCGTCCATAAATCCCCTAACTATCTGTAATTCTGGCCTACCTTGTTTACAATTCACCTTATTCTCTGGCATTATACCGCAAAAAGGGGGACTAATATCACTACAGAGGGCTATATACAGATCGGTCTAAGGGGTATATTATAGAATTGTAAGCTTTGTACAAAATATTTATCCGCCGGATATTGAGTAGGAGCTACCAGAGACTAATAATAAGACTAGAGGCACCTCTCCTTAGAGGTTATGAGACGTTGCTAAAATGACGGTTAACTATAGGTAATTTGTTAGGAATTTGTCATATTCCCGTTATCTATTTACAGCTAGTCAGGGTATACAATATAACTATATGAGAGAGGTTTCAGAACCGATAGGTTTTTTAGGTATAAGCATTACGTGCTTTTTGATGTTTTATAACAATTAGAGGTCTTTATTCCGTCTCTGTACTAAAGTTTCAGGGGTTCTTTACAAGAGGAGCATTCTATGTCTGCTCTGAAGGGGCGTATACTCGAAGGTGGTCAAGGCTGTCAATACCGGGTGGAGGAGCCATTAGACTTAGATGAACTGGGCTCTCCTAAAGGAGCAATGGCACGGGTCTTTCGAGTTCTTGAATTACAAAATGACCAACAGCGGGCCGCTAAGATTATCAATCCGCGCCTGCTGGATGATGAACCGGGGATTCGTAAACGGTTCCTAGCCCAATTCTATAAGGAAGCCCGTATAATGGAGGAGCTTCAGCATCCTAACATTGTACGGCTTTACGATTATAATACCGAAAATGAATTACCCTTCCTCATAATGGATTATATTGAGGGAGAGACGTTGGATGATCGGTTGCGCCGCCAAGGGCGTTTTAGCTTTCAAGAAGCTTTGGCAATCCTAGAGCCCGTGATAATGGCATTAGCCTACGCTCATTCTCGTGGCGTAATCCACCGTGACATTAAACCCTCTAATATTCTGCTCGATTGGCATGGTAAGGCTTATCTATCAGACTTTGGTATTGCTCGTGCCGCTCAAGAGAGTGGGCTTTCCAGTCGTACCGCCCTAACCTTGGGCCCCTATCAGTTTGGCACACCGATGTATATGGCCCCCGAACAGGCTTTGCGCCTCTCGGAAGCAGTTGGGCCACAAACCGATCAATACTCCCTTGCCGTGTTAGTTTGGCGGATGTTGGCCGGGCGCTATTATCTAGCCCGCGTTGACTCAAAAGAGGCGATTGATTACAGCAAACTGGTTATCGGTGGTAGTCCCTTGCCCCTTTCGCGCTATGCCCCTAACTTGCCGCCCCGCGCAGAACAGGCCATTGTTAAGGCTCTTACTAAAAGTCCCTACGAACGTTTTGATAGTGTATTGGATTTTCTGGATGAATTGCGTAACGCCCTCAATGATCCCGATGGGATGCCTCCCTCCAATCCCTTGTTGGGTTGGGAAGAACCGGAATGGTTAGTCCCTCCTATACCATTGGCCTCCAGCAAAAAAGAGTGGGAAGAACCGGAATGGTTGAACCCTGCCGAAGCAAGCTCCAGAGAAAAAGGATGGGAAGAATCAGAGTGGTTAAGCCCTGAAGACCTGAAGGCTAAGGCTAAACAGTGGGAAGAATCAGAGTGGCTCAAACCCGCTGAGCATTTAGCGGAAGGTTGGGAAGCACCTACTTGGTTTAATTTTACCGCTCAGAAAGTTGAGCAGAAATTAGAAACTTTACCACCGCCTACTTTGACCCCAGTGGAACCCGCACCGAGTACCGCTTCTGCTCTGGAGCAAGAGGAAGATGAGGAGGATTTAGGATGGCTAGATTCGCTCAAGCTAGACGACGATCATCTCGAAGATTTTACCTTCTCTAACGTGGAACAAATAGAACAAAATAGAGCGGTGTTGACCCCGGTTAATGTGGAAGAGAAGCCTGCAACCGAACCACTCGATCTTACACTACCAGAGTGGTTTAACGGAGATGCCGCTACTCCTGCCCCACCTCGAACCTTGTCGTCTGCCCCCTCCGCTCATTCTCCCGTCTTACCGACTGAAGCTAGGGAGCGTAAAAGCCAGCCTTTGCCTCCTTTGAGAGAGAGAGGCAGCGGGAGCAGTCAGCCTTTGCCTCCTTTGAGAGAGAAGGGTAGCGGGAGCCAACCTTTAAGGGAGAAGGGCAGTCAGCCGTTACCATCGTTTGAGACTCGTGAACGTGAGAGCCAACCTTTGCCTCCTTTGAGGGAGAAGGGCAACGGGAGCCAACCTTTGAGGGAGAAGGGCAACGGGAGCCAACCCTTGAGGGAGAAGGGCAACGGGAGCCAACCCTTGAGGGAGAAGGGCAACGGGAGCCAACCCTTGAGGGAAAAGAGTAGCAGTGGTCAGCCTTTAGCAGCTGCTCAAGTGGATCCTTGGGTCTTAAATCCAGAAACCTATCCTGGGTTTGAGGCTACGTCAGGTCGTTACCGCTTGAATTGGAATACAGCTACTACCCAAGAAAAGTGGATATGTGATGCCGTGCGTAAAAAACTGCGGGGACGGTTGCCCTTCTTGCTCTTAGCACTTTGGCCGCTGTTATGCTTAATAATGATCGGTCTCCTTGTGCTTATGACAGCTTTTCCTTGGTATGTAAGGATACCACTTGGTTCGGTGATTGCCACTTTAATGCTTCTTCCTTTCCTAATTGGCTGGTGGACAAATACTTCCTCGCTCAAGGGACATCAGACGGTTATTGTAACCGGGTGGTTAGTAAAAGTAAGTGGGCCTTATAAAGCACATCCGTCGGGAAAATTATTATTGAAAGAGGGTCGCTCACCCGCTGGACATCCCGACCCTTGTACTCTGAGTATAGCACCAAGTTTAGATTTGGCTAATGATCCAAATTCCCTCTATAGCTGTAAGTTATGGGATCGGGATCAACTGGAACTCCCCACCGACGCGCTCAATAAGCGTGTGGTGCTGGTTACAATTCATAGTACACATGGGCCGGGGATTAATGTGGCTGGAATAAAGGTCTTGTCGGATTAAAGCTCAGGCTAAACGGCTTGCTTTTTGCCTAGAGAAGAGTATAATGTCCCCCAATTGTAGCAAAGAGGGCAATAACAGATAAAATAGAGTGCTTACAAGCAGGGTGATGCAGTGCCTTTTTCACGTAGAAAAACAAAATCTATCAGGCTCCGACCCCAGCAGCACCACCCCCAATCTTGTGGGGAAAAGTTGGCGAATCGCTGGCAGGATGGTCTTTTTCTTTGCGTAGGTTTAGATAGTGATTATGAGCAGTTACCAACCCATCTCCATTCAGCTTTTCCAAACGTACAAGATTCCCTGTTTGAGTTTAATCGCCAAATTATTGTGGCTACGGCTCGTTGGGTTTCGGCTTTCAAACCAAATTTGGCGTTTTATGAGCAAAGCGGTTTGCCCGGTTTAATGGCCTTAAAGCGTACCTGCGATTTCCTGAAAAAAAATTATCCCGATATTCCTATTATCCTAGATGCCAAACGTGGTGATATAGGTAATACCAACCGGGGTTATGCTACCTCCTTTTTTGATTACTATGGTGCAGATGCTGTAACTGTGCAGCCCTACTTGGGCCGCGAGGCACTTGTACCCTTCTTGTCGCACTCTGACAAGCATATCTTTGTGTTGTGCCGTACTTCAAATCCTGGGGGAGCCGAAATTCAGAAATTGCTGGTGGAGGGGGAGCCACTTTATCTCAAAATCGCCCGGCTGGTTCAAGACGATTGGAACCGCCTAGACAACGTGGGCTTGGTGGCCGGTGCCACTTACCCCGAAGAGATTGCCGCTATTCGGGCAGTTGCGCCCGACTTACCGCTACTGATCCCAGGGGTGGGTAGCCAAGGTGGTGATCTGGTCTCCGCCCTAAAAAATGGCCTAGATCGTCACGGCGGAGGGGTAATTATTAATTCTAGTCGAAGTATTATTTACGCTTCCGAAGGTGAAGATTTTGCCGAGGCCGCTGGTAAAGAAGCTGAAAAAGTAGCTACCGAGATTCGAAGAATTATCGGATAAGGGAAATTTAAAAATTTGATAGATTATGATTTAAAGCCCCTCGATTTTTCAACCACAGAGGTGACGGAGGCCGAACGGGAAAGGCTGGCCGATCTCCTCTTTGAAATTGGAGCGGTAAAATTTGGAGCTTTCCGGCTTAAACTGCACGAAACTCAACCTGATGCGCCCCTCTCTCCGATTTATGTTAACCTGAGATTGCTCCGCAGTTATCCCCATGCGCTGGTCTACGTGGCGGCTATCTTGGACAAGCTTTCGAGGCCACTCACTTTTGATCTTATCGCCGATATTCCAAGTGCCGCTACTCCAATTGTAGCTGTATTGACCATGTTTAACGGACGGCCCATGATCTCGCCCCGCAAAGAAGCTAAAAATTATGGTTTAGGCGTAATGATTGATGGTGCTTTTGAGCCGGGACAACGTGTTTTACTGGTGGATGATCTGGTCTCGAAGGGTGATAGCAAGTTTGAGGTGCTAAATCTGTTAGAACAGACCGGGCTGGTAGTGGAAGACCTATTAATGGTCATTGATCGGCAGCAGGGTGGTTCAGAATTGCTTCAAGCCAAGGGCTATAACGTTCATTTTGCCGCCACGATCAGCCAACTTTTGAGCCGCTACCTACAGACCGGGGCGATTGACCAAAACCGTTATGAGCAAGTCTGTGATTACTTGGGGCTTAGATAATGACGGGCTGGAAAAAATTAGCAGAAGAATTTTCTAGGTTTGGCTACCGTTCGCTGATAAAAAGAATCTACCAGCTTCCGAATGGGAACCTAGCCGAATTTAATCTGATAGATGGTGGCCCGGTAGTTTGTATCTTGCCGCTAACCAGCGATAATCGGGTGATTTTAGCCCAGCAGTTCCGGCCCGGCCCTGAAAAAGTGCTAATGGAACTACCGGCTGGCGGTGTGGAGAAAGATGAAACCCCGGAAGCGGCAGCCCGACGAGAATTACTGGAAGAGACTGGCTATGACGGCAATTTTCAGTTCATTGGCACTAGTTTTGTCTTAGGCTACTCCACTATGTTGCGCTATAATTTTGTGGTCACCAATTGCCGAAAGGTGCAAGAACAAAAGACCGATGAAGGCGAGTTTATTGAAGTGGTAGAAATGCCTTTAGTCAAATTTAGAGACCACCTCCGTAGCGGAGAGTTAACCAATGCCACGACAGGTTATTTGGGTTTGGACTTTTTGAAATTATTATGAGCCTACTAACTTTACCCTCCCTAGCTGACCCGCACGTCCATCTACGTGAGCCGGGCAGCGAAAATAAAGAGGATTTCTTTACCGGAACTTGTGCGGCTCTAGCCGGGGGCTATACCGCTCTGTTGGATATGCCCAATAACCCACAACCCACCATTAGCCAACTTGCTTTGGAAGAGAAACGGAATCTAGCTGCAACCAAGATTGTCTGCGATGTAGGTTTTAATTTCGGTGCTTTGCCCGATAATCTGGCCGAATATGCGGCAATTGCGCCAAAGGTAGCTGGGCTTAAAGCTTACTTAGGGGAGACGCACGGCCCCTTAGTTTTCGGGGGGTTGACGGAGATAATGGAGGTCTTTGCAGCGTGGCCTCCTGCGCCAGAATATGCCGGAAAGCCCATTTTGATCCACGCCGAGGGCCAAATGGTGGCGGCAGTCATAGGGTTGGCGGCCCTCTATGACCGCAAGATTCATATTTGCCATTTGAGCAAAAAGAGTGAATTGAACCTAGTACGAGCAGCCAAGGCGCGAGGTTTTAAAGTAACCTGCGAAGTAGCTCCTCACCACCTCTTTTTGACCTATGAAGATGCGGCCCCCGGTAGTTTGGGGCCTTATGGCAAGATGAGTCCAGCTTTGCAAAATAGTACCGATGTAGACGCGCTCTGGCAAGGATTGGTAGAGGGCTCAATTGATATGGTGGCGACCGACCATGCCCCTCATACCTGTGCCGAAAAGGAGAGTGATAAGCCGCCTTTTGGTGTTCCCGGCCTAGAAACGGCCTTTGGTCTACTCTATCGGGCCGCTTGTCAGCAACGGTCTGGTCTGACCGTTGCTCGCTTGCTAGAGGTAATGGCTTATGCGCCGCGCCGGGTCTTTGGGCTACCGCCCAATGCGGGGGAGTTTGAAATTGACCCAAAAGAAGAGTACACTTTCACCAACACTGGACTTTTTACCAAATGCGCTTGGACACCCTTTGCTGGGATGAAGGGACGCGGACGTATTCGGCAGGTGAGATTAAGGGGTGCGGTGGTCTTTGAGGATGGTCAGGTGTTGGCTGCACCGGGCAGTGGCAAAATTTTATTTTAAGCCTTTGGGAAAGCTTAGACAAATGGAAATAACGCGACAATTCTATTATAAATTTAAGAATTAGAGGAGGGGGTAAAGGATTACTTAATCTTTTACCCCTTTTTCTAACAAAGGGGGTTTATGTTGATCTTAGAAAGCCAAAAACGAGATATTGCTGGGCAAATTGGAGGAGATTTGCTAGGTAAAAATATTATATCGGTGGATCAGTTCGAGCGCTCCGACCTTGAGCAGTTATTTGAGGTGACGGCTCGGATGAAGCGTTTGAAAGAACAAAACGGTTCGACAGACATCTTGCGCGGTAAGATTCTGGCGAACCTTTTTTATGAGGCCAGTACTCGCACCGATGCCAGTTTTAGTATCGCGATGAAGCGGTTAGGTGGTGAAGTTCATAATATCGTAGGGGTACAATTCAGCTCGGTTTCAAAAGGGGAGACCCTGCCAGATACCGTTCGAGTGCTATCGGGCTACGCAGATGTGATTGTTTTGCGCCACCCAGAGAAGGGGGCTACCCGCTTAGCTGCCCAAGCCATCGAGTCGGAACGGGCCAAACTTGGTCAGACTCCTGTACCAATTATTAATGCTGGCGATGGCGTAGGTGAACACCCTAGCCAAGCACTCCTCGATGTCTACACCATCCAGCAAAAGTGTAATCAGATAGACGGATTGACGGTTGCCCTAGTAGGCGACTTAAAGCATGGACGGACGGTACATTCGCTGGCTCGTTTGTTGAGTATGTACAATGGGGTAAAGCTGATCTTCATCGCACCGCCCTCCTTACCAATGCCGGAGGAACTAGTAATCGAATTGCAGGCGCGGGGGGTCGAGATGCAAGTAGCTAGTACTATTACGGAAGTAGCCGCCGCCGCCGATGTTTGGTATATTACACGAGTGCAAAAAGAACGCTTTGAGAGTATCGAGGCTTACAAAGAGGTTCACGACTCGTATTGTGTCACTGCCGCAACCGTAGCCGCTATGAAAGCGGAGGCCATTATTATGCACCCCTTACCTCGCGTTGGTGAAATTAGCCCGGAAGTAGACGAACTGCCCCAAGCAGTCTACTTTGAACAGGCCGCCAACGGTATGTATGTCCGTATGGCTCTCTTGGCCGGAGTACTGGGAAAATGGTAGAGTAGTGGTCAGTTTCTAGTATTAGTGTCTAAAAAAGGCGGGTTGAATGAGTTTCGCCTCTTCAATCCGTCTCTAACGGGTGAGGGGAAGAGTGTGCCAATAATTTTAGGTTAAAAGGGAAATAGCCGATGAATGACGAAAAAAGTGGAAATTTGGCTGAAGAGCTATTAGAAGAAAAGGTCGCTCCTCTGTTACGTAAACTGGGCCTGAAATTGGCAACCGCCGAGAGTTGTACGGGAGGGTTGATAGGCCACCATCTGACCAATATAGCTGGCAGTAGCGAATATTATATGGGTGGCATTATCAGTTACGATAACTACGTCAAACAGCAGGTGTTGGGCGTACCCGTTGGGGTATTGGAGACGGTGGGCGCGGTTAGTGAGGAGTGCGCGATAGCGATGGCCCAAGGAGCTAGGCGAGTCTTGGCAACCGATTTAGGGTTAAGTACTACTGGTATTGCCGGGCCGGGCGGAGCTACTCCGGGCAAGCCTGTAGGCTTGGTTTATATTGCCCTAGCAGATGGTGAGGGTTATGTGCGGTGTGAGAAATTCATTTGGCAAGCAGACCGCATTAGCAATAAAGAACGCTCTGCCCAAGCCGCGCTGCGACTGCTTTTTGGATATTTGCAGCAAAAAATGGCTTAAAGTCAATGCCTTAGTTAAAAGGCATCGTCGGTAGGTATCATCTCAATATAGTGATGCTGTTGGCGAATGCTCGAACTGAGCTTGGGTTACTTTCCGCTTTGAGCTTCAAACCGAATTCGCCAACAGCATCATTTATTGAGATGATACAACACTATTTAGGTCTAGGCTTCGATAAGCTAAAGAATATCTTTGGTTAACGTCGTCAAAAATTCTGCATTGGTTTGAGTTTTGACCATCCGACCCAACAACAACTCAATCCCTTCTGTGCCGCCTAGGGCCGAAACCATCCGGCGCATCGTCCAAACCTGCTTGAGAGCTTGTTCTTCGAGTAGGAGTTCTTCGCGGCGAGTGCTGGAACGCTGAATATCAATAGAGGGATAGATGCGCCGCTCGGCCAACTTGCGGTCGAGGTGCAATTCCATATTACCTGTACCCTTGAACTCTTCATAAATCACATCGTCCATACGTGAGCCAGTATCCACCAGACAAGTAGCAATAATGGTTAAGCTACCACCTTCTTCGATGTTACGGGCGGCTCCAAAGAACCGTTTTGGGGGATAGAGTGCTACCGGGTCAATACCACCAGTGAGGGTACGTCCGCTGGGTGGCATCGCCACGTTGTAGGCACGGGCCAAACGGGTGATACTATCCAACAAAATCACCACATCCCGACCACTTTCTACCAACCGTTTAGCACGTTCGAGGGCCATCTCCGACACTTTGGTATGGTTATCAATCTCTTCATCAAAAGTACTGCTGATTACCTCGCCATTTACACTGCGTCGCATATCGGTGACTTCTTCCGGGCGCTCTCCGATAAGTAACACCATCAAGTGAATGTCGGAATAGTTGGCGGTAATGCCGTTGGCGATAGCCTTGAGCAACATCGTTTTACCCGCTTTGGGAGGTGATACAATCATACCGCGCTGTCCGCGCCCTATGGGTGCAACCAGATTGAGCAAGCGGGTAGATAAGACATTGGGAGCCGTTTCAAGATCAATTAATTGGCGTGGAAAGATGGGGGTTAGGCTATCAAAATGGGGCCGACGGCGAGCCACTTCGGGGTCTTGACCATTTACCACTTCCACGCGCAGCAAGCTGAAGTACTTCTCATTTTCTTTAGGGGGTCGCACCTGACCACTTACCCGATCACCAGTGCGTAAACCGAAGCGTCGAATTTGTGACTGGGAGACATAAATATCGTCGGGGCCGGGCAAAAAGCGCTCTTGGCGCAAAAAACCAAAACCATCTTCCATTATCTCCAAAATACCAGCACTGAAGATATTACCCTGCTGCTCGGTTTGGGCCTGTAGCAAGCGGAAGATTAGGTCTTGTTTTTTCAAACTGCTGAAGCCTGCCATACCTAAGTCACGTGCCATTTCTCGCAGGTCTTCCAAGTTTTTCGTTTCTAATTCTGCCAGATTCACGGTAAAACTCCTAAATTTTTAATTCGTCAAATACATTGGATTTTTCAACCTTTTCATTAGCAAAAACCGCGTGGGTATGCCACAATTTAGATCGAGGCGACTTTGCCTTAAAACTTGAACCTTCAAGTCAACGACCGGGAATAATAGGGGCATAAAAAGCCTTAGGCACCACCCATGAGCGTCGCCGGGTCACAATTAAAACCAAACAACCTTATCCAGATGGTATTTTCAGGCGATAGGATAGCTTGAAAGTACTTCTCCACTTATTTAGATTCTTAAAGGGAAAGTTACGCCAGAATAGAGTACTGGTTTTTCCGACTCTTAGGCTACACCTCGCGGCTTTATTCTACGGCTGGCCCTTGTGAGCATTCTCCAACCGTCCAGATTAGTTCTATCAAAGAACATTATTTGATTTTGTGGGGCTTTCTCAGACTCTTTCACTCTTGTGTTCTCTTAGTAATGGGAGACTCTTTACGCGGGAACTGGCAGCAGATAAGATAATGCAGTCAGAGTTTGGGAAAAACCCTCAACCTGTGCGTTATTATACAATCAAATCCCCTCGTAGTCAAGGGTTTAATCCTAATTGGGTGTAGCGCAGAAAAGTCGGTAAGCTTTTTTAGGCCGCCTTTTGACTATTTTGCTGTACCCCTTGCCAAGCCAACTCAAAGCGTCCACTGTGTAACTCGCTCAAGCCAACTAGCAGGTCAGTGGAAAAGTGTTGATTGATTAAAGTTGTAAAGGTGCGGTGGTCAGCGGTTTGCTGACGATACTCGGTCAAATTCTTGCCAAGATTGAGAATTAAAGGTATATTCTTCATGGTCTTCCTTGCCGTTGAAAGATGCTTGAATACAAATTTTATTCAACATAGCGACGAAGACCGTTTTTTGCAAGTTCCTAAGCGATTTCGCTAGTTCCACAATCTTTGTGGACTGTAAGAAAGGTTTTATGCCGAGATTAATTCTGGTTCGACACGGACAGACCGATTATAACGCCCAGCAGCGCTATCAGGGACAAATGGATACTCCCTTAAATGCGGTTGGTGTGGCTCAGGCAAAAGCGTTGCGCCCCCGCTTAGCCGATTTTAAGCTAGATGCCACCTATGTCAGTGATTTGATTCGGGCAAGGCAGACCGCCGAAATTGCCCTGCAAAACCACCCTAGCCAAATTACGCTGAAACTACTTTCGACTCTACGCGAGGCTAGTGGTGGCAAATTTGAAGGTCTCACTTGGGAGGAAATGTGCCAGCAATATCCCAAAGAGGTAGAACTATGGCAAAAGGATAAGGTACTCTACGGTCCACCCGAAGGTGAGAATGTGGCGCAGGTAATGGAGAGGGTAGCGCAGGCTTTTAATCAAATCCTGAAGGAACAACCGGACGAAGGGCGCACTGTACTAGTAGTGGCACACGGGGGGGTGCTGGCGGTGTTGCTCTGTCACCTGATGGGAATGGATCCAAATCGCCTTTGGCAATGGCGGATTGATACCTGTTCGGTCACTATCGTGGATATGTATAAAGAAGGCGCAATCCTCTCGCTCTTTAACGACGTGGCCCACCTTGATATAGCTCATCTAGAGCAACGCAAACCCAATCCTGTTATTGGACAGGAAGAGACTCCACCAGATTCAGTCGAGGTCAAATGATGTCTAAAACCAATCATATCAGTTTGATTCTAGGTGGGGCGCGAAGCGGTAAGAGTAATTTTGCCGAGAAATTGGCCCACCAACGCTCTGGTGAACAAGGTGTCCTCTATGTGGCAACGCTTCAGCCCTACGATGACGAGATGCAGGGGCGCATCTTGCGCCATCAGGAGAGTCGTCCCAAAAGCTGGCGCACCGTTGAAGCACCTTACGCTCTGGCCTCCAGCCTTTTTGTGAACCTGCAAAACGAGAAATTGGCCCTAATTGATTGCCTAACGCTTTGGACTAGCAATTTAATCTTGCAGGAGGGTATGCAGACCGCCAACAATGGTATTCAGGAAGACGATTTAGCCAGCCCCATCGAGCCGCAAGAGCCACTACCGGGCCAAACCCAATTCAATTATCGGCGAATTGAAACGGATATAATAACTGAATTGGAACTTGTAGTAACTGAAGCTCGGCAACGTAACTTAGGCTTGATTATGGTTTCAAATGAAGTAGGTATGGGTCTTGTTCCGCCTTATCTATTAGGCCGAGCCTATCGTGATCTACTAGGTCGTGTCAACCAACGTTTAGCCGTCCTAACCGACGAGGTTTTCTTGGTGGTAGCCGGTATTCCGGTAGATTTAAAACGCTTATCGGCAGAATTATCTCCTAATATGTAAAGCAGAAGAATGTAACAACTATTTAATAACCTCTTAACCTATTGTTAAACAATCGTTTACAGGTTTATTTAGCCCATTGCAAAACCCTAAACCCAATCTGGAAAGTTCAGACATTTTGCGAAAAATCACTAACATGGGAAATTAGATAGCGTATCGAACTCTAAGGGTGAAGATTAAGGTATTGAAAAGAGAGTTCCTGAGTAACTTGCCACCAAGATTTCCCAGACCAAGACCAGTCTACGCACCATTGAGCCGTGACACTTGCAGATAGACCGCCACTTTTGCACCAATTTCACTTCCAAAGCTACCCACTTGACGAAATTTACGCCTCAACTCTCGATTGGTGCGCTCTAATAATGAAGTGGTACGAGCTAATTCTAAAACCACTCCTTCTAATTGGTAGAACGCTATCGTCTGCTCAAAATTTCGTTCTAACGTAGCCACTGCGTAGACGGGTCTTTGGCCTCTCGTTCAAGCCACTTTTCCTTAAATTTAGCTAAGGCCGTTCGCGCCTCATTTGCCGTATTGCAACGATAAATCGCTTTGGCATCCGCCATTAACTCACGCTTGACCGCAGCAGACTGACCCCGGCTGATGGCTTCTTTCACATTCTTCGTAACCGTTCACCGGGTTGCAGAATCGGCTAAAAATGGTTAAACTACCCGCTATGGAAAAACCAAACCTACCAGCCGAAGTAACTGTTCAGGGTTCTACTAAGTAAGTGTAAAGAATAAGCTACCCTTGCGGTTCGGTGACACGTAAGGGCGATGGTTCAGGCAATTCAATTACTTGGCGTTTGCGGCTCAGACTCACACCACCTAACTGGTTTTGGCAGGTGGGACATTTATCTGGCTTCTTTTCGAGGGTTTCGGTTGGTTCTATTTCTAAACGGCGTACCCCATTTTGTGATGGGGGCCGTTTTTTACGTTCCTTTTTAGGTTGGTCTGGTTCTTTTTTGATATTGGCTTTAACAAAGGGTGGGGGTGGTTTCTTTTGATCTTGAAGTTCAGCAATGAGTTTTTGAGCAGCTTCTAACTTCTCGGTTAGCTCGGTGATTTTGCCATCCGCTTCCGATACTTCAAAGTCGTGATTTGACAAGACCGGAGGTAGGTCAAGATCAACCGACGGAGCGGCATCCCACAAATCCCTGCCTTTTATTAAAAAATAGAGTGGGTATTTAAACGATTGGAGCGTAAATGTAGCAATATGCAACAATTCCGCACGGCTGGAAGTGGAAAAGCGACCCTGACGGCTTGGGGCATTGCCCAAGAAAGGGTAAGCTCTTACAACATAACTTTGCGGATTCCCTTGCAGGTGGGATAACCACTACACCCATAAAACTCACCGTATGGACCTTTGCGCTTGACCATAGGCTTTTGGCAGAGTGGGCAAGTTGGTGTTGTCGGAGAGGTGGCGGAAGGGGGTGTTTCTGTTGCAGGACTGGCTGTTTTGGGGGTGCTGGTGATAGTGCGAGTACGGCGAGTAGTGGAACTATTTTCCCCGGTTGTTTCTGCTTTGGTGGTGTTGGTGCGAGTGCGGCGAGGTTTGGGAGCCTCTTCTTCGGTTGTTTCGATGGTGCGAGTACGCCGTGTTCTGGTAGCAGTGGCGGGTTTGCGGGAAGAGCCTTTTCCAGTTCCGGTTCGGTCTTTCCAGCCATTGCTACGAGTTTCGCCGCTGCTTTGTCCAATTATCTCCTCTTCTGGCACGACGATTTTGGCTACTTCACGGTCGGCGACTGCCAAGCGTTCCATCAAAGGAGCATAAAAAGCGGCAATCAGCGGAGTCCAAGCCCGCTTACCCTCGGCTACTTCGTCTAGTTCGCTCTCCATGTGGGCGGTAAACTGTACATCTAACACTTCTGGGAAACGGGCCACCAGTAAATCGTTTACCGTTCGGCCCAATGCAGTAGGGCGGAATTTTCGTTCCTTATTATCCAGAACCTTAACTACATATCCTCTTTCTTGAATAGTCGAAAGAATCGTAGCATAAGTACTAGGTCGTCCCACTCCCAATTCTTCCAAAGCTTTAACTAGGCTGGCTTCACCATAGCGCGGTGGTGGTTGGGTAAAATGTTGTTCGGCCAAGAGTTTTAAGAGTTCCAACAGGTCTCCTGCCTCTAGTTTGGGCAAACCCTTTCCATCTTCCACTTCCTCCTCGCCCTCACTATCGCCCCGCGATTCGCGGTAGACCGCCATAAAGCCGGGGAAGACCACTCGCTCACCCGTAGCCCGAAAGAAGTAGGGGTCAACTGATGGCGCCGCCTCTTTTGGACGAGCATAAATATCCACCATAGTCTGCTCAATAATAGCCGGGGCCATTTGGCTGGCAACAAAGCGCCGCCAAATCAGGCGATAGAGCAAATATTGGTCGTTAGTCAGGTAAGCTTTGATCGCCTCCGGTTCGCGTTCGGGTTTGGTGGGTCGAATGGCTTCGTGGGCTTCCTGTGCGCCTTTAGCTTTTTTAGCGTAAAGGGGCGGACGTTCTGGCAGATAATCTGCCCCGAAAAGCTTCTCGATTACCTCACGGGCGGCGGTTTGGGCTTCGTGGGCTACTTGAGTGCTATCGGTACGCATGTAGGTAATTAGGCCAGTGGAACCCTCTGCCCCTAAGCTAACCCCCTCATAAAGCTGTTGAGCTATTTGCATCGTGTTTTTGGCAGAGAAGCGTAATTTACGGCTGGCCTCCTGCTGTATGGTACTGGTAGTGAAAGGCGGAGAGGGGTGGCGTTTGCCCTGTCTCTTGGTAACTTTTGCCACGCTCCAGTTAGCCCCTTCAAGTGCGGTGACAACGGCTTTAGCGTCGTCACCTTGGTCAAACTCAAGTTTTTTTCCAGCCTTACTATGGAGAGTAGCCCGAAAAATATCGGATTTTTTCTTTGAAAAAGGGTGCTTTGCTAGATCAGCCTCCACCGTCCAAAACTCGCGGGGTACAAATTGCTCCACTTCACGCTCGCGCTCCACCACTACCCGCAGAGCCACACTTTGCACCCGTCCCGCCGAAAGATGGCGTTGAATTTTGCGGCAGAGGAAAGGGCTAAGCTTGTAACCTACCAACCGATCTAGCACCCGCCGCGCTTGTTGCGCGTTTACCAGATTCATATCAATGGCACGGGGATTGGCGATAGCCGCTTTGATGGCGTTTTGGGTAATCTCATGAAATTCTACCCGTCGGACACTTTGCCCTCCGCGACCCAATCCCGCTGCAGCCACAATATGCCAAGCGATAGCCTCACCTTCGCGGTCAGGGTCGGTTGCCAATAGAACTTGACTAGACTCACGAGCCAGCGTTCGGATTTCGTTGACCGTTTTGTAACGGCCCTTTACCAATTCATATTTCGGCGTAAAAGAGCCGTTTTCTACTTCGACTCCTAGCTCCTTGGCTGGTAAGTCGCGTACATGGCCCATCGAGGCCCGCACTACATATTTAGTTCCGAGATATTTGCCAATGGTCTTGGCTTTTGCGGGACTCTCCACAATTACCAGTACCCGTCCGGTTGTTTCATTCATCTATTTTTATCTTGACATAACTATACAATAAGCCGCTACTCTCCAGTATAGCACATCTTTTCTAAAAGACAAGTGCCTTACTTTTGAATTTGCAAATTTTGAGAAATAGGTCTAAAGTAGTATTAACGTCTAAAGCTTCTTGATCTATAATGTTTTACAATCTATCAAGGAGCTAATTATTGTTAAAAATTTTCTTATACTCTCCTTAGCATAGGGTAAGGGCGTATTGAATCTGATCTACTGACTGAGACGATAAGAACCATATCTTAGGCGACCGGGAATTTAGGTAGATGGGTCTACCAGCAATTGATAAATAATAACTGATAAATAAATATGAAAAAAATTTACGAACCACGCTATCCAACCAATAATGCCGGATTTGTCTTTCTAGCTATTTCGGTTTTTTTTATTTTGGCTACGTTAGATTCCTTTGTGATAGTAATCGCAAACCAACATCGGCGAGATGAGCCGGGCTATGGAACCTTTAACTGGCTCTTCTTAATATTTGCGTTAGTATTAGGAGTGATACTTTTTGGTCTGGCTATGGCAGGAGCGCGGCGGTTGCTACGCAATGAACCACGCCGGGTAACGTTAGAGGAGGAGCGGATAGTAGTCGAAAAGGTAGCCAAACGGAATAGTGTTGGTATTGTGGAGATTGAGATTCCTTTAGCTCTGTTACTCTCGGTAGACCAACAGAATAATATCCTAGTGAGCGAAGCGGCTAGAGGCGGCGCACATTTTAAGGTTCTTCTCTTCCAATGGCAGGATGATAGTGGGAGTGACATCCGAATGTATCGTCTTTCGGAGCGAGATGTAGTCGAATTTGATCTCTTGATTGAGGATATCTTCTCACAGATCCCTGAGCCAGCTAAAGGGCAACGTATTTTTGAACGCTAGAGCCATTTGCAACTATTTGTTTGTGTTTTGGTATTTAGGCAACATACAAAATGTAATTTAACCCTCTCAATGCCCAGTTATTCAGGAGGTCAGCACAGTGGCAAACACATCTAACAGTGACGGACTAATAGAGGTGCCACCTGATAAAACGCAGCAAAGTTCAGCCCAATCAGGAAAACCTGAGATAGATAAAGAAGAATCAAGCCTCGCCTATTCAATTTTGCAAGGAGTAATTGAAAGTAGCCACAATAGTATTTTTTCACTTGATCTAAACTATCAATATACTAGTTTTAATAAAATTCATGCTAAATCAATGGAACATCTTTATGGTGTAAAGATTCAAATCGGTTACAACTTCTTGGATTATATAACCGCTGACGAAGCTCGTCACCTAACTAGGCAAAATATTAATCGGGCTTTGAAAGGCGAACCAGTCATTGAGGAATCCTTTTCTGAAGATAGAGAATTCCCCCACCAATACTTCAGGGTATCTTACAATCCCATAAGGGAGAGCGGAGGTAGGATTATTGGGGTTACGGTAACATCTAGTGATTTGACCAAGCACCGCCAAACCGAAGAGAATTTGAGGCAAAGCGAAGAACGCTTGCGTCTGGCAATCACTTCCGCCAAGCAGGGAATGTTTGACCTCAATCTCAAGACGGGTGAGGCGATTGTCAATAGTGACTATCACACCATGCTCGGTTATAACACCCTTGCGCCCTATGAGACCCTGAGTAAATGGGTGGAACGGCTCCACCCCGATGACCTAGAAAGAGCCATGGCTGTCTTTAATGGTTGTGCCAAGGGTGCGATCAACGAATATCGGGTGGAATATCGGCAGCGTACTAGGGAGGGGCAATGGAAATGGCTCCTTTCGATTGGTAGGGTAGTCGCGGTAGACTCCGATGGGCAACCCCTTCGTATGCTAGGTACCCATACCGATATAACCCCTTTGAAGCAAGCCGAAGAACGCATCCAAAGATTGAGCAATCTCTATGTGGCTCTAAGCCAAACCAACCAAGCTATTGTTCGTATCCGAGACCGCCAAACTCTCTATCAGGAAATTTGCCGGATTGGAGTTGAATATGGTGGTCTCCTTATGGCCTGGATCGGTCTCAACCAATCGAACGGAGAATTTCTAACGACGGCGGCAAGTTTTGGGCTGAAACAGGAGTATCTAAATTCGGTAGTTATTTCAACCAACCCGGATGTGCCAGAGGGTCGGGGGCCAACTGGTACGGCCTTCTGGGAGAAACGGCATTATATTTGCAACGATTTTTTTAATGATCCGATTACACTACCTTGGCGGCGGCCTGCCGAATTAAATGGTTTTCGCGCATCGGCAGCCTTTCCTCTCACCGAAGTGGGTCAGGTGGTTGGAGTCTTAACTCTTTACTCTGCCGAAGTAGGTTATTTCGACGAAGAAATCGTCAAATTGCTAGACGAGATGGCAATAGACATTTCATTTGCGCTAGATAATTTTATATTTGAGGAGCAGCGCATTAAGGCTCTAAAAGACTTGGGCGAAAGCGAGGAACGCTACCGCTTCTTGGCCGAGAATGTCAATGACCTTATCTTTCGGGATACCCTTGATGGTAAAGTTCTTTACATTTCGCCTGTCTGTCGAACGGTGCTGGGCTATGAGCCAGAAGAGATGGTTGGGCGACATATTATTGAGTTTTTTCACCCTGATGATCTGAAGTCCTTTCAGGAGAGCTACAACGGGCCTCTAACCGATAATAGCAGCACCCTCTTTGTTACTCGTGTTCGACACAAAGATGGGCATTATATCTGGCTGGAGTCCAACGTGCGAACCGTGCTTGATCCTGTTACTACTAAACCTCAATATTCGATAGGGATTTCACGCGACATAACCGAGCGCAAAAATGCGGAAGAAGCTTTAAAACGGACACAAGATGAACTGCTAAAGAACAAGGAGCAGCTATTTCATGCTCAAAAGATGGAGACTGTGGGTAGGCTGGCGGGCGGAGTAGCCCACGATTTTAACAATCTCCTGACGGTTATGCAGTCTTATGCCGAATTGGGCTATACCGAACTCTCCAACATCGAACAGTCGGAGGAAAGGGGTGAAAAGTACGAACTACTCCGGCAAAGCCTAATAGAAATTAAAAAGGCCACCCAAAAGTCGGCGGCTTTAACCGGGCAATTATTGGCAATTAGCCGCCGCCAATTGATGCAGCCCCGTGTGGTAGATTTGAATGTTACAGTGGCGGAGATAGAAAGGATGCTAAGGCGGCTAATCGGAGAAGATATAGAATTGGTGAGTGACCTTGATCCCCACTTGGGGAAAGTGATGGCTGATCCCGGCCAAATTGAACAGGTTATTTTAAATCTAGCCATCAATGCACGTGATGCGATGGTTGGAGTGGGTACTTTGAAATTAAAAACCACTAATGTAGAGTTGGATGAGGAATATAGCCGGGAGCATCTGGAAGTAAAGCCCGGCTCGTATGTGGTAATGGAGATCAGCGATACAGGTTGTGGAATGGATAAAGAGACTATGAGCCATATCTTTGAACCTTTCTTTACTACTAAAGAACCGGGCAAAGGTACTGGACTAGGGCTTTCTACCGTATACGGCATTGTGCAGCAAAGTCAAGGGCATATATGGGTCTATAGTGAGCCGGGAATTGGTACGGTCTTTAAAATCATTTTGCCACGATTAAATGGGGAAGCGACACGAGCAGTTGAAAAACAGCAGGGAATCAGCAACTTAGCCTCTGGCTCCGAAACTATACTTCTCATCGAAGATGAACCTTCTATCCGAAAGTTAATCTCGCTGGTATTGCGAAAGCATGGGTATACTGTGCTGGAGGCAGGTAATGGTTTTGAGGGCTTGGAAATTTGCCGCACCTACAAGGAGGCTATTCACCTGCTGGCAAGCGATATGGTAATGCCTCGCATGGGAGGCCACGAGCTTGCCGAGCAGGTAGAGAAGTATTTTCCCAACCTGAAAATGCTCTTTATGTCAGGTTATTCTAGTGAATTTATCTATAGCGGGTTAATAAAGTCGGATGCCGCTTTTATCCAAAAACCTTTTTCTGCCACCGACTTTGTCCGAAAGGTAAGGGCAGTGTTGGATCAGGCTTGAAAAGGCCGCTAATCACCCGCTACAAATGGTTTTTTAGAGGGCGGCTACAACTTCATGCTCCTCTTCTGGTTCCCTTTCGCCGCTTTCTTCAATTTCCTCACTTTCGGATTCCACTAACCCTCCGCCCTCTTTGACGGCTTCGGAAAGCTGGCTACGGACGGTAATGGTGGTGCGGGTGGGGGTCTGTTCCTCTTCGTCTGGTAACTCGTATTCCATAACGGTAGCACAAACGGTGCATTTGGCATTACGTTTACCCGAAAGAGTCATCAAACCGTTACAACTTGGGCAAGGTTGGATAATCGGTCGCTCCCAGACCGAGAAGTCGCAATCAGGGTAACGGGAGCAGCCATAGAAGGTACGCTTCTTTTTAGTACGGCGCATTACCACGTCACCTTCGGTACATTTGGGGCAAACCATTCCAATTTTTTTGAGGATGGCTTTAGCGTTGCGACACTCCGGGAAACCGGGGCAGGCGATAAAACGCCCATATTTGCCCATTTTAATATACATTGGTCGTCCGCACTTTTCGCAATCTATCCCGGCCAGTTCTGGAACTAGCTCAACTTTGGTCATTTCGTTCTGAGCGTAGATTACGCGCTGCTCAAATGGGCTGTAAAATTCGGTCAAGACAGGAGTCATAAACTTTTTGCCGTCGGCAATTTCGTCTAAATTATCTTCCATTTGGCTAGTAAAGTTAGTATCTACAATCGAAGGGAAGAACTCCACGAGCAGGTTGTTGACTAGGGTACCCAATTCGGTCGGTTCAAACTTCTTTTCTACCTTAACGACATAATAACGATCTTGGATAGTGCTAAGAGTAGGTGCATAAGTACTCGGTCGTCCTATCCCCAACTCTTCTAGGGTTTTGACTAGGGTAGCCTCGGTAAAGCGCGGTGGTGGTTGGGTAAAGTGTTGTTCCGACAAGAGTTCCTTCAGTTTCAGCAATAGCCCCGCCGTTAAGTCGGGCAGGGCTTTCTTGCTCAACTCATCTTCGGCTCCATCATCCAACCCCTCCTGATAAACTACTAAGAAGCCGGGGAAGCGGATCACCGAGCCAGTGGCCCGGAAGAGATAGGGTCGCTCGGCTGGAGTTTGTTCTACCGCTCCAGCTTTCACGTCTACCGAGGTATTATCAAGTTGGGCGGGAGCCATCTGGCTGGCAACAAAACGTTGCCAAACTAGGCGGTAAAGTTTATATTGCTCTACGGTCAGAAACTCTTTAATGGCATCCGGCTCACGTAAGGCACTGGTAGGGCGAATTGCTTCGTGGGCTTCTTGGGCACCTTTAGCCTTCTTGGTATAGACTGGCGGTTTTTCAGGGACGTAATCCGCGCCATACTTGCTCTCAATGAGCTTACGGGCCTCCTCTTGGGCTATAACCGCCACATTGGTACTGTCGGTACGCATATAGGTTATAAGCCCTTGTGTGCCTTCCTCTTTGCTTAGCTCTACTCCCTCATAAAGCATTTGAGCTACAATCATGGTCTTCTTGCTGCTGTAGTTAAGTTTGCGGCTGGCTTCCTGCTGCAAAGTGCTAGTCGTAAAGGGAGCGGTAGGACGGCGCTGGCTCTTGGTTTGGCGCACCTCACCGATGAGATAGTGTGCCTTTTCTAACTCTTTCCGAATCACCTCCGTCTCTTCGCCGTTTTTCAATTCGGCTCGTTTGCCGTTGATGGAATGTAGCGTGGCTCGGAACTTTTCTTCTTTTTTAGCCCGTTGGCCGGATTTGGCCTCGCGCTCCGGGGAAAACTCCGCTTCAATCGTCCAGTACTCTTCCGAGACGAATTTTTCAATCTCGCGCTCTCGCTCCACCACCAAACGTACCGCCACACTTTGCACCCGGCCTGCCGATAGTCCGCTCTTAACCTTTTTCCATAAGATAGGGCTGATCTTGTAGCCCACCAAGCGGTCGAGAATCCGGCGGGCTTGTTGGGCATTGACCAGATTCATATCAATCGGGCGGGCGTGTTTAACCGCATCTTTGATCGCATCTTTGGTAATTTCGTGGAAGACAATGCGCCCGATTTTCTTATCACTGCCTGCCAACCCGGTAGCCGAGACTAAATGCCAAGCAATAGCTTCGCCTTCGCGGTCAGGGTCAGTTGCCAACAAGACTTCATCGGCGATCTTTACCTCCTTTTTAAGCTCTTTAACTACCGCACTTTTATCGCGGGGTATAAGATACTGAGGGATAAAGTCATGTTCAACATCCACCCCTAATTTACTTTTTGGCAAATCGCGCACATGACCATAGCTGGCCCGTACGACATAGCCTTTGCCCAGATATTTTCCAATAGTTTTCGCTTTGGCCGGCGACTCCACTATTACCAATCTTGCTTTTGCGGCCATAATTTAGATTGTTTCCTTAGTCTTTCTTGGTTCTTGATCTTCACCAAAACTCTATGCTATTACGCGACGAGTTGGAAAAAAGTTTCAAATCGGCTCTAGGTCTAACAGCCAAAAAATATAGACCTTATTAGTCCATCTGTCAAGCTTTGTTTTGGTATGGTCTCGGCAACAATACCAATTCGTGACTACTTTATTGACCCCTCGGTCAAGCTGGTTTTGTAGCGTTAGAGCTTACCGCTCTCTAGTGGCTAGTTAAAGCAGGTTAGGATATAATAAAGAGGTGGGGCATAAGGCAGTCGGAAGCGTGAGTTTTAGGGTAAGCGTAATAATTATGGTAACTTCTTTAAAAGAAAAACAAGTAAAACCACGACATATGAAAAAAAGGGGTCTTGACTTCCACTTTCGCAAGGAAGCGGTTAAAAACAAGTACTTTAGGCCCATTGAGCTAGAGGAAGCCTATTTGCGCCCTTTGGGACCATATACGGCTCAAAATTCGATTATTTCACTAGAGGAGGAGCCAATTGAACTCTACAATGGTTGGCTGGTCTGGAAAGAAATGACCGACCCAGAAGAACGGCATATCGCTGCCAATATCCAAGAGATTCTCACTGCCGCCGCCAGAGCCTTTCGCTTTGGACAAGCCTATCCCGACCAATTTTCGTGCCTAATGGCAAATAAGAATGTGCTTAAACCGGATGTTTGTGTTATCTCACGTCAAAGGTTTGAGCGACTGGTGGCCCCGGTTCGAATGGGTAGTAAACATAAGATTATGTGGGGTAGTCCAGAATTAGTGATCGAAATACGCTCCCCCTCCAACCTACGTAGCAAAGAGAAAGAGAAACGCCAAAACTATTTTGAGAATGGGGCTCTGACCATTTGGGACGTAGATCCTGAAAAACGGAAAATCTGGGTCTATGAGGCGGAAGATTGGGAGAACGCTACCGAGTATGGGGAAGAAGATACTATAACCTGCGAAAGATTATTCCCCGGATGGCAACGTCTGGTCGCCGATTTCTTTTCTAAAGACCTCACCCTTGAGTACATTGTCGGTGAACCTGCGAAACAATGGCGCACCGAAAGTAAAGCCGAGGGTAGGGCTGAAGGCAAGGTCGAGGGTAGGGCTGAAGGCAAAGCCGAGGGTAGGGCTGAAGGCAGGTTGGAAGGGTTAAGGATAGTCTTACTCTACCAGGCGCACCAACGCTTTGAGGCCGAAAAACTACCGACGGATCTTGAGGCAAGGCTGGAGCGTTATACTATGGAGCAGCTAATTATTCTGGTAGGTAGTATTACCACCAGCGTTACATTAGAGGAATGGCTCTCTACCTTTCCCAGTTAGCTAAATCAAATTTTTACAGAAGACTAGTCGGGCTTTGTTTGGCTCAATTTAAGCAAGATTAAAAAAATACCGCCAGCGACGATGGTTGAACCTAATAGAGCGCATAGCCAAGCCAGACCGACCAACTGCAGGAGTTGATCGTCGCGTTTTTCCACCTCCCGCAACGACCTTCCAGCCAAGACAAAACCAAGGTGAGTGCCACCATAGTGCGTTACTACCACCGCACTGCGAACGCCTGTTTTTGGTTGCCAAGTAAAGCGTTTTTCGCCTTCTTGCCGCACAGAGTCAAAGACACCCGTCGGTACAAGCGGTGTACTACCCTCTAGTTGGACGGAAGAAGCAAGCGGCTGACCTGTCTCATCAAAAATAATCATATAGGGTGCAAGGCTCTTTCCTAGATCTATCACGTTGCTAGGTAGGACTGACTGAGGAGTCTGACCCTCTGAAAGAGATCGGGCGGCATCTTCAGCCATTTGAATTTGGGGATCGTTGGCGGAAAGGCGGAGAACCTGTTGTATCGCTATGTAAGCCAACCCTGAGACGAAGGTAAAGATTGTTACTAGGGATAGCCAGTAGAGCAAAACTATAGCAAAAGTGGAAAGAACCGGAGATTTTGACCGAAATAATCTATTCCGGCTAGTCAAGGTCGAGCCTGTTTATATTTTAAGAGGCTCTCCGCAAATTCAGGTATACCTGCTCCAGTGCGGCAGGATACCTCGAAGACCGGGACGGTAGGATTGAGTGCCTTCAATGAATCATAGAAGAAGCTCCGGTCAAAGTCTACCAATTCAACTAGATCCATTTTATTTAGTACGATTAGATCGCTGATGGCAAATATTTCGGGATATTTTACGGGTTTGTCATGACCCTCCGCCGTACTGAGAATACACAACTTGAGTTGTTCACCTAAAGCCCATTGGGTAGGGCAGACCAGATTGCCGACATTTTCCACAAAAAGAAGATCGAGTTGGGACAAATCGAGACTCTCTAGTGCGGTTTGGATCATATTGGCTTCTAGGTGACAATTTCCACCAGTATTGATCTGTACGGCATCTTGGGCTCCGGCGGTTAGTACTTTTTCGGTGTCAATACTTCCGGCAATATCGCCTTCAATCACTCCTACTCGCGCCCTGCCGCGTAGTGCCTCCAGCGTCTTAATAATTAGGCTGGTCTTTCCGGCTCCGGGGGAGGCCATCAGGTTGATGGCAACCACTCCCGCTTCAACCAAACGTCGCCGATTTAGCTCGGCTACCACGTCGTTATTAGCCAGTATGCTTTTCACCACTTTTACGGTATGGGTATTCAATCGGCTACCTCAATACTTTCTATTAGCATCTCCCTACCATCCCCGGTAATTTGCCCTATTTGGTGGCAAACTGGGCAGCGAAAATTATCTATCGGCGGAGTGTAATTAGATTGGCAAGTCGCGCAATAAAAACTTAGACGAGTATGCCTGATGTTAAGTTCTGCTTCCGCACAAAGTGTACCACGCGAGAGCAAGGAAAAGGCAAACCAGAGCGAATCATCTACTAGGTTGGCCCGTTCGCCGATTACCAGATTGATCCTTGTAACGCGCTCCGCCCCGGCTTCTTTGGCGGTTTGGTTGACTATTTCCAGAATAGAAGACAAGACCGACATTTCGTGCATTAGTGCCTTACCCCTGCTTGGGTTATTATTGCGCTACACTTAATCTTGGCGTGTAACCGGAACCTCTTTTTGAGGGTGCCAGTAATTCATAAGGCGTACTAGCAGGCGCGAATGGAGCGGGCGGGGTAATTTAGCTTCGCCAAAATAGTCCAGTTCGCTCATCTCCTCGCTTAGCGTGATCTGTCCACCTAGCTTACGGCATTTGAAGACAAAGCCCACATCGGGTTTTTCAGGCCGGACATAAATCCCCACTAGATACTCTACTTCCACTTCCAGCCCGGTCTCCTCTTGAACCTCACGGGTGAGTGCCTGATACAAATCCTCACCCATTTCGGTTCTACCACCCGGTAAGACCCATTTCCCATGGTCGCGGTCTTTGCCTAGTAAAATCCGATCAGCCTCATCTGTGATTATGCCAAAAACTCCAATAGTGTATTTTGCTGTGACCAACGCCTTCTTCTCCTGCCTCTACTCTCTTTCTTAAATAACTAACGGATTAATGCCCACGTGGGCGACGTGGTGGCTGGGGCGGCAGATTAGAAGGCGCGACTCCCCCCGGTCGGTTAGCAGCAGGTCGGGACGGTGGTGCTGCCGGTGGTGGTGCTGCCGTGCCTTTGGTGGGTTGTTGGGCCTGCAACTGAGCCACTGCCTCTAGCACACGCTGCACACGGGCTTGCAACTGGGGCTTGGGTAATGCCCCTACAATCATATCGGCAATCTGGCCTTGGAAGAAGATGACTAGAGTGGGAATAGATTGAACCCGTAGTTGACCTGCAATATCTGGCTCCTCATCTACGTTTAACTTACCGATTTTGAGCTTTCCAGCAAAAGTTTTCACAAATTCTTCCAAGATTGGGGTAATTTGCTTGCACGGTTCGCACCACTCTGCCCAGAAGTCTACCAGTACTGGAAGCTCACTTTGGGCTACCTCGGTCATAAAATTCTCTTGGGTAAACTTGATGGGGTGAAGCTCGGCTTCTGCCGCCGCCGCTACTTTAGCCTCGGCTTCGGCTTTGAGGCGAGCCGCTACCTGCTTACGTTCTTCGATGGCCTGTTCCACCGTTATTTCTCCAGCCAATTCACGGGCCATAATGTCTAGTTCCACTAAGCTAGGGGCGTATTTAAGCGCGGCACGGTCACAGAAGTTGAGGCAAGGAGCCGGACAATCGCCACAAACCTCGGCTTTAACGGTCACTAGGTTGGTAGGACGATCAACGTAGAGTGCGTTTTTGGGACAAACGTTGGCTGCAAAACAATTGGGTAGACAATTACATCTCTTATGGTTAATTAAAACAGGCATACTGAATTTTCCATTCTTTTCTTTAATTTTGTATTATTACTCGATACATCTTTAAGTATTTTGGCTAAAGTAAAAAAGTATTGCCACCGCACTGGCGACTATCGCTCCGGTCAAATAGAGTAAGCCGAGCAGAATTGCCGAAGAGCCTGTCGCCTTACGCCCCTCTCCGAAGGAGACATTTCGTAAAATCAAGGCCATAAACCCTTGGTAGTAGCCAAAGGCTGCCGTTAAACCTAAGATCAACACTACAAAAACCGTAGCAAGCCCTGAATCTATCATCGCCAAACCAATCCGTATCGTACAGCTTTTGCTGCTTCTTTAAGGCTGTTGCAAAGTCGTGATTTGGCAAGACCGGAGGTATGTCAAGATCAACT
>JACAUC010000259.1 GCA_013390945.1 Candidatus Chloroheliaceae bacterium
CTACTGCTGAATTGCGGTCAATCGGTATTAGAAATCCCTCCGACAGAGGCTTATTTAAGGGGCTAAAGCTGAGAGCTAAAGGGGAGCGTTTTGATATAGTTCTCCATGAAATCCCATTCCGGGGTGCCATCTGATTTTGCGGGTAATTTAATGGAGGAGGACTTCATTCTTTCTAGGTGCCACTTACGTCCATAGTTGAAGCGGTATTTCTCTTGCCGAATTACCGTGACTAGGAACATTCCAATCGCGGGGGTAAGTACGAACTTAGGATAGAGGACATTAACATCATCGGTGGCCGAATAGGGTGTGGGCTGATAAAACGCTTCGGCGACGGAGCCGTTATAGTTGACTGTGAGGGTGTTTCCCTCATGAATCGCGGCTTGACCTATCCACTCTCTAAGTCCATTATTGGAATCAATCGCGCCAATGAAGGGTATCTTCCCTGGGATCATATCTGCTTTTGTGAGGCGTTTTCCTTTCCGCAAATCAAATAGATCGGATAGCGTAAAAGCTTTCCATTTCTCTGGTTCGAGCGCGGGTGAAGGCTCTGCTGGTCTAAGGGGTTGATCCGCACCCAAAAACAGATCTGGATTTGCTCGGTTAACCCATTCTGGCATTTCGTCCGGTGCGGGAACTCGAATCTTTTGCAACGTTCGGTTGGCTTGTCTGCCGTAGTTGAACCGATATTTGTTCGCTCTCAGACAAGCGCAGTAGTAGAGTTTTTGAGCCTCCGTCAAAGGTGGCGTGGCGGTCAGATAATAGAGGTCTCTCCCGGAATAATAAGGCTCTGGTTGTAGGAAGCTTTCCATCACCGAGCCACCACCCGCTACCGTTATGGTTCCCGCTGAAATAGGCTCTATTTTAGCCACTGGCTTTACTCTTGCCGAAACTCCGTTGTTCTTGGCGGTTCTCGACACAAAATTGATACCGTCTGGAGATTTAACCAGTGCGTTCAATTCGAGATTCACCCCATATTTTACGCTAAAGAGTTCGCCAAGCTCAATCATCCGTTTTCTCCGTTCCGTTCTCTTCTTCTACGCCCGTACCTCCCAGAAGTTTGAAAATCGCATAATTCCTAACCACCCTCTCAAAATCCTCCGCTTTGATTTTGGAATAGTCTGTTTCCATATAGGCTTCCGCACACCATTCGTCTTCGTGCGTGACTTTTTGCATCACGCTCTCACCTGCATAGACTTCGCGGTTTCGGAACGATTCGACCCAGTGATCGCGGATGCGCTCCCATTTATGATTGAGATCCATCCTTCCTCGATGCTTGGTCTTAACGAAGCCATCCTTCTTCCAATACCCGAACCAAGTTTTGCGGTTTGAGACCGCATGTGGGGTACCGCTACTCCAGATCATGATACAAGTGACCGTTCCGACTGGATAGAAGAGATCATCCGGCATGGACATCACCGCCTCAAGGGTATGGAAGCGCATCAATTCTTCACGCAGAGGGTGCGGTGAGATCGCGCAGGACATGGGAACGATGACTATACCAATCGCTCCGGGTTTAAGGCAATCCAACAATTGCTTGACAAAGACCAGTTCATGCAGATCAGCATCGCCTTGCGAGTAAGGCGGATTCAGCATCCCAACATCAGCATGGTACTTTTTGATGGCCGCCCCGATGCGAGGGTCAAAACAACTTCCTTGATGCAGGTTGGCCTTGCCGTCGCCCCGAAGAAGCATATTGCTGGCAGCAAGGGCATACATATTCGGCTGATTTTCCACTCCTATAAGCCCTTGTTTCTTTATCCGTTCCTTTTCGGCTTGTGTCGTAGCCTGCCGTATCATGTGGTGCATCGCCGAAACAAGGAAGCCACCCGTTCCCGCACAAATATCTAGCACGGTACTCTCCTTGCCGACGTTGGCGAGCCGGGCGAAGAGGTCGGTGATGTGGCGCGGGGTCAGCACGATACCCAGTGCCTTCTTGTCACCGCCGGTGTATTTCAAAAACTCGCCGTAAAACTGACCCACCACATCAAAATCGTGGTAGATGCTCACAAAGGGCCAGACTTTTTCATTTAGCCGATGAATGAGTTCATAGAGTATGCCTTTGGGAAATTTTGGAGTTGCCTTGCCAAGTTCAGGGTGAACGGCGATGGTGGAGTAAGGTTGGTTCATATTGGATTTTTTGGCCGAAGGAAGCTCGGCTTTTTCGATCTCCTCGCTAATGACCTTCAGCCATTGTCTTTGAAGCTCATCAGGTTTGTAGGCATCATACGATTTGGCGAAGGCGGCATTCTGTAGGGCTATCAGGGTTCCGCTTACTAAGAGTGGCTTTTCGCCCTCGGTCAATTTGGCATAATCTCGCATAAAATTATGGAGATCATGCGAAAAGGCCATCAATTCATCTAAGCGAAGGGTTTGTACGGATTGGTCAAAAGTGCCATGTTCGATGTAATCCTGCCAAGGTATAAGCTCGACAATCTCCTTGTTCGTTTTGGTAGTGAGTACTTTTGGTTTATCTGCGCCTTTTGGATGCAGAAAAGTGGAGACTTTCATTTGAGAGCGTGTTTGTCCACTAACCGCAACCGCAATCACGTTGAACTCCTTTGAAAGATAGAGTGCATAGTGCAGTGCGCCATCCACCGCATAATTTACCGGGTCGTTATGAGTGGTACTTTCATGGTGCTTTGTATCGGCCTTACATTCTACGATAACCAGAAAGTCCGGCGTTTCCGGGGAACTGATAATAAATTCAGGTATTCCACCGCCTCCCTTGCCGGTCTTACTGGCGGTTTTTAGCAGATGTCGGATGGCCTCGATTTCACTTTTTTGTTCTTCGACACGTGTAGAATTAGCTTCGTCGTAATAACAAAGTCTTCGCAAATCCTCGCGTACCAGAATCTCGGTCTTACGCTCGTTTGCCATCTCTAATGCTCCATTCCTTCTAACCTAAGACAAGCCAAAATTTAACAGAGGGTAGCGTTCGCTTTGTCTTACGGGTGAGTGGCTATAAACAAACGAAGGTACTACTATTAAATTGTACCATATTCCGTCAATAACGGCAGATACCCCCTCCTTCTGTTGGGTGTTATCATCTCAATAATTCGGGGGGGGCGTATGCCATACGCCCAATCTGAACAACCAGTTGACCCAGTTTGCGGCCAGCCTGCGGCGGGTTTATGCAATAAACCCCTACCTATTGAGATGATACGGTATTCTGCTATAATTAAGCGGGAAGTATTAACTTGGTAGCCACGCAGGAGGGAAGATGACCGATGAACATCCACACCGCTTATGTCGAAATTGTGCGCTATTATGATACCCATGCGGTAGAGGGCGAAGAAGTGGGACAGAATTGGGAACATCTCCAAGCGGTTGAATATCTCTATAAAGGGGTAGCGACAATTTCCAAGAGAAAGGTCAAACTTTGGCAGAGCAAAAAGCAGAGTATATCTCTCAATTGAATATGTTTCAGGAGATATTAGCCGAGAAGCCACTTTCAGAGCTATCACCAGACTTTGAAAATGGTAATCATCAGACAGACCAAGATGAACCAAAGCCCTCTCCAAATGGGAAGCGGGGTAATGACTTAGACGGCGCAAGCTGGATTAAATATTCAATCAGCATCTGGAGCGACATTAAGAAGACGGCGGAAGAGATCGCTTTAAAGCATCCTGCTATGTTTCCTGCTGCCTTACCAGAACGTCTTATGCAGTGCTTTACCACCAGCCAAGATCAATATATTCTTGACCCTTTTGCGGGCATCGGTTCGACTATCTTAGCGGCCAAAAAATTAGGTAAAATAGGCATTGGAATAGAGCTTTCTCAAGAATATGCGGCCAAGGCCAATGCCCGTCTCAATCCCCAAAGCCTCTTTTCCGAGCTAGAAGAGATAACTCTTACCAGTGTAGTTCACCGGGATGATTCTAATAATCTTCTAAAATATGTTCAGCCAGAAAGTATAGATTTTGGGGTTACATCACCGCCCTATTGGGATATTCTCAATCAGAAGCGTAGTGCAGATTACAAAGAAATCCGTACTTATTCCGGGGATAAAGAGCTTGATCTAGGAAATATTGCGGATTATGAGAAGTTCATCGAGGCTTTACGCCCGATTTTTACCAATGTTTTCATAGCCCTTAAACCGGGGAAATATTTTTGTGTGAATGTGATGGACATTAGGAAGAAAGATAGATTATACTCTTATCATGAGGAAATCAAAAACCTGATGTGCAGCATTGGCTTCAAGTATGATGATTTGATTATTTGGGATCGGAGGGCTGAATACAATAATATGCGCCCTCTAGGTTATCCTTCGGTCTTTAGAATAAATCGGGCGCACGAATTTATCTTGATTTTTCTAAAACCAGCGCACCATTGTTAAAATTAGGAGCAACAACCCTACTTGAAAGGTATATTTTTAAAAATTGTCGTTTAGCGAAACTCTTTGGCGGGTACTCTTTGCCGCGCTGATCTATCCCGGCTTTCTCTTTATTATAAGCAGCGGTATTTTGGCGGAGGGTCTACGGCGTAAATTTGCGGCTCGCGGCGAGGGACGGCAGGGGCCACCTCTGCTCCAGCCTCTTTTTGATCTGCTCAATTGGTTCCAGCGAACGATACTGGTTCCCGGCCCGACCCTACCTGATCCGGTCTTAGAAGATGAAGATGAGGCCAAGCGCGAGGAGGCTCGCGCATTGGTTCTTAGCCGCAACCACCGGGCGCGAGTAGCTTTGATCTATCTGCCTTTGGTGGCTATAGTTGGCCTAATCTTGGGAACTACCCTCCTACCACTCCCCGGCAACCTCTGGCCCTTCCTTAGAAGCGAACTAGAGGCTCGACCGCTAGGAGCCGATTTACTGGCGGTAATGTTGTTGCTGGAATTTCCGGTAGCGGTCACAATTATTATGGGTTCGCTGGGTGGCTCGATTTACGGGCAATTGGCCGGGTCACGTACCGCCCAACTAGCCCTTGCCTACGCCCTTCCTTATAGTGTCGGTCTCTTTGGGCCAGCCATCGCGCTAGGCTCGTTTGATTTTCGGGCTATCGTGGCGGCGGATAGCCCCGGTATGTTGGGGGTCAAGTTGATCTGTGGGCTGACTTGGTTGCTCTGTATGCCTGCGCGTCTGCGACTGAGACCCTTAGCCCCCTCGTCGGGCGAAGCGTTGGAGGGTGTAACCACCGATCTTTCCGGGCCAGCCTTGGGGTTGATGCGCCTGATGGAGTGGACCGAGCGCGTGGCCTTGCCCCTTTTTGCCACCGCTCTCTTTGTGCCTTACGCCTACACCAACCCGCTAATCTTAGTGGGGGGGGTAGCGTTAGGGTTAGGCGCAATCGGAGTAGTGGATGCCTTCTTCAGCCATGTGCGGTTGCGGGATGCCCTTAATTTTTATTTGCGATATGCCAGCCTAGCCGCAATAGCTTGGTTCGTAGTGCTGGCCTTTTTGGTTAAAATTTAAATTATGGTTGAATTTTTTCAAAATCTCTTCAAAAATGGCTTGCCGATAGTGGCTCTTTGGATTATCGGTGGTGGGATGGGCCTTTATGTCTTGGCGGCAGTCTGGACACACCTCTCCATTGGGCCGCTCTTCTGGCAAAATCTCTTTGGAGCCAATCGGGTAGCGTTGCCGCGCCTCGCTCGTCTGCTTAGCGTACAGGCGACGGGCGTAGAGGAGGCCAATAGTAAAGCTCTCGTCTTGGTGCGACCGGGCGAAACCAACGTGGTGCGGTTGGAGCGCGACCGGGGTATGATTTATCCAGTGGCAGGCCGCAATGGTCTACATTTCACCCCGGCCCGTTGCTCCTCCTGTGGCTTATGCGCCTACGTCTGTTCTACCGGCGCGGTCTCTACCCACGATACCGAGGCGGGCTATCTGCGTCGCTTTGATTTAGCCTCCTGTATCTACTGTGGTATGTGCGAAGGAGCCTGCCCTACCCAAGCTATTAAGCTGACGGTCAATCAGGTAGCTACCCAACCTCACCCCAACGGAATGATGGTTCAGGGTGAAGTTTTGGCTAAGCCTTGCCCCAAATGTCAGCAGAAAGCTCCTCGCCCCGACCTCTTTGCCGACCGCATCTATAATTTTGAGTTGCCCACCACCGAAGAGGATGAAGAAGAATTAACCGCGTTCCAACAAGAGGAGCGGCAAGCCTTCTTGGAGCAGGGTAAATTGTTTGTCCAGCCCGAAGCGGCCTGTCCTGAGTGTCAGAAGCAGGTCTTAGTAGCTGAAGAAGAAATTTGTAAATAACCAGAGGATAAATTATGCGAATTGCGGTAACTGGAACAAATGGACAGTTGGGCAGTGCTTTGCTAGAGTGGTTGGAAAAGTGGGGCCGCGACGAGGTAAAGGGCTTGGCAAAACCGGAGGGTGATATTACCGACCGCGCCAAGGTAAACCATCTCTTTCAGGAGTGGAGGCCCGAACTCGTGCTGCATCCCGCCGCCTACACTTTGGTAGATCAGGCCGAACTTGACCCAGCGGCGGCTTATCGGGTAAACGGCCTTGGTACTCAAAACTTGGCTCTAGCTTGCGCTGCCGCCGATATACCACTAGTCTACATCAGTACCAATTGCGTCTTTGATGGCAATAAGCCCACGCCCTATTATGAGTACGATGCCGTAAACCCGACTAGTGTTTATGGGCGCAGCAAGCTGGCGGGTGAATTTTATGTCCAAACCTTGCTCAGGAAATTTTATATTGTGCGTACCAGCTGGGTCTTTGGCCCCAAGCCGGGCAACGAAAGCAATTTCGTGACTAAAATCCTAAAAGTAGCCGACGAACGAGGGGCAGCTTCGGTGGTAGATGATGAAATTAGCAACCCCACCTATGCGCCGGATTTGGCGGCGGCTCTGCTCGAATTGGTGGAGACGAGAGCCTATGGCTTATATCACCTAATGAACGAGGGTGCGGCTAGTCGCTACGCTTTTGCCGCCGAAATTTTCCGGCAAACCAAACGCCAAATAGAGATTAAGCCTATGAAATTGGCCGATTTCAAACGCCCTACGCCTCCCCTTTACCAGAGTGCCTTACATAATTTTGCCGCCAGTGAAAATTTGGGGATTCGCTTGCGGCCTTGGCAAGAGGCTTTGGCGGAATATGTCCAGCTTAGGAATTTTTAGGCTATGGCTTTAACTTATTCCATTATTATTCCTAACTACAATGGGGCAAAATTCTTGCCCGGCTGTCTCGACTCAATCGCGGCCCAAACTTTAGCTCCTCTGGAGACGATTGTGGTAGACGATGCCAGCACCGATAATTCGGTAAGGTTGTTAGGTGAAGAGTATAGTTGGGTAAAGGTGATCGCCCGAAAAAAGAACGGCCTCTTTGCGGCAGCGGTCAATGATGGCATAGATGCGGCACAGGCCGAGATTATTGTTCTCTTTAACAACGATGCCGAGGCGGAACCTAATTGGTTAGCCGCGATAGATCACACTTTGCGCGAGCAACCTGAAATAGATGCGGTGGCCTCCAAGATTATGCTCTACGACCAGCCGGGTTTTTTGCATACTGCAGGTGACTACTACCGGGCTAATGGAGTACCCGGCAATCGAGGAGCGTGGCAGGAGGATAAGGGCCAATACGACCGGGCCGAAGAGGTCTTTGGGGCTTGCGCTGCCGCCGCCGCCTATCGTCGGGCCGCGTTGGACGAAGTACGCTCCGATCATCCCGATGGTAAAGTTTTGGACGAAAGCCTTACCATGTATCTGGAGGATGTGGATTTGAACCTGCGGCTCCGTTTGCGCGGGCGGCGGACACTCTATCAGCCTGCCGCTCTAGTTCGGCACAGGTTGAGTGCTACCGGAGGTGGTACGCGGTCTAGCTACCAGTGTGGGCGCAATTTTATTGTGGTGGCCTTCAAGGATTTGCCGAGTGAGATTCTGCGAAGTAACCTCTGCTCCATTCTACGGAGCCAACTTGGTTACACCCTCTTCTCTTTGCGCCACCTACGATTAGCCACCGAACGCGCCCGTTTGAAGGGACAATGGGATGGCTTGAGAGCCTTACCCGCCACTTTGCGCCAGCGTAAACAGGTGCAGGCTCACCGGCAGGTCTCCACCGCCTATTTTGTCAACCTACTCAATTTGCGGGTTAGATAAGCGGATCTATTTTAGATTGGCTTCAATTCGCCCCTGCCACTAGCGTAAAGTGGCGCGAATTTGTTAAAC
>JACAUC010000260.1 GCA_013390945.1 Candidatus Chloroheliaceae bacterium
CCATCCTAAAGACCAGTCTGCGTGTAAAGCCGGTATGAACCTTGCCTTAGTTCGTATCATCTCAATAATTCGCGTTAGGGGCATATTGCATACGCCCCAAATCAGACCAGCCTACGGCGGGTTTATTCAATAAACCCCTACTTATTGAGATGACACCTTAGTTCGTTGACTAATAGCTAACTACTAAAATGTGTTGCTTACTCCACTGCTTTGAGGGCTTCGGTAGCACTTATATCGTTGTAGGCCAACTTCATAATACCGGGCAGGTATTTGTCGGTGGTCAGTACATTGACGAAAACTAAGTGGCGTAGCAGTGCCGGACTAGGTTCTTCCCCCTCAAGACCGACGCTGGTTTTATAGCGCAACTCTCCGTCTTCGTAATCCATCTCAAAATTGCCTACGATTAGCCCATAATTGGCCCGTGTGATAAATTCGGCCATCGTGGTTCGTTTGGCTTCTGGCACGTTAACCGGATAAACCGAGTAAAACACAATCTGCTTGCTGCTCTCGACCGTGCGGGCGTAACAAGTCCATTTGCCGTTATCGCCTTGGAAGCTGGTTTGCAAAGTAGTCTCGCCTTCCAACTGGAAAGTCGGCCACTCTTGCTCCTTGAAAAAGGCACTGATTGTTTCAAATAAGTTTATCATTGTTTTATCTAATCCTGTAGACCTGATCTTGGATCGAACCTTAGACTTGGCTCATATAGACCCATACTTGATCATTAGCTTTAATCTTATCCTCGACCCGGTTAATTCTGAAGTTGGCTCCGGGCGGGAAAAGCACTTCGCGTTCCCGTTCGGCTAGTTGGGCTATCATAGTCACGTCCACGCCGGTTTTGACGTTATCAATCTCCATAGCGACGTGGTAATCCGACTTGGTGCTGAAGAAAGCCGTATCGGGCCGTTTGGAAGTGCTAACGAATTGTCTATAACTATCTGTTTTACCGGCCTTCCACTTGCTTTCAAGTTTAGCTTGACGCTTCTTGTCCGACAAGGTTTTAAGTACCCCAATAGTCTTATTGCTATACCCTTGGACACCACGCCAAACTTTACCACCCTTGTAAGGGGTTAGCTTTTGCAACTTACGCAAACCGCTAACGGCCAACCGGATTAGCTTCAAGTCATCCGGCTTCAATTTTTTCAGGGCTTCATCATTACCATTCAGGGCGTTATTCATGGTTTTATAAAGGTCAGTACCACTAGTGTACATATAAATGGCAGCCATCTCCTTGATGTCTACCGGGGCGGCAACGTTATTGGAGGCCGCCACTAGGAGATCGTTAACCGGGCTACTGATAGCTTTCCCGGCGGATGCTAGTTCAAAGGGGAGGGTATTTATATCAAAATCCTCCAAGAAACCACCTGCATCCATAAGCCCCCTGAAGTCAAAGACTTGGCGCAACTCATGGTCGAGTGGCAGAGCATTTAACTCATCCTTTGAAATGTGCGGATTGAGTTTCTGCTTGATCCGCTCTTGCTGGAAGTTCTGAACGGCCTTGACCTTTTTCACGTTTATATCAATCTTGCCGGAGACCAGACCCTCGTTTTTGACCTTGCCGGTGTAGTCGCTAGAGGGCGCGACGTAATCCTCGCTCAGTAGTTCGGAAAGGGTGGTAGCGGTGGTCTTAATATGTCCTGCGGTTTCCAGCTTCTTGTACTCGTTGCGAGCGTACTCAACCAAGGGCGCAATGCCCTCAATCCGCTTTTGCTTGCCCTTAGTGCGTATCTTAGCCAGCCACGGTTCGGCCTTATTGAGCAATTCCTTGAGCTTATTGACCTGTGTGGCTCGCGCTTTGGTGACTATTCTGGCTTTCTTGGGGTTGGCAGGCAACTTCTCCGCTTTTTCGGCGGCTACTTTGGCGGTGTTGTAAGCATTGGTTTTACTCAAAATGTCCTTGTATGTCCAGTTATAGAGACCACCTTTAGCAGTTCCAGCGATGGCCTTCACGTCATCAGCCGTGACCACACCGGCCCCGCCTACTTTGGGTTCGGCTTGGGTATCCAAATAATCCATACTGCGCCAGTAATCGGGGAAGTTGTCCTTGCCTACCCCCACCAGCACGTCGCCTTCTTCAAGCGGACTAAGGGCTTTGTAACCTTTGGGGCCGGGTACGTAATCGGCCAGACCAAATTCGCGGGCTACAACCATAATCTCATAGAAACTGTGGTCGCCCGCAGGCATCATTGTACCTAGGCTGGCAAGCCGAACTAGTTTCTTTTGGGCTATGCCAGTGATACCCAAGAAATCCGCCGCCCTAAAATACATATCAGTCGAGCCAGAGATACCACCCAGCAGTGGGACGGCCAGTTGATCGGTCAGCTTTTTAAGCTTATCACCGATTACGTAGTTGATGTGGCCGGGTTTCCAGGGTAACGGCTTATCACCTACTTCCTTTATGAGTTCGGTTACGCGATCCTTTTCGGTGACAGTCTTCCATTCCTTGCCCTGCTTGATCTTGGCGACTTCTTTGGGGAACTGGTTCTTTAACTCGCGGTAGCCCAGTGGTATATTGCCTTTCGCGATGAAGGTATTAGCGGTCTCGGTTGGGGTATTTTTAGCCTTCTCGTGGTATTCTTTTTTGGTTACTCCTTGCCGATCCTGTTCGGATACAATTTTGCTGCGGTCGAAATAGCCATGGCTAATGTTCTCTTTTTTGGTTTTAAGGGCTTCTACTTTCTTGCCTAAAGCCTCATCTTTCAAACTGGCTTCATTGACTTTGCCCGACCATTGCGTCGCTTTAATGGTGTTGTCAGTGGAAGGATTTTTAACCGCCTCAACTAAATCCAGTCGAGCCTGTTCCAACATCGAGGCCAGACCACCACTGCGTATAACTTCCCAAACCAAGGTCATTTTCTGGCGTAGATTGCCATTATCTAGGGTTTTACGAATACTTTTGAGGTTATGTTGTACCGACCCGGTGATAGAGGGTTCTTCTTTACCGAATTTTTTTGCATAAACCTCCTCAGCCTCTTCGCCAATGCGGAGTGCATAAGTATCCAGAATCTGCCGCAACTTGCCAGTTAGCAAATTGGCTCCGTTCATAGAGTAAGCATGAGCTCCCAAGAAATTACCGAGTGCTTTCTCAAAGTCCAATGCCTCGGTATTATATTTGGCTTTGGCATCCTGTCGTATCGAGGCTTGCTGTAGCGGGTTTAGTTTGTTGTAATCGCCCCGTGCCAGATGAATAGTGGCAGAGGGTGAGGCAGTTACTTTTACTTTACGCCCTGCTGCCGCCTGCTTAGCTACTGCATCAGCCTCGCGTTCTGCCTCGGATTCAACCCCGGCTACCGAGCGGCCAGCCGAGCGGCCAGCCGAGGCTTTAGTTTGCAAGCCCGCCGAAGGGTCTGGACCCCCAGCCGAAGGAGCTAGACCTGCCTGACGGTTTTGCACTACGTGGGTCAGTTCGTGGGCTACCGTTTCTTTATCAGGTTGGGCCGCGCCAAAAGCAATCTGTTCACCCTGTGTGGCTGCCCTAGCACCAAGCGATTCCAAGGGCGCGGCTCGGTCGAGAAAGACTTGGGTAGAGCCAAAATCTTGACCAAAAGCCTCCTCCATCTCGCTGCGATAGGGTAGGGGGACTGCGCTACCCTGTGTGGCACTCTTGAAACGGCCCGCCGAACGGCCCGCCGAAGTGTGGTCGGGGCGGTGGACTACGTGAGGATTGGCCGAATTGTTATTTCGCTGTTTGGAAAGAATGCGTAACACGGCTTGGTTGCCGACTGTGCGTTGCAAAGCCAGTATATCCGCAGGTCGTAAGTGTTGGCGCTGTAGGCCCGTTTTACTTAACTTTGGCAGAACGATTTGTGGATTGGTCTGCTCGATTGTTTCAGGGGCGGAAGAATGATCAGACAAAGCTTTTTCGGGGGCTTGGGACGAAAAAGGTTTTTTTGAATTGGCTTCCATGAGGTTCACCATTTTTGTAAGCTACTAATTGGCGACGTTTAACAGATAGGGTTTGGGGAGCTATAAAAGTATTTAGGATTAGAAAGATGCGACCCAAGTTTTGTCTACCTGAATTTACACCCTATTGGGCTAACAACAGGTTGACCGTAGTTCCCTTCTATTGAAGGAATTATAGCTAGGAATTTGGTAGATTGTCAAGAATCTGTCGAATTGGTTATTTTAAAACTCACTCGGCTCTGGACTTCAACCAGTTTAGTGAAAAATCACGGGTTTGATAGAGTTTTCTATCGGCCCGTGATTCTCGTAGCAACCAGTTGACCTGGTTGTAGACTGGTCTTACACTAGGGAAGATATGGCCTAGATATAGGCTCGCTCGCCGTGTTGACTGAGGTCAAGACCAAGTGCCTCTTGCTGGTCGCCTACCCTCAAACCTACGGTTAGGTCAACTACCTTCAGTATTACAAAGGTTATAACGGCGGAGTAGGCTACGGATGCTCCTACCGCGACAAACTGTTTCCAGAGTAGATCGGCACTACCGTAAAAGAGACCATTTGCGCCTGCTGGGTTGATTGCTACGGTGGCAAAGAGGCCCGTCGCAACGGCACCCCACATACCACCTACTCCATGTACGGCCCAAACGTCGAGGGCATCATCGAAGCGCAGTTTCGTTTTAAGGATTACTGCCCCATAGCAGAGCAACCCGGCTCCCATCCCAATGATGATGGCACTTGAGACATTTACGTAACCGGAAGCGGGCGTAATCGCGACCAATCCGGCCACTGCTCCTGCCGCCGCGCCTGAAACGCTAGGCTGTCCTTGCCTAATCCAACTTAGAGTTGACCATGTTAAGGCTCCTGCCGCCGCTGCAATGTGGGTTACGACAAAGGCACTTACCGCCAATCCGTTACTGCCAATCGCACTTCCTGCATTGAAGCCGAACCAGCCAAACCAGAGTAGTCCTGCCCCTTTGACTACCATTGGTACATCGTGGGCTTCCATCCGCTCCTGACCAAAGCCGAGCCGTTTGCCCAAGACTAGCGCACAGATCAAGGCTGCGGTACCAGAGGAGATGTGTACCACCGTACCACCGGCAAAGTCCAATGCCCCCAAGTTGCGGAGCCAACCCCCGACACCCCAGACCCAGTGGGCTAGTGGCGAGTAGACCAACGTAGACCAGAGGATTGTAAAGATGACGAAAGCCTTAAAGCGTTTGCGCTCGGCAAAAGCGCCTGTGATGAGTGCGGGGGTAATAACCGCGAACATCATCTGGAAAGCCATAAAGAGTTGATGGGGAACGGTTGCGCCATAGTCCTTGTTAGGCTCCAGCCCGACACCGTTTAGGCCAAACCAATCCAACCCACCAATAATTCCAAACCCTCCGGCATCGGGGCCGAAAGCAAGGGTGTAACCCCATAGCACCCACATCACGCTGACCAATGCCAGAATGAAGAAGCTGTGCATAATGGTGGAGATTACGTTCTTCTTACGTACCAGTCCGCCATAGAAAAAGGCTAGGGCTGGAGTCATTAGCATTACCAGAGCGGTTGAGATTAAAAGCCAAGCCGTATCTCCGGTATCAATTTTTAACTCTGGCATCTTGTCAGACCTCCTGAAGTTTTTAGTCAGTCACTGGGACTGGTCTTTGGTGCTTTTTATAGTTAATCTAAGGAGCAGTTTCTAGTTAGAATAATAAATCTTAATTACCAGCGCGACTATATACATTCTTCACAAATCTTATGGGCCATTTTTAGAGCAATTGCACAAAATATCGAAGGTGATTTACAGAGGAGGTGAGAAAAATCAAAAATGCTGCTACCAAAATTTAGAGGGATCTAAAATCGGTACGCAGCACTCTTAATTTGATATGAGGCTTAACTTAGCTCGCTTTAGCAAATTGTCGTTCATCACCCATAAAGTCCAATTTAGATTCGGCAAACTCTAGCTTGGCTTCAGAGAGTTCTTTGCTATGGGGTAGAACTAACCAGCTAACAATTAACATTACGAAAAGGCTAAAGGCCATTATTAATACTATATCCATTGTTTTCACCTTTCTATAATTTTAACCAAATCTCTTTTGGCTATCAAACTTTACGGTTTTTTACTCAACCTTAGATTAGCTACATTTTGTGGATTGTTCGTTTGCTCACCTGTTGTTTGGCACTTTTCTTAATGAACAATCTCTACTTGCTATATGATAGAGCTTAACGTCGGTCAAGACTATATACACCCTTCACAAATTTTAGAGGCTGTTTTTAGAGCAATTGCACAAAAACAACCAACTACTACCACCGTTACTGAATTGACACCTAGATGCTAATTTCAGTTATTCCATTTTTGTCTTTCCTTTACCCACGTAAACCCGAATATTTACTTTGGTTTGTTAAATTATTAACTATATTGGTTGAAAGCGGGTTATTAGGTTCCACCAGCGACGCTTTGTTCTAGCTAACGTTGCATCTACATTTGGGTCTGCTTAATTTTCAGCCGAATTACATAGGTAGAGTACAAGTGGTTTTACCATACTTGACTGGTGATAATTTCCAAAGCTGTCGTAGTATGCCAACGGAAGGTTGGCGGGTCACAGCTTCGTTATTACTGGGTGTGGTAGCTAAAAACAGAGAAATTAGGAAAGAGGATTTGTTGTATGACGCAAACACTTGGAAGAAATGTTAGTCTTCCCTTAGAAGTACCAGCCACACCAAAACTAGGAGATGGTATTGCTGATCCAGGGCCATTAGGTTTAGCAGGTTTTGCTCTCACCACGTTTATTCTGAGCCTCTCCAATGCTAAGATAGTGCCAGCCGAAGTAGGCGCACTCTTTGTACCATTGGCGCTCTTTTATGGTGGGCTTGTCCAACTTCTAGCGGGTATGTGGGAGTTTAAGAAGAATAACACTTTTGGAGCCCTCGCTTTTTCCTCCTATGGTGGTTTCTGGTTAGGTTTGGGTACACTGGTGATCTTGAAATCCCTAAAGGTACTTAGTTTTGGGGATGCCGCTACGAGCGATAAAGCGACGGGCCTCTATCTGATCGCCTTTACTATTTTCACGCTCTATATGTGGGTAGGAACTTTTAAGATCAACAATGCACTGCTAATCGTTTTTAGCTTACTGCTGATTACGTTTGTGCTACTTGACCTTTCTCATTTCGCGATAATTGGAAGTGAAGTAGGGGGCTATTTTGGTCTTTTAACGGCCTTTGGAGCATGGTATGCTTCGGCGGCTGGTGTTCTCAATCCGCTCTATAAACGCACCTTGCTCCCAGTTGGTCCACGTAGTTAACCCTGATGCGGGAGGGTTTTCAATTGGGCAACCCGTTGACTTGGAAAGTTGGCTGATTGCCCGCCAACTTAACCTGGGTTGGTTGCCGACAGGTGACCTTATGCTTTTTTGACCGCTTCCTTGAGTTCCGAATAGAGGTGGGCATCTAGGCTCTCTTGAATTACTTCGCCTCGGCCTAATTTTACCAGTGCCTTAACTACTTGGTCGGGATCAAGAATCTCGGCTTGGATAACTATGGCGGAGCTATTGGGGGTTAGGCGGTCTTCTACTTCCTCATAAAAAGTACCCCGCACGTCGCGCTGCTTCTTGGCATCGTAACTCATGGAGGCGGTAGTACCAAATGCGCCCCAGAACGCTCCAGCCAACAACGCGCCCGGCCCGGAGGGAGCAGTACCAATCAGGCCCGCGATGGTACCCGCCAAACCTGCCAAGCCGTACTTGGGACGGATCAGATTTAGTTTGCTCTCCTCCTCCGAGATAAGCTGACCGTTTTCCCGGCAAGCGGCTACAATTGCCCTTTTAAGTTTAATATACCCCAATTGGTCAAGCCTCTTCAGCATTTGAAGCCCTGCCCACGCTCTATCTTCCTCCTTATAAAGGAGGGCGAATTGGCTTTGTTCCGTTTGGTCTATGCTTGCTTCTTCTATTTGTGGAACCCGATAGCGTATGTCCGTCTGGGCTATGCTTGCTTCTTCTATTTCTGGAACCCGATAGCGAATGTCCGTCTGGGCTATGTTTGCTTCTTCTATTTCTGGAACCCGATAGCGTATGTTCGTTTGGGCTATGCTTGCTTCTTCTATTTCTGGAACCCGATAACGAATGTCCGTCTGGGCTATGTTTGCTTCTTCTATTTCTGGAACCCGATA
>JACAUC010000261.1 GCA_013390945.1 Candidatus Chloroheliaceae bacterium
GAGTACCATCCTAAAGACCAGTCTGCGTGTAAAGCCGGTATGAACCTTGCCTAAAAGCCTAAGCCCCGGAGACTCGTCTACCATCCAAGTTAGATAAATAAGGCTGTGGCAAAGTCGTGATTTGACAAGACCGGATGTATGTCAAGATTGTAGGATGCTGCTCCGTCAGTTGATTTTCACCTACCACTACTCTTGCCAAGTTGGATAGCTCTCCGACTTTGCAACAGCCCTACTGCGACTTATGAATAACTTGCAAAATATTCTTACCCGGTTATAATTAACGAAACCTTAAAAGCGTAAGGTTTGGAGATAATAGGCAAAGGTGGTATGTGATGAACTCAATAATTAGCCCAACTGAAGAATTTACAATAATGGTCGAGACGGTCTGCCGCCAAGCCCGCGAGTCGGCTTATACACTGGCTGCTGCCAGTGAGCAACAGTTAAATCGGGTGCTAAGAACCCTTGCCACCCGGCTAGAAGCGGCCACTACTGAGATTATTCAACAGAATAAGCTAGATATTGCCACAGCCGAACAATTAGGTCAGAGTAAGGCTTTTATTGATCGCCTCACCCTCACCCCAGCGCGGGTAGAGGCTATGGCTCAGGGGGTGCTAGAGATTGCCGCCTTACGGAGCCGCACGGGAAAAATCCTAGAGGAGCGAACCTTGGAAAACGGGGTGCTACTCAGGAAAGTAGCCGTACCACTGGGTGTAATCGGAATCATTTACGAATCGCGGCCCAATGTCACCGTAGATGCCGCCGCTTTATCTCTCAAATCGGGCAATGCGGTAGTACTCAAAGGTGGTAGCGAGTCGTTACACTCGAACCGCTTCCTAGTCGGTTTAATCCAAGAAGCCCTCACCGAGGCAGGATTGCCCACTGCAACGGTGGGTTTTATCAATAGCACCGAGCGAGCCGCCACACTCCACCTCTTAAAGCAGGATAAATACCTCGATGTGCTTATACCACGCGGCGGTTACGAACTGGTACGGGCCGTAGTCGAAAATAGTGCCATTCCGGTGCTTTATCATGCCGAGGGCGGAGTACGCATCTACGTGGATCCCAGCGCAGATTTGGCGGTGGCCCAACAGGTTGCCTTCAACGCCAAAACCAGCCGTCCATCTACCTGCAATACCCTTGATACGCTAGTCTTGCATCGCGCTATCGCTGCCGATTTTTTGGTGGCCGCCCTACCCGAATTACGGGCCGCTGGGGTCAGAATCAGGGCCGATGAGACTGCCATCAGGTTGCTTACCCCGGAACTAGCCCTCCAAGTAGAACAGGCAGAGGAGGAAGATTGGGGTACGGAATACTTAGACCTGATTTTGTCGGTTAAAATCGTGGATTCGTTTGAGGAAGCCCTTGATTTCATTCGACACTATAGCAAACGCCATACCGAAGGGCTGATAGCCACCGATCAGACCGTAATTGACACCTTTGTTAGGATGATAGATGCGGCGGCTCTGATGATAAATTGTTCCCCACGCCTTCACGATGGTGGTATTTTTGGATTAGGAGCCGAAATGGGAATCAGCACAGGTAAACTTCATGCACGTGGCCCGGTGGGTTTGGACGAACTGGCAACCTACAAATGGGTAGCCCTTGGCAAGGGGCAAATTAGGAAATAGTCAAACACTCACTTAGGAAAGGCCCAATAGTAAGCGGTATGGATAATATTATCGTGGTCAAGGTAGGGACAAGTACCCTAACTAGAGGTCAAAAACAGATTAACAGGGTAGTGGTAGGAGACCTAGCTCGCCAGATTGCCGCCATCCAACGTGGTGAGGTACTAGAAGGAGAGAGCCAACCGCGCCAAGTAATTTTGGTAAGTTCGGCGGCAATTGCGATGGGCCGGGAAAAGCTAGGACGCTTCCCGGTAGAATCGAATAGTGGAGAGAGTGTGATAACCAAACAAATGTTGGCGGCTATCGGTCAGCCCCAATTGATGCAACTCTACCAAGAAGTTTTTGCCGCCCATTATGATGTCTTAACGGCCCAAGCTCTCCTCACCTATTCGGATTTTTCGACCCCAGAACGACGAGCTAACGCCCGCAATACATTGCTGGGTCTTCTATCCCACAACATTGTACCTATCATCAATGAAAATGACGTGGTAGCAACCGAGGAAATTAAATTTGGCGATAATGATCGGCTAAGCGCGATGGTGGCCGAACTGGTGGGAGCGGAATTTTTGGTAGTCCTAAGCGATATTGAAGGCTTGTATACCGCCAATCCCCGCCTCAATCCAGAGGCGAGGATGCTGGCAGAAGTTGAGCGAGTGGATGAACAAATCCTAGCAATGGCTGGCGGTAGTGTAGGTGGGCAAGGTACTGGTGGTATGCTTTCTAAAGTGCTGGCAGCGAAGTTAGCAACTAAGGCCGGTATAACCACTATCGTAGTCAATGGACAGACTCCTGACGCGCTTCTACGGGCGGTTGCGGGTGAAAAACTAGGTACTCGATTCCTAGTAGAAACCTCTAAACCGGGCGAAGTTGATTTTGACAAAATAGGGAACGTCGTTTAGAAGTCCTAATATCTCATTTGACTAGCTCTCTAAATTAGTATATACTACGGCACGTTGGGTTAGAAGAGGCCACAAACTAAAATAAGTTATTGGTTTGGTTGACAACTTATCTTGACCGCGTAGCTCAGTTGGTAGAGCAACTGACTTTTAATCAGTGGGTCCCGGGTTCGAGTCCCGGCGCGGTCATCTTTAGCGCATTGCAAGGCCAAAAATCGTGCAAAACAGCCTCTTTTTTAACAAAGAAAAGAGGCTAAACTGGTTAAAATATTGTCGTTTCAGAAATATGAGTACCCCTCCTATGAGTCCATTTGATCTCGCTCTATTCAATCAAGCTATAGCCCTTGCCCAATCCGGGCGCAAGGCCGAGGCTTACCAATGTTTGATTTCTCTAGTGCAAACAAACCCAAACGATCAAAATGTTTTACTCTGGCTAGTTTTTACCGCTCCAAATATCCAAGAGTCGGAGGTTATTCTCAAGCGCATACCACCCACTGACTCGAATTTTGCAAATGCTAGAAATTGGATAGCAGAAGAAAAGAAGAAACAAGTAGAACAAAGACCAATACCTAAACAAAAACGTCAAAGAACAATAGCTGCTATTGTTGGCGGTGCTGTTCTAGTGATTCTTTTAGTCATGGTCGCCCTAACTGCTGATAGTACTCCCGGTGCTTATACTTTGACGGTAAACGGTGTTGACCGTGTATACCAATATTCCGTTAACCCCGATACTGGTATCGCCGTTGTACCCAAAAATGGGTATGCACTCATGGCGATAGATGTAACCCTCACAAGCCAATCTGACAAATTCGTTATAGCAGACCACCTTAGAATTTTATGCAGTTGGAGCGTCTTTGCCTATCCCAACGCTTCTACCTACGTCCCTGCCTATTAGCACCGTTCGTGTGGGAACCCAATGCAAAGATGGTACTTGGTCTAACTCCACAGGGCAAGGTACCTGCTCAAGTCACGGTGGTATAGCAAAGTAAAAGAAAAGCCTAGTGTAGGCTGGGTCAGATTGCTCGGCTTATTAAACGAAGTTGCCGGGCATCTGAAAGCTGTAGAGTAGTTCCTATGGTTTAAAGCTGCAAACACTATCAAGGGTAATCTTTCAGGAACAGGAAGTTATCTTTTGGTAATGAGTATTCTTGTAATTTTCGTTGGATATACCACAGTGGCTATCTTAGCCCTACCCTCCGGCATATTGGCCTTATTTTCGCAAAAAACCTGCTAACAAAAAACCTGCTAAAAAGAAGAGGGAAAGAAGTATAAATGCCCTTAGCAATGGATGATTTAAGAAAGACGACGGTTATAGCCGCAAAGATAAGCGACGGTTTGTAGTGCCGCAATTGTTAATTGTTGGAAACGGCGGACGCACAGAGCGGTTCTCTAACGCCTCTATTGCCTCCTAATGATAGCTAGAACAGATTTTGAGATATGTGTAATCGCCAAAATTTCCTATTGACAGAAGTGAGAAAGAGTAGTAACATAATACTACCAGAATGAAAATATCACCAAAAGAAAATTCTGGATTTTACTAGATGAATTAATCAGCTTTACTCAAAAGTGTGAGGCAAACTTAGCGAAATTGCTATAAGTGTAATCAACACATAAGAACCGAGGAATCCTTTTAACCACAACGATCAGAACTCTCTCCATTTAGAGTTTAAAGAATTTAAAATGTAATTACAAGCTTAAAACCATTTTTACAACGCAATTACTTCCAAAATAGATTTATCGTAACATAGTAATAGGTTTTTAACAGCATCGGTTTTTGATTTAAAATTTCGGAAAATTTGATTGGAAAGATTTGAAAGGAAGAATAATATAATGAATAATCTCCAACAACTGTTTGAGATAGTAGAAAATGTTGCCGCAATGCGACCTAGCTATAGCCTGTCAAGCTTTCTACCCCGGCAGGTTTTGGAGTTGGGTGTCTTAAAAATGCTAGAACTAGAAGATTTGAGCGGCGATATTCTAATCCGGGAACTAGTTCCGCTTTCCCGCCGGGCTAGTGGCTATGGGGTCAGCTATCCCTTGTTGCACGAATTAGAAGCAGAGGGTAAGATTGTAGGCTACCAAGCAACCAATCCCCATCGGCGGCGGGTTTACGCCTTAACCGAACAGGGGCGCACCCACCTACAGCAACTCCATTTCAAATATAGCACTGCCAGCCTAGAAGAGTTCCAAACCGGGTTGATCCTCGTTCAAGGCTCCACCAATATAGATGATATAGCCGCCCAAACAAGCTAGTTCTCACGCTACATTTTGACGTTTAGACAAAGAATAAGGTTAAAATGATTGTTATCATAAAATCTTATAATTTGATGAATAAGAATAATATAACCCGATATATTTGTTATATAAGTGATTATTGCTGTGAGTAAAATAATGCTATTTAATCTGTTTTAAGATAAATAATTGCTTTTGCTGAATACTTTCACCTAAACGCTTCACCTTGCGTTTCGACGGATTATAGGGTATCTTCCTTTTCTATCTATTTCTTCTAATACAAAGGAAAGGAAACTACCCCAATGAACTTTAACATATTAAACGATTTTCGTCATGGTCTGTACGACTGCTTTAAGCGTTCTAAAGATACTCTCTTTGAAATTACCGATGCACTTCTTACGGAGACACAAGCCACTTCGCCCATCGAACTCACACTCTCCCCTTTTTTCACCAGACACTGGTTCAGTTTCTACAAAGCCTTGGAACATGGCATCATTGACCGACCGGCCTTGCGTAAACTCTTGATACGCTTCATTCCTACCACTCCACTTGACCAACCACTTCTGGTTGGCTTGGACGCTTGTAATATACCACGCCCAGAGTCTCCCACCGCGCGTGATCGTACCTATTTGCACCTACATAACTTAGATGGCGAAGCGGCTATTACTTGCGGCTGGCAATTCTCGACCGTAGTCGTCTTGCCTTCGCCCAATAGCAGTTGGGACTATCCTTTGGACAATCAGCGTATTGAGAGTCATCAAACTCCAGCCCAAGTGGGTGCATCCCAGCTTAAAGAGATCGTACCTCTGCTGCCGCGCCGACCCTTCTTGGTGGCTGATCGTTACTACGGAAGTGCCATCTTTGTAGCCCTGATTTGTAAAAGAGCCACTTTATTTCGATATAAGTTGTTAATTATTAATCATTTACACCATCTGATATGATGGCTATTATATTGATGCTCTTATATTTTGTCTAAACTTCAACTATATTAGGAGTAGACCAGATTCTACTCCTGAGATTCTACTCTCTTTGGTTCAAAAATTAAATGTATGTCCGCCGGATTTAGCTCAATCAGCCAGTCACGTTCTCGTCGAAGTTGGAGATTATCATAAGTCTGGCTGATTACTTCTACCTCAATTTCAGGGGTAAGACCAATTTCAGGCACTAGCAACCGGACAACCAAAGTATAAAGGGTTCCACGTCCTATTTCACTTACAATCCGGCCTCTGAGATAATTGGTTAAACTAGCATAAACCCGCCCAAAATCAAGTTCACAGTCGCAGAGCGGCTCTACTAGGCGCACCCGTTCAGGTCTGAACAAAAGAGTCGCTTTTGTACCAACGTTAGCCTGACCAAAATTGGCCGCATTTAGGGCAGCCCACAAGCGAAAATGAGCCATTTGTACTAAGACGAGGCTATGTAAGGAGTCTACTGCCACGATTTCACCCTTAAACAAATTACGAGTACCTAAAAATAGGGCTACCTGCTCTGTGGCCGGATGATAAAATACTTCTTCACGGCTGGCATATTGCAAAATTTGACCTTGATCATAGACAGCAATCCGATCAGCCAACATATATGCCTCTTCCAAATCGTGAGTTACAAAGACTACCGGAACCGCAAGGCGGCGGCTCAACTCTACTAAATTCTGGCGCAATTGGTGGCGAATCGTCGCATCTAGGGCCGAAAAAGGCTCATCTAAGAGGAGAATAGGTGGCTCGATGGCAAGGGCGCGGGCTAAAGCCACTCGCTGTTGTTGACCTCCCGATAGTTGCCGGGGCTTACGTCGTTCCAACCCATCCAATTGCATTAAGCTTAACATCTCGCCTACCCGCCGCTCCACTTCGCCGCGCTCCAAACCAGCCAACCCAAAAGCAATATTCTCCGCTGTCGTCATATGGGGAAAGAGCGCGTAATTCTGCGGCACATAGCCTACCCGCCGTTGCTGGGGTTTGAGGTTGATACCACAAGTGCTATCAAATAGCACTCGTGTACCGAGAGCAATCCGTCCACTATCAGGGTCATTAATTCCGGCTATTACTTTAAGGGTCATAGATTTACCACTGCCAGATGGCCCGAAAAAAACCAACACGCCGCTACCGTTCGGTGTAGCCTCAAACTGGAATTGACTTTGGAGGGTAAACTTTTTAAGTCGTTTTTGAATAGCAACATCCAACATTAATCTTTCAGCCCTTCTTAGGTCAACCGCTACTCAGGAGAGATCACTCCTTTTCAGTCGGGTTATTCGAATCTAAAATGCTATAACGAGCCAAACTTTTGAAAAGTAGTAAGACGGCAAAGCTAACCACTACCAAAATTACTGAAAGCGTAATAGCCTGTTCTATTCCGCCATTACCTTCCAAAGCACTATAGATTGCCAATGGCATCGTTTGGGTTTTACCCTCAAAATTACCAGCAAACATAATGGTCGCCCCAAATTCACCCAAGGCCCTTGCCCAACTCATCACTACTCCCCCCAACAAGGCTGGTAGAGAAAGTGGCACTGTAATTCGCCAAAAGGTACGTAGATTGGGGCTACCCAAAGTAGAAGCCACTCTTTCCAGATTAATGTCTACCGATTCGAACCCCGCTTTGGCCGCCTTGATATAGAAAGGGGCCGCCACAAAAAGCTGAGCCAACACTACCGCTATCGTAGAGAAACCAAGAGTCAGGTTAAATTGTCGCTCCAGCCATTCTCCGATAAAGCCACGCCGCCCCAAAGTCACCAACAAAGCTACCCCGGCTACCGCCGGGGGTAGTACCATAGGCAGGTCAAGTAGGGTATCGAGTATATTTTTACCTGGAAACTGATAACGCGCCAGCAGATAAGCTAACGGAGTGCCAAAAAGGAGGGCCAAGAAGAGAGTAATTGAAGTGGTAATCAGACTAAGTTTTAGGGCTTCTACCACTATCGGAGTAGTCAGAAATTTTCCTAATGTACCGCCAACCAAAGAACGACCAATTATACCCAATAAAGGTAGCGTTAAAAAAAGAAGCAAGGCAAGACCACAGAGAAACAACCAAAAAACATTGGGATTAACTCGCCTTGGACGTTTTGAAGGGAAAAATCTCCGGCGTGGTATTGTTCGATCTTTAAGGACTCGTACTTCCAATGCTTCACACCCTTTTAGATGATCTTTACAGGTTAAAAAACTACAAATTACCGACTGTACTCACATTTTGAGTATAAGAGTAAACCCAGTCAGAGTCAAACCTAAGCTGGCTATAGATGTTCAGGTTTGCTTTTGGAATCAAGCAACCGCCTTCTGAGCGGGA
>JACAUC010000262.1 GCA_013390945.1 Candidatus Chloroheliaceae bacterium
GCCGAACGGCCAGCCGAACGGCCAGCCGAACGGCCAGCCGAACGGCCAGCCGAAGAATCTGCTCCACAAAGTGAGCCAGAACCCTTCTTGACGCTTGAATCGTATACGGTGGTTGTGCCAGAATCCGACTTTACCACTGAGCCCTTGCCAGAACGGACTGTCTGGTCTAACCCAACTCCGTCACCGACTACTTTCCCGCCACTGCCCGTCTCTTTCTTTGGCCCCTTAGATCATTTTGAATTGGAGCCAGAGCTAGAACGCGAACTGAGGGCAGAACAGACTCCTCCACCGCTGACCAAGCGGGAGAACCACGACTATTTGTTGGAAGCCGATAGTTCTCACGTCTCTTTTGATAGCTTTGAGCCTCAACTGGAAGATAGTAATCATCCCGCCCCTAACGCAGAATTGACTAACACTGGTTTGCCAGATTGGATAGACCTCTCAGATACCATTGTTCCGCCCCCACTTACCAAAGAGTTACCAGAAACTTTTTTTGAGCTACCTTCGGCTGGCCGTGCTGACCTACTACTACCAGATGAGTTCCCCGGCTTTGAAAGTGAGGCTTTGACCAACAATATTCCTATTGGTGATATAGACCTGCTTAACTCTTACGGTATTGTGGCTCCGCCACCAGCACCTAGACCCTACTTTGATAATGGCCTCTCTTCCCCGCACTTTCGAGGCGAACAAGCCATAACGCCTGCCCTTGAGGGCGAACAACCGGACGATTTTACCGATGTCGCCGATCTTTTGGCTCAATTTGACCATGATCCGGGTCTGCTCTTACCCCTAGAATCTGGCCTAAGCGTTCTTCCGCCCGTTGATTTGTTGGATGTCCCGCCCGTTGATTTGTTGGATGCTGCTACGCCCGTTGAAATTGATCTACCACCACCCGTTTTTAATTTGACCGAACCAGAATTTCCGCCCTTTAAACCATTGGCTGAATTCAATCCCTTACCAGAAGCACTCTTCCCCAACCTTGAGCCAATTAATTTTGAACGGCCCGCCGACCGGCCTGCCGAAATGATCGCATCTGCAGAGGATTTGCCCAACCCGCCGGGTTTTGACTTTAGCCTTTTCAAGGTTGCAGACCTACCCGAAGAGCGATCAGAAATTGAGCCAGCCCTTCAAGCGGCAGACCCTGGGCTTACTCCTGCCGCACTGCCTAATCTATTGGAAGTGCAAGACTTCTCTGCTTTGGAGGAAGAAGAGACTGCTCGTTACATAGGACTGCTTGAATCTGAGCAGGGTGAAGTGGATCCAGATTTTGAGATGGGTGTCCTCTGGTTAGCTGAAGCTCACGCTGATTTGGATCTTCTTAAAGAACTGGTTGCCAATTTTGACGAAAGTATTGAAGACGGTGACTCAGAGGCCCATAAAATCCAAGATATTGCGTCCCGCTTGCGTAAAGGGGCCACGATGATGGATCTTGAAGCTATTGCCCGGCAACTTGGGGTAATCGAAACGGCGGCGGAGACGGTACTAGAGGGCGGGCTAAAGTCCTATATGTCGGCGGGTGATATTTTTAGCTACGAACTGGCGAGCCTGATGGTTCGGTTGATACCTTACGAAGAGGGCGCTCGCGCTTATCTCGAAAACGTGGAGATTGAACAAATCGCGGCAGTAGTGGCTCCGGTTCCTTCTGTCTCGCCAACCGATAAAGGTATCGGGGATCAGGTATCGGGTATCGGTGGAGTCTCTTCTGACACCCGTCACCCGTCACCCGTCACCCCTTCTGACACCCGTCACCCGTCACCCGTCACCCTTTCCGACGAGGAAGGGGCGACGGAACTTTCATCGGAACCCTCGCTGGCGGCGGCTCAGTCTGGCGATATTACTCCGCAGATGGTGTTGTTGGCGGCGGCTCAGTCCGGCGACGTGGCTCAGTCCCGTGAAAAAGTTGCTCCACCAGTGGGGGTAGAGGTGGACGAGGAGTTGGCCCAAGTTTTTGCGACTGAAGCGGAGGAGCATATTCAAAACTTGGATACCCGACTGGCCCAACTCGAACTCAACCCAAACAACCGCGAGTTGTTGCGCGAAATCCGGCGTACTGCCCACACCCTTAAAGGTTCGGCAGCAATGGTTGGCTTTAGAATCATCAGTCAGACCGCTCACCTAATGGAGGATCTGCTTGACCGGATTTTTGATGGCTCTATTTCGGTAACTCGCGAAGTAGTCGAATTGCTCTTTGTTACCTTTAACGCCATTGATACAATGGTGCGCGGTTTGAGCCAAGCCCTACCTGAAGACCCAGCGCAACTTGAAATGTTGCGTCCTAGCTATAGGGCTTTACTGAGTGGTAGCGAACCAGAGGAGCAGGAGGCTGGCGGTATAATTATCTTTGAAAAGAGTTCTCCCGCCTTGATCCGGCCCCGCAGCCCTTCAACCTCGGCCCCGGTTGCCCGAAGAGTAGGTGAGGAAGAAGTGGCCGCCATCGAAGCGGCTCAAGCTCAACAGACCGCCCAAGAAGAGGCCGAGTTTGCTCCGTCCCGGTTGGAGGCTGAAGTGGGGGTGCGGGTTCCGATCAAACGTCTCGATGGAATGATGAACCAAGTAGGCGAATTGGTTATCAACCGTACCGTCTTGGAACGTCGTAACGAAATTTTAGCCCACACCGTCGAGGAACTGGCCCTTTCAATCAAGCGTCTCCAACGGGTCAGCCGTGAACTGGAGACTCGCTACGAAGTTGAATTGCTCAAGAATTCTTCTACACCTTTAGTGAGTGCTACTGCGCCTTATCGGTATGAAAATCGCTTGGCCGAGCAGTCTTCGTCTTATAAGGGACATGGGTTTGATGCTTTGGAAATGGATCAGTATACCGAATTTCACACCCTTTCGCGGGAGATGAGCGAAACGGTGGCGGACTTGGCAACCGCCCAGCGTGAATTGGATAATTTACATTCCGACCAAGAGAATCTGACCATTCAACAATCCCGGATAACGGATGATTTGCAGGATAAGCTAGTGAAGGTACGGCTAGTGCCTATCGCTAATTTGACTCCCCGCCTCTATCGTACTGTTCGCACGTTGGCCGCTTCCCAGAAGAAGGAGATCGAGTTCGTGGTCTCTGGCGAAATGACCCAAGTAGACAAGACCATCTTTGAGGAAATCGGTGATCCCTTGCTACACATTATCCGCAATGCCGTAGACCATGCTATCGAATTGCCGGAGGAGCGCGTTCGTCTTGGTAAGCCAGAGAAGGGTACTATCTCTTTTATTGCTCGTAACGAAGGTAGTCAAGTGGTCATCGAAGTGCGAGACGATGGCCGGGGTATTAATGCGGACGAACTTCAGCAGAAGGCTATCGAACGCGGTTTTATCCCACCCAATGCCAACCTGAGCCGTGAAGAGATTTATGACCTGATCTTTTTGCCCGGTTTCAGTACCTCGATTACGGTCAGTGAGGTTTCCGGGCGAGGGGTGGGTATGGATGTAGTACGCTCTAATGTCTTGAAACTTAAAGGCTCTATCGAAATTCAAACCGAGGTAAACAAAGGAACGGCCTTTATTATTCGCCTACCTACTACCTTAGCCATTACTCGCGCGATGCTGGTACGAGCTAACGGTTATAATTACGCCATTCCTTTGAATGTAATCGAACACTCTACCCGGTTGGAGGCGGGTCAACTGACGGAGCAGTATCCTACAGTTTTTTATAAGGTGGGTGATAATAAATTGCCGTTGTTGGAATTGGGACAAATTCTCCATCTACCCGAACATGCCCAGCGTTCTCCTGACTTAGAGGATGAGCCTAGCAGTTGGCAGAACCGTTCAGCGGGTGGCAAAGCCACCGCTAACCTCCGACGCGAACCCTCGCTCTTGATTATTAATGGCCCCGACCGGGTGGCCTTGAAAGTGGATAGTTTGCTGGGTCAACAAGAGGTGGTAGTCAAGAGTTTGGGTAATCATCTTAAATATATACCAGGTGTTATTGGGGCTACTACGCTAGGTAGTGGTGAGGTCATTTTGATCCTGAATGTATATGATCTCGTCGCTCAAGCGACAGGCAAGCGGCTACCCTCCAGTTCAGCTTCGGGAACAACCCCTCGCACTGGTTGGTTGCGTGTCCGCGAAGAAATTCAGTCCAGAAGAGGTACTACCGGCCTTCTAGGTCAAGTTCACTCCCGCCTGCCAGAACGTCGCACCCCTTTGATTCAGATAGTGGACGATTCGCTCTCGATGCGTAAGGTGCTTTCTAATGCCTTAGAAAAATCTGGCTACAGGGTTCGTACTAGCAAGGATGGGCAGGAAGCCCTCGAAACCATTCAGCAGAGTAGCCCTGATCTGATTATTATGGATATTGAGATGCCGCGTATGGATGGTTACGAACTTACCTCGTTGCTCAAAGGCCGCGAGAAATTTTACCAGATCCCGATTGTGATGCTAACTAGTCGGGCCGGACTTAAACACCGCCAAAAAGCCGAAGAAGTTGGTGCCGATGGCTTCTTGGTCAAGCCTTACAAAGAAGAGGAACTGCTTCAGATTATCGGTACTCTACTGGAGCGGGCCGTTCGTCCTTAAAAATAGAGATAAGCAGAGAAGAGGATTTTATTATTATGAGTAGACCGCTTTTCGAGCAGGGTTTACAGCAGCTTCAAACTGAAGTGTTGGAACTAGGTAAACTAGTAGATACAGCACTAAAGGAAGCGATGGCATCGCTGGAGCAGCGCAATTATGCCTTATCCACCAGTGTAATCGAGAACGACAAGGAGATAAACCGACTACGTCTTATGATTGAAGAGCAGGCTCTAACCCTGATTGCTACCCAGCAACCAGTGGCCCACGACCTGCGGATATTGGCCGCGACGCTGAATATTGTGAGTGAGTTGGAACGTATGGGCGACCATGCCAAAGGCATTGCCCAGATCAACCAATTGCTAAAAGACTTGCCCTTGGTTACTTCATTGGCTATTATTTCTTCGATGGGCGAAAAATGTAGCTCGATGCTCAAAGCCGTCTTGGAGGCTTTTATTCACCAGAATGCTGAAGGGGCCCGTGCGACGGCCCAGTATGACAGTGAAATTGATGCGCTCTACGATCAAGCTTATCAAGAACTTTTGCAAATTATGATAAACGACCCTCAAACGGTTAGTCGGGCTACCTGCTTGCTGTGGGCGGTACATAACCTCGAACGTTTTGGCGACCGCATTACCAATATTTGCGAACGGATAATCTTTGTGGCGACTGGTGAATTGGTTGAAATCGCCGACCAACACCATGTTCGGCTTTACCCTGATCTCTTCGTGGTTAGTGCCAAACCTGAATTAGAAGCCTAATCTATCCAATCGGTGCCATATCGGGATTAGAAATCCCTCCTACAGAGATTTATACCTTGATTGCTAGTCAGCGTTGGTGAAAATGACGGCAACCAGACTAGCTTGCACTTTTAAATCAAAACCAGCATTAGTGCGGGCATAGAGCCGTTCGACACCCATCCGTTTGCTGGGAAACCAGCACGGGCAGTTCTTAGGGGGCTGGGGGGTAGTAATACTCTCCCGGCTACCCGGCAGGCAAACGCAAAAGTGCTATTAGAAATGATAGTAACTCGGCGGTTGCCTACTCTACCTTGCATACGCCCAAAATGAACCACCAATTGACCCAGTTTGCGGTCAACCTACACGGCGGGTTTATGCAATAGGCCAGCCTACGGTCAGCCTACGGCCAGCCTACGGTCAGCCTACAACCCCTACCAATGGAGAAGATGCCTAACAGTGAGGTCTTCTTTGAGCTAAAAACGTTAAAACATCGGTATTTGGTAGACGGCAGGTTCGCCGTTCCATTGAAGGCTAGGTTTGTCGCGTTGGGCGACGTGGAGTGGAAATTTGTGAATCCCGGCCATTTCAAGCTGGTGGCTAATCTCGTGTTTGGCAATTTCGGGCTGGTTGCTTTCTTGGCTCAGATGAGCCAGCCAAACTAGGTGGGCCGGGCTGCTGCGTTCGATAATTTCTTGTAAAATCTTGCCACTTTGTAAATTTGAGAGATGACCGTGATCGCTGGTAATACGAGCCTTGAGGTAGTAGGGATAGCGACTCTTTTGTAACCGTTCTAAGCTGTGGTTAGCTTCTAGGATAATCAAATCGCTACGGCAGAGTGGCTCAAAGATCACGTTGGTGGCACAGCCCAAGTCGGTTAGAATGGTGGCTTGGCACTCATTTTCGCGTAGGGTATAACAGACCGTGTCGGCGGCATCGTGTGAGACTGGAAAACTGGAGACTTGTAGGCTACCAAACCAGATTACCGCGCCTGTGGGTAGAACTTGCAGGTTATACTTGCTAATCGCTGGCGGTCTCACCGTACCGCTATCGGCAGCACCCGACCTATCGGTTTGTTCTACCGCTACCCGATGGAGTTTTTCCCAGCGTAGACGAGCCGCCTCCAACGTCTTAGAATTGGCATAAACTACCACGCCCCAACGTTGCGAAATCGTACCGACTCCGCTCACATGATCGCTATGATCGTGGGTTAGGAAGATGGCCGAGAGTTGGTGGATTTGCACCCCAAAGCCAGCCAAGTATTGCTGTACTTTTTTGGCACTCAGGCCACAGTCAATTAGGATATTATGGCCCGCGCTACTCTGTACCAGATAACAATTGCCGCTACTGCCACTTGCCAGACTGAAGAGCTTCATTTAAGTACCTTACAAGGCTTTGAAAGCAATGTCCAATTCCTCGATAATATCGGCTACATCTTCGATTCCTACCGAAAGGCGCAACAGACCCTCGGTAATGCCCAACTTGAGACGTTCTTCGGGTGAGAAGGGCCGATGGGAAGTGGTAGCCGGGTGGGTGATGGTGGTGGTTACGTCGGCGAGGCTAGGGGCAAAAGGAATTGCTTTGAGTGCCTTAATAAAACGGCGCACCGTTGGTAGACCACCTTCTAACTCAAACGAAAGCATCCCACCACAGCCCTCCGGCATCAGGCGTGTCGCCAATTCATGCTGTGGGTGGCTGGGCAGGCCGGGGTAGATCACCTGTTGTAGGGCGGATTGCCCTTCCAACCAACGGGCTACTGCTAGGGCGTTGCGGCTATGGGTTGCCATACGGAGCGGTAGCGTTTTGAGGCTGCGTACATTTAACCAAGAATCAAAGGGTCCTTGCGCTAGTCCCATCACCATGCCGGTCTGTCGAGCCGAGGTGATGAAGCTAGTTCGTCCGACGGCTATTCCACCCAGCGCATCACTATGACCGCCGATATATTTGGTAGTAGCGTGTAGCACTACATCAATGCCCCATTCAAGGGGTCGGAGTAGGGCTGGTGAAGTGAAGGTACTATCCACAAAGGTGAGGAGGCCGAGTTCGTGGCCTAACGCGGCCAGCTTTTCTAGGTCGGCTACTTGTAAGAGAGGATTGCCAATGGTTTCAAAGTAAAGTAAACGGGTGGTAGGTCGTACCGCCGCTCGTACTGCGTCACTATCGGCTATTTCCAGAAAAGTGGTTTCAACCCCAAAGCGCGGGAACTGGTTGGTGAGTAGGCTATAGGTGCTGCCGTAGATTCGTCTATCGGCAATAATATGATCTCCGCTTTGTACTGCCGCGCTCAGGGAGGCGAAAATAGCACCCATACCACTACTAGAGGCATAAGCGGTCTCACCTCTTTCTAGGGTAGCCATGGCTTGCTCGAACGCGACTTGATTAGGCGTGGCTATTCGGTAGTAGGCATATCCCTGAGTTGCCCCACTCATAGCTTCATCTACCGCCTCAAGACTATCGAAACCATAAACCGTTGCTTGGTAAATTGGTTGTGAAAGTGGATGGCTGGTATTTGGTACAATTAATTCCCCGGCGTGGACGGCTTGGGTAGTTAGGCTCCGCTTCTGCTGAGTATCGAACATTGAGTTGTAACCCCATCTGTTAGTTTGTAAGGTTGAAATTTCTGAAGTTTATGATACCACAAGCTAAGCTCGTGCGCGAGAACAGAAAAGGGGCTGATATTTGAATATCGGCCCCTTTCGGTATTAGACAATCGGTATTAGACAATCGGTATTGGACAATCGGTATTGGACAATCGGTATT
>JACAUC010000263.1 GCA_013390945.1 Candidatus Chloroheliaceae bacterium
AAGCGACGGAGCGCCATCCCACAGATACGGGCGTTCTAACTGAATTGGGGTATGGCAAGATCAAGCGACGGAGCGCCATCCCACAGATACGGGCGTTCTAACTGAATGGGTGTAAGGCAAAATCAAGCGACGGAGCGCCATCCCACAGATACGGGCGTTCTAACTGAATTGGGGTATGGGAAATTGTGTAACCTAGAATATGCTAATTGATTAATTCCCTACCCTGATTATTGCCATGGGTCTTGCTTCTGTAGGAGTGCTGCGTCAACTGGTTGCCGACAGCCGATACTGCGTCTCTCTTGTGAAATAGACCCACTTACTAAATTTGGGTTCAAAACTAGCCAATTAAGACCATCTAATCGCAACTTTAGAATGTTTGGTTTGTTGAAGCTCCTCCGCCAGTTGGTTTCATCTGATATAATAAAATTGGTCTAATCTCTAACCTCAGAAAAACCCCTAACTTTGCAACAGCCTTAGACTTAGGTTTGACGTTGGTTGTATCAAGGGTTTACAATAGAGTATAGTAGATTATTTTAGGCTTGAGAGAGTTTAGCCTTATGTTAGAAGATGAGATACTACGAATAAGTGCAACCATTCGAGGCCGTGTACAAAATGTCGGTTTTCGCCAGTTTGTTTATGATAAGGCCCAACATTTAGGCTTGCGCGGTTATGTCCGCAATGACCGCTATGATCGGCAGCGCGTCGAATTGGTAGCCGAAGGGCCACGCTCACAACTGGAAGAGTTTGAACGCGCTCTACAGGGAGGGCCGCCCGGAGCGCATGTTACAGCAGTGGAAGCAGGCTGGGAAAGGGCTACCGGGTTTTATGAACACTTTGAGATTACCTATTAGGTAATATGAGTATAGAAACGGAAATTCCAGCTTCAAAATCGCACCTGAAACAGCCACAGCGTCGGTTCCCACCCCAACTTACTGCTTGGCTTGTGCTAATCCTTGCCTTCGGACTCTTCTGCTTGCTTACTTGGCTTATTGCTTCTGCTCTGATTGATTATTTTAGTAGTTCGATTAAGTTGCAACAAGCCAGTGTCACAGCACTAAGCGACTCCGAGGTTAGTGTGCTTCATGCTGGACAGGAGCGGTTCTTATTAGTCTCCCAAAATCAAAGTGAGTCGGTCAGTCAAGGTGATTTGGTGCGAACTGCTCAAAGTAGCAAGGCCCGTCTGCTATTTTTTGATGGTACATCCCTTGAACTTTCTTCGAATAGCGAAGTACAACTCAATGAATATCAGGTTAGAATTACTAATTTTGTCCAGAAGGAAAAGCGCATCTTTTTTGAGGTGATAAAGGGCGTGGTAAACATAAAGGTCGAACCTTTAGACCTTGATGAGTATAGCAAAGGCACGATAAAAGCAACTACTTCTGAGGGTACAGAGATCTTCTTCAATGACCAATTAAAGGGCAATTACCCTAGTGGCAGCTATACTATTGATGTGGAGGGTAATCTTGCCAACCGGGTTACTTGGGTTACTTCCCTAACAGCAAACCGAAGCCCGATAGATGTACGTGCCGCTGGTCAAACTCGCTTGCTTGCTCCCGACCAACGCTTTAAGATAGTACAAGGTCAACCGCCCGAATTGCCCTTGGATCGAGAGTTAGTCAGTAATGGAGCCTTTATTGACGGCTTTGACTATTGGAAAGAACAACATGACCAAGGCGGAGATGGGGGCAAAATTCAAGGACGTGCCTTGCCCGACTCGGAAATGGTGGATGATGGCACGATTACCCGCGCCCACATTTTGCGCTATGAATCACAGGGTAATTTTGAGGAAACCAGCTTGCGGCAAGACTTAAATACAGATGTACGTGAATATACTTCGCTGATTTTCAAGCTGAAAGGCCGCCTCCGGTTACAATCCTTGCCCGGCGGTGGCGTGGTTGGTAACGAGTACCCGCTTTTTATCAAAATCAACTATGTTGACCGGGACGGTCAAACGCGCGACTTATTTCGAGGTTTCTACTTCAAAGCGGCGGATGCCAATACTCGCACCTATGACCGGGTGGGCAGTCAACTGCTAGGTAGCCTGCAATGGAAGGAGAACAAATGGGAGCAATTTGAACTCGATCTGACTAACCAACTCCTCCTTAAACCAGCCTACCTCAATTATATTGTGGTGGGTTCGGCAGGACATGACTTTGAAAGTTATTTTACGGAAGTCTCTTTAATAGCTAAATTGAGAAATTCTTAAATATCGGTTTAGCTTGTAATTTTAGTAAGTTTCTATCATGGAGGTTTTTAAGTGAGCAATATCTGCGTAATTGGTACAGGTTATGTCGGTCTCGTTACCGGAACCTGTTTCGCCGACTTGGGTAATGAAGTGACCTGCCTTGACATTGACGAAAACAAGATTGCCGGACTTAAACGCGGAGAGTTACCGATTTATGAACCGGGGTTAGAAGAGTTGGTCAAACGCAACCGCGATGCCGGTCGCCTAAAATTCACCACTGACTATACTCAGGCCGTGCCAGGGGCGGAATTTGTCTTTATTGCGGTGGGTACACCGCAAGGTGACGATGGTGGAGCCGATTTACGCTACGTGGAGGTCGCTGCCGCCTCGATTGCTGAGACTCTGCAAGGTCATACTATTATTATCAATAAGAGTACCGTACCGATTGGTACAGGTGATTGGGTAGCCGGGATTGTGGAGCGCCATTTACCGACTACTCCACATAATTTGACCTTTGCGGTTGTCTCCAATCCTGAGTTTTTGCGCGAAGGTTCAGCTATCGGTGACTTCCAAGTACCCGACCGGGTGGTGTTGGGTTCCACCGACCGCAGTGCCGCCGAACGGGTGGCGGAACTCTATGCCCCGGTGAGAACCAGCATTATCATCACAGATCTACGTACCGCCGAAATGATAAAGTATGCTTCTAATGCCATCCTAGCTACCCGCATCAGCTTTATCAACGAAATCTCGCAAATTTGTGATGCGCTTGGAGCCGATGTAAAAGTGGTAGCCGAAGGAATGGGTCAAGACAAGCGGATTGGTTCTCAGTTCTTGCAGGCTGGCATTGGCTACGGTGGTAGCTGCTTCCCCAAAGATGTGAAAGCACTGGCTTATATGGCCGAAGCCGCCAACTGCCACCCGCAACTTTTGTTGGCTGTAATGGACATCAATCAAGATGCGCGACGCTTCTTTGTGCAGAAATTGGAACGCACTCTCGGCAGCGTCACTGGACGCAAAATCGGGGTGTGGGGATTGGCCTTCAAGCCCAATACCGATGATATGCGCGAGGCTCCCTCCCTAGATATAATTTCGGCCCTAGTACGCAAGGGAGCCGAGGTAAAGGCGTTTGATCCGGTAGCCACAAAGGTGGCTAAGCGACTCTTGCCGGGCGCGGTAGAATACGGCAATGACCCCTATGAAGTAGTAGTTGGGGCGGATGCAGTTTTGCTCTTGACCGAGTGGAACGAGTTTAAGGGGCTAGATTTTGAGCGGGTGCGAAATTCGATGGCTCAGCCCTTCCTATTCGACGGACGCAACCTCTATGACCCGAAAGAGATGAAGCGGCTTGGCTTCACCTATCGCTCGGTCGGTCGTCCGGTAGTACATTGAGAGTGGAGCAACTAAAAACGGCCCTATGACGATAAAAATTGAATGTGGCGTGGATCTGGTGGAGATTGCACGAATCGAACAAGCGGTTGCCCGGTTGGGAGACCGCTTCTTAAACCGAATCTTCACCGAGGAGGAGCGACGCTATTGTCGGGGTCGCGCCCCTCAACTGGCCGCCCGTTTTGCCGCCAAAGAAGCCGTCGGTAAAATTTTGGGAACGGGACTCTGGAATGAGGGCGTAGCCTGGCAACAGATTGGGATAATCCATACTACGGTGGGCAAGCCCAACCTAGTGCTACAAGGCGAAGCGGCTTTTCGGGCCGCACAAGTTGGGCTACGACAATGGAATGTCAGCCTATCACATTCGCGCGGTGATGCCATCGCCTTTGTAATCGCCTCTAGTGCGGTGTTAGAAACGGAAATGGCAGGAGGAAGATGAGAAGATGAAGCTAGTAACATCTGCCGAAATGAAAGAGATTGAAGGTCAGTCTGAGGATGCGGGGGTCACTACCACCGAATTAATGTTGAACGCAGGAGTCAGTGTTTACGAGGCCATCGTGCTTCAGCCTAAATTCGACCCGGACAATAAAGAGAACGAACTGACCGATGGGCTAGTCTTAGTGCTGGCAGGGTCGGGTAATAACGGTGGTGATGCGATGGTGGTAGCCGCATTGCTGGAAAAAACTTTTCCTGAAGCTGAAATCAAAATCTATTTCCATAAGCGCCCACGTCCTGAAGACCCGCTAGGTTTTCCTGAAAAATTGACCTATACTGAAGCCGAGGAGCAGGATGGTCAAGATTTAGCAGAACCAATCGCGTCCCAAGCTTTTGAGCTTGACCTAACCGAAGCGGCTTTGGTGGTAGATGGTCTGCTAGGAGCAGGGCTGTCAAGAGAGGTAGCGGGAGATTTAGCTCAAATTATTGATACCATAAATAAGGCAAGAACGCAACGCCAATATAATCCCACACCGCTCTTTGTGGCGGCCATTGATGTACCAAGCGGTCTGAGTACCGACACAGGCGCAGTTTTGGGTACCGCAATCCAAGCCGACCTAACCGTAACGCTAGGACTACCCAAGCGAGGGCTATACCAATATCAGGCGGCAGCCTACACTGGACGCATTGTACTAGGCGACATTGGTTTGCCAAAAAGCTTGCTGACTGAAGTCGCTGAAAGAGCAGAGAAAGAAAAAAGTCCCGCTCTTATCACGGCTGAGTGGGTGCGATGCCATCTTCCACTCCGACCTCTTACGGGACACAAAGGCACTTTTGGCAAGCTAATGGTGTTGAGTGGAGCCAAAGAATACCTAGGCGCACCCTATCTTTGCACCTCGGCAGCAATGCGGAGCGGAGCCGGACTAGTCACGCTGGCAGCACCGCAGAGTGCAATCAATGTGGTGGCAACCAAAATGAGCGAGAATACTTACTTGGTCTTGCCAGAAATAGAATCGCTGGAAATTGCGGTTCAAGCGGCGGATTTGTTAGCCACAAAGATTAAAGAGGGTAGTTATACGGCGGTGCTTATTGGCCCTGGTTTGGGTAATGATGCCTCTAAGTTAGCCTTAATCGAACGTTTGATCGAGAAGGCTACCGCCGGATTTAAATACCCCAAAATGGTAATAGATGCCGACGGCTTGAACTTGTTGACTCAAATCCCAAACTGGTTCAAAAAGCTGCCGTCCGGCAATATCCTGACTCCTCACCCGGGCGAGTTGGCAACTTTACGCCACACTTCCATTAGGGAGATTGAGCAGGATCGCTTTAAAGCGGCTCAGGAAGCGGCCCAAGAATTTAACCAAGTAGTAGTTTTAAAAGGTGCTTACACGGTAGTAGCCGCCCCGGATGGGCGTTTGCTTCTTAACCCCGCTGCTAACCCGGCGATGGGAACGGCAGGTAGTGGGGATGTCTTGGCCGGAATTGCCGCCGGGCTACTTACCCAACTTGCTAAAGCGAAGGATACATTGGATGCTTTTGAGGTGGCCTCTCTCGCAGTCTATCTGCACAGTATGGCAGGAGAATTAGTAAGCCGTGATTACGGCACTAGCGGGCCACTAGCGGGTGATTTTCTTCAGGCTATACCGCAGGCAATCAAAGCGATCAAGAATGGCGACAGCTTAGAGTAAAGGATAATATTTATTATGAAGGTCAGAGATGTAATGACCCGCGAGGTTGTTTTTGTACGGCCTGAAACATCGGTTGGCGATGTAGCCCGCTTGCTGGTCAAGTACAATATCAGCGGGGTGCCAGTAGTCGAAAACGATAAAGTTATCGGCATTGTGACCGAAGAAGACTTGATTATGCGCGACGCGATTGTGGATACGCCTCACGTCTTTAGCCTCTTCGATTCGGTTTTCTACTTGGGTAGCAAAAAACATTTTGAAGAGGAGATGCAAAAAATTCTGGCAACCGAGGCAAGCGGGTTAATGTCAGGTCGCGTGGTTTTGATTTCAGAAGAGGCCAGTGTCCAAGAACTAGCTACTTTGATGATGAAAAAAGAGGTCAATCCTATTCCGGTCGTTGGGCCAGATGGACAATTATCCGGGATTGTTAGCCGCTCTGACTTGATAAAATTGATGGTTCGGGAACTGGAAGAGGACGAAACGGTCGGGACAACAAATGCAACCCCGCTGGATGATTTGCGAGATGAGGTATAGCAAATGACCTTGAACCCCATGCGTCCACTTACTCAGCCGCTTACCAAAAAGGCTCCTTATCGTGCCTGGGCCGAGGTAGACTTGGGGGCAGTGGGAGCTAATCTAAAAGCTTTGCAAAAACTTTTTGGACATCAAACCAAAATAATGGCGGTGGTCAAAGCCAATGGTTACGGTCTGGGAGCAGTTCCCATCGCCCGCACCGCACTAGAAGCAGGAGCCTCTAGTTTGGCGGTCTCTTCTTGCGAAGAGGGGGTAACTTTGCGTCAGGCTGGTTTACCGGGTCAAATCTTAGTGATGGGCTATGTACCGCCCGAAGGAGCCGAGGCTGCCGCCGAAGCAGGTCTAACGGTGACAGTGAATGATGCCACACTGGTGCAAGCTCTGGCTCAAGCCACCCGCCGCATCCGGTGGCGGAATACGCCTCTGCCTGTCCAACTCAAACTAGAGACAGGGCTACATCGTTCCGGGCTGGAACCACCGGAAGCTCTAGCATTGGCCCGTTTAATCGCGGCCTCACCCGGCCTCACCTTGCAGGGGCTTTATACCCATTTTGCGACAGGTGACGAAGCTGACCCCGGTTTTGTCTACGAGCAAATGCGCCGCTTTGACGCGACCCGTGATCTGCTCTTGGCGCAAGGTTTCCGCTTCGCTCAAGAACACCTTGCCAATAGTGCCTCGGCCATTAATCTGCCCTCTTCCCGACGTAGGATAGTCCGCGTCGGTCTCTCGCTGCTAGGTTATTACCCTTCCGAACAATCTCGATTAGACGGTCTTCAACTAGAGCCTTGCCTAACCCTTAAAAGCCGAGTAGCCCGCCTGAGTGGGCTAGAACCGGGCGAGGGGGTAGGTTATAACCTGACCTTTAAGGCCGAGGCTCCAAAAGAGCTTGCGTTAGTTCCAGTGGGCTATGCCGATGGCTATCGCCGTAACCTTTCTAATAAAGGTGAAGTCTTGATTGGTGGTAAACGGGCGCGAGTGTTGGGCCGGGTCATGATGGATCAATTTGTGGTGGATGTAACCGATCACCCACCGTTGGCAGAAAGGGATGAGGTTGTCCTAATTGGACGACAAGGCACGGCAGAAGTAACCTTAGAAGAAGTTGCCACCACCTGCGATACTATCACTTGGGAGGTGCTAACTGGCTTAGGGTCACGCATCCGGCGCGTTTACACCAATGCGGGAGCCTTGCTTTACGAAGAGGAATAAATTGGGGGTTGCCCAATTCCACCTTATTTGAACAATAATTGAGTCTAATTGTTATCCTAACAAAGATTAGCGGTGTCTATTACAGCTTACAACGGAGTAAAGGTAAGTATACGATGTCTCCTAAAATACGCTACTGGTGGGTTAATCAAGGATTTAACTACGAATATGAACGAGAAGGTGGCTATCTTTGGGCTCCCTTACATGGTAAAGGTGGCAGAGTTTTTTCCCACCATACTAATGTTAGTCATCTTCAGCCGGGTGATTTAGTTTTTAATTATTCTAAAACGCTACGTGCAGTTAGTCAGGTACTTGAAAATTCCAGACAATTACCTAGACCTGGTTCTGTTACAAGCCAAGATTTAGGGTATCTTGCTAAAGTTAGGTACTATGATTTGCCCGAACCAATTTATCTGGATTCTATTCCGCAGGATTGGCGGATTAAAGAGGGTGGTATTTTCAATCACAAGGGCGGTGTTACCCAAGTTTACCTTCTGGAGTTATCTGAGGAGTTTGTCAAAAAGCTGGCGGCTCGTTTCAAAGCAAAATTGCCTAATCTCTTTGAA
>JACAUC010000264.1 GCA_013390945.1 Candidatus Chloroheliaceae bacterium
TAGGCCACTGCGGCTTTTTTCTTTTTAAAATCTTTTCTTTATTTCCCCTTTAGCTTTTTGACCTAATATGCTACAATCCTATTCTAGAATGTCTTAACAATTAACTGTAAAAACGTATCTTCTCAATAAGTAGGGGTTTATTGAATAAACCCGCGTCACATTGGGCGTATGCAATACACCCCTACCACGAAATTTTGAGATGATACGTAAAAACTGCTCTAGCACCATACTCAAGTAACAATCAAGCACTGCTCGAAAATTTACTTGAGATGCTACAAGAGGCTAATTAAAACTTTGCCAAATATTTATGATAATATCGAACCAGATCAAAAGCTCTTACCAGCCCTACAGGGTTTTATCAAGGAAGCGTACCGCGCTGACTTCTCGGTCGGCTATTTCAATCTGAGAGGTTGGGGACAACTCGATAGCTTCATCGAACCTTGGCTTGGCGGTGAGGGCGCGTGTTGCCGCTTGATGATTGGGATGCAAAGCCTGCCAAAAGAAGAGTTACGCTTGGAACGTAGTCTGACCAAAGAGGGCCAAACGGTAATTGACCAGAAACGCGCTTTACGCTTGAAACGGCAAATGGCCGAAGAGTTTCGGTCTCAACTCACTTTTGGTGCGCCCAATAATGCTGACGAAGATTGCCTGCGCCGCCTTAGTTCCCAGCTTAAAGCTAAGAAACTGGTGGTCAAACTCTTTCTGAGGAATCGCCTACACGCCAAACTTTATATGCTCTACCGCAAAGATATAGCTACCCCGAAGATAGGTTATCTTGGTAGTAGCAATCTAACTATGGCCGGGTTAGCGGCGCAGGGCGAGTTAAATATAGATGTGTTAGATCAGGACGCTTGTAAGAAACTGGAAAAGTGGTTCAATGATCGCTGGGAGGATCGCTGGTGTCTCGATATTTCGGAAGATTTGGCCGAGATTATAGATACCAGTTGGGCTAGGGAAGAGATGATCCGGCCTTACCACATTTACCTCAAAATGGCCTATCACCTTTCACAAGAAGCCCGCGCAGGTCTGGCTGAATATTCTATCCCTCGCGAATTTAGAAATAAGCTCTTTGATTTTCAGGTGGCGGCGGTCAAAATTGCGGCCCATCACCTCAACAAGCGGGGCGGTGTATTGGTAGGGGATGTGGTTGGCCTCGGTAAGACTATGATGGCATCTGCTTTAGCCCGGATCTTCCAAGAAGATCAGCAGATGAAAGTTTTGATAATCTGCCCCAAAAACCTAGTCAAAATGTGGGAAGATTATATGTTTCGTTACAGCATCCAAGCGAAAGTAATGTCAATTGGGATGGCCCGGTCGGAGGATTTATCGAAACTACCCCGCTATAAACTGGTTATTTTGGATGAGAGCCACAATCTCCGCAATCGCGAGGGCAAACGCTTTAGGGCTATCCAAGAATATATCGAAACTAACGATAGCAAGTGTATTCTACTGACGGCTACACCCTATAATAAGACCTTCCTTGACCTTTCATCACAACTTCGCCTGTTTGTATCAGGGGAGCAGGATTTGGGAATCAGGCCAGAAAAGTTCTTGAGCCAGTTGAGTGAGGCAGAGTTAAACGCTCTCCAAGTGCAGCCCCGCACGTTAGCCGCCTTTGAGAAGAGTGAACACATTGACGATTGGCGGGACCTGATGCGCCTTTATATGGTGCGGCGCACCCGTAGCTTTATCCAAGAGAATTATGCCCAATTGGATAAGACTAACGGGCGGAAATATCTTACTTTTGAGGATGGTAGCCGCTCCTACTTCCCGGATAGAGTGCCACGTACCATTAAGTTTGCAATAGATGAGAAAAAAGCCTCTAACCAATACGCCCTGCTCTATTCCGAGGGGGTAGTGGAAGCGGTCAATGGCCTCAAGTTGCCCCGCTATGGCTTAGGTAACTATATCTTGACGAAGCCCAAACAAAAACCAGACGCAGCCGAAAAGAAGCAACTGGATAATTTGAGCCGGGCCGGAAAACGGTTGATGGGCTTTTGTCGGACTAACCTCTTTAAGCGGCTGGAGAGTGGTGGCCCTGCCTTCATTCAGTCTATCGAACGGCACATTTTAAGAAACTATGTCTTTATCTACGCCCTAGAACACGGACTAGATTTACCTCTGGGTAGTCAGGATGCTGGTCTACTGGATACTAACACCTATGATGGCGACGCAGAAGCGGCCCTGCCCGGTGGAGTGGAAGCGATTGACGACGATGCTTCACCTGAATCCGACACTGAGGAGATTAATGTTTCTACTCTTCCAAATGCTAATACTCAGCCCTTGCGTACTAGAGAGGAATATCTAGCACGAGCCGAAGCGGTCTATAAGGAATATGCTGCCGGGAAGCTGAAAAAACGGTTCAAATGGCTGCGTCCTACCCTGCTCAATACCGATTTGAAAAAACACCTAATGGAAGATGCACTGGCCTTGCTCAAGGTACTGACAAGCTGTGGCGGTTGGGAAGCTGACCACGATGCCAAATTAAACGCGCTGGTAAAACTCTTACGCGAGACCCATCCCGACCAAAAGGTGCTTATTTTCAGTCAGTTTGCCGATACGGTGCGCTATTTAACCGAGCAGCTTAGACGTAAGGGTATTAAATCAGTTGGGGCGGTCACTGGCGATAGCGAGGATACCACCGACCTAGTTTGGCGTTTTAGTCCGGTCAGCAATAATCATCGCGAAAAGATCTCCATACCACAAGAAATCAGGGTACTGATAACCACCGATGTGCTATCCGAAGGTCAAAACTTACAGGATGCGGCGATTGTGGTCAATTACGATCTGCCTTGGGCTATCATCCGGCTAATTCAAAGGGCCGGGCGCGTAGACCGGATTGGGCAGCAAGCCGCTAAGATTTTGTGCTATACCTTCCTTCCGGCTGATGGGGTAGAGCAAATCATTCGGCTGAGGGCCAGAGTGCGGGAACGGCTGCGCCAAAATGCCGAGGTAGTCGGGACGGATGAGGCTTTCTTTGAGGATGATGGTGATAAGGAATCCACTGCCCTGCTTACTAGTCTCTACCACGAGAAATCAGGTATCTTGGACGGAGAGACCGATAATGAAGTAGACTTGGCCTCCTACGCTTACCAGATTTGGAAAAATGCTACCGATGCTGACCCCTCACTCAAAGCGAAAATTGCCGCTATGCCGGAGGTGGTCTACTCTACCCGCCAGTATGTCGGTAGTCCCACCGAACCACAGGGGGTCTTGCTCTATATTAGTACCACCGAAGGTAATGATGCCTTAGCCTGGATAGACCAGAACGGCAAAAGTGTTACTCAATCCCAACTGGCAATCCTCCGGGCGGCGGAATGTTCCCCCAACACTCCGGCCATTGTGAGAAATGAGCAACATCACAGCCTCGTGGAAGAGGGAGTGCGGCTGATTGCCGAGGTAGAGCAGACTACAGGCGGACTAGGAAAATCGGGCGGGGCAAGGTTCCGTACCTATGGGAAGCTCAACGCTTATGCCGATAAATTCAGAGGCGGTTTGTTTGAGAGGACTGAGGCCCACCAAACTCTGCTCAAAGCGATACATCAGATTTTGCATTATCCGTTGCGGGATGCCGCCAAAGATACCTTGAACCGCCAGTTGAAGAGCGGAATTAAGGATGAAGCTTTGGCCGAACTGGTGACTAATTTATATAAAGATGATCGGTTGTGCATTGTCCACGAAGAAGGGGAAATCGAGGAACCCAAAATTATCTGCTCGTTGGGGCTGTTTAATTGATGAATAAGACCAAAACTAATGCATTATTTTTATTTTGATGCAGCAGGCGATCCTGGGTTTCAGTTGGGCAAAACCTTGAAAGCTGGAGGCTCTAAACCCTTTTACGTTTTGTGCGTAATCAGCACTGAAGATAAATATGCAACACAGAATGTGATAATTGAGTTGCGTGGGATATTAAATCTTAAACTTGGATATGAATTTAAATACCATACTCTTGATGTAAAGAAACGCCAACCTTTTTTTGCAGAGCTTGTTAAGCACAACTTCACGGCTTATGTTGCGGTACTTGATAAACAGCATAGTTCACAAGCGAGAAGTTTTTCTCTATTTGGTGGTAACTTGCTCACCAATACATTGGTTATTCCGCTCATATCTCTGGCAATAGCTGATCTTTCCCCACCACTTACTAAATTTCACCTTACGATTGATCAGGCGAAACATGACAAAATTATTCCTGAGATGAGGGTAGCACTTTCTAAAGAATTGCGTCAACAGAACCTTACCTGTAAAAGTAAGATTTCACCGGGAGACTCCAAGAAAGAGGATTGTTTGCAATTGGCCGATATGATTGCTGGTATGGTTATGGATAGCTACGAGACGAATAACAAAGAACTTTACAGCATTATTCAGAAGAAGGTAGTATTAAATGAGATATGAAATTAAAAACCTCAAGGCTCGCAGGGATATTGCTGGCATTAGTTTTACAACTAACCGCTTTCACCTGTCCCGCGCCCTACCAATAAGGGCCGACACACCAAGAGGAAACTTACGTTTTTATCCAGTTATTTATATAACTAGGTAAAGTTTAGCATTGTTTTCTATTATGGTCAAGTTGCTATCCGGTCTTTTTGCCCGGCAAGCCCTACCATGTTAACATACGGGTAGTCGTTTCACCCTACCCTGAAATATTGAGTAACGAAAAGAAAGTGCTGTATAAAATATGCCGCTAAATCGCAACAAGGTAATACAAAATATCAAGGATTTTAACCTAACAAACCTCTTTATCGAGGAATTGGGTTGGAATAGGTATAACAAAGACTTGTTCGTGGCTCTGGATGAGCAGACCTATCGCCTGACCCCTATTGCCGAAAAGGGCGGGCTGGTGGTCTACTGCTGCACTACCACCCACCTGCCGGATTACGCTATCCGTCGCAGGATTGAGCGTGAAGTGGTCAAATCGGTTCACGAACACATTATTATCTTTGCCGATACCGCCAAAACTACCCAAATCTGGCAATGGGTACGCCGCGAAACAGGCAAGCCCGATGGCTGCCGCGAATCTACCTACCACAAGCATCAGAGCGGCGAGAGCCTTTTTCAAAAGTTACAAGAGTTACTGGTAAGTTTTGAGGAAGAGGCCACGATTATTATTGGGGAGGTGAAAGGCAAGGTCAAGAAAGCGTTTGATGTCGAGACCATTACCAAAAAGTTCTATGAGCGGTTCCAGAAAGAACACGCTGCTTTCCTGAAATTTATCCAAAATATTCCGGTAGAGAGTGATAGCGAGTGGTATGCTTCGCTGATGCTCAACCGCTTGATGTTTATCTACTTTATCCAGAAGAAGGGCTTTCTGGATGGTGACACTAGCTATCTGCGTCACCGCTTGCAACGGCTTCAACATAGTTACGGTACGGGTAAATTTCATGGCTTCTATCGCCAATTCTTGTTGCGCCTCTTTCATGAAGGCTTGGGACAGCAGACCCGTTCCCCGGAGCTAACCGAATTATTGGGTAAAGTGCCTTACCTGAATGGTGGCCTCTTTGAGGTACACGAGTTGGAACGCCATAACCCGGACATTCAGATACCTGACGAAGCATTTGAGCGGATCTTTACCTTTTTCGATGCTTATAGCTGGCACTTGGACGAACGTCCCCTCCGAGCGGATAACGAGATTAACCCGGACGTGTTGGGCTATATCTTTGAAAAGTACATTAATCAGAAGCAGATGGGGGCGTATTACACCAAAGAGGATATTACCGAATATATCTCCAAAAATACGATCATTCCCTTCCTCTTTGATAAGGCTGGAGTCGAGGCCGACAATGTTACGGCGTGGCAACTGCTTCGCGACAACCCCAATCGCTACATCTATCCTGCTGTCCAGCATGGTATTGAAAAAGAGCTACCATCTGAAATCGCGGATGGTCTTACCGAAATTTCCAAGCGTACTAATTGGAACAAAGCTGCTTTAGATGACTATGCGCTGCCTACCGAAATTTGGCGCGAGGTAGTGGCCCGGCGCAAGCGTTATGAGGAGATTTATGTCAAGTTAGTGGCAGGTGAAATCCAGTCCATCAATGACCTGATTACCTATAACCTGAATATTCGGCAATTTGCTCAGGATGTGATTGAGAATTGTAGCGATCCGGTCTTCCTCTGGTCTTTCTATCAGGCGATAGCTAATGTGAAGGTGCTAGACCCGACTTGTGGTTCAGGGGCGTTTCTCTTTGCCGCGCTCAATCTGCTGGAGCCGCTTTATGAGGCTTGCCTCGAACGGATGGGGCGGTTTATTTCGGAAGCAGACCAGCCTGAAGCCGTCGCACTCTACCGAAAATTTGAAGAGTTGCTGCGGTTGGTAGACCTACACCCGAATCGCCGCTACTTTGTGCTGAAATCCATCATTATCCAAAACCTCTACGGTGTGGACATAATGGCGGAGGCGGTGGAGATAGCCAAGTTGCGCCTCTTCCTGAAACTAGTAGCCCAGATAGAGAAGGTGGAGCAAGTCGAGCCCTTGCCCGATATTGATTTCAACATTCGGCCCGGCAATACGCTGGTGGGTTTTGCGACCTTTGAGGAGGCGAAAGCCGCGATTGATCGCAAGTTTGATTTTGATGGGGCCAAAGTGCGAATAGAGCAAAAGGCGAAGGAAGTAGACAGCAGTTTCAAACTATTTCGCAATTTCCAGACCCAATACGCTGTGGGTGAAGATAAGGCAAGCGTGGCTGTGGCAATTGCCCAAGAGAAGCAGAAGTTACGCACCCAAATCGCCGAATTGCAAGCCGAACTAGACCGCTACCTAGCCGGAGAATATGGGATTGACCTGCTCCACCTAACCAAGAAGAAAGAGTATGAGGCGGCCTTAGAGAAGTGGCGTATTTCTCACCAGCCCTTCCATTGGTTTGTGGAGTTCTATGGGATTATGGCAGAGGGCGGCTTTGATGTGATTATTGGGAACCCGCCTTACCTTGAATTGCGGGAGGTGGATTATGCTCCCCGTAATTTCAAATCCGCCGAAAGTAGTGCTATTCATGCTATGTGTATTGAGCGTAGTCTACAATTACTACGTAGCACTGGTGCTGTAAGTATGATTGTTCCTTTGGCTTTGGTATCTACCCAGAGAATGCAGGTTGTCCAGCAACTACTAGAACAAAGTAGAGTTGTTTGGTACTCTAATTATTCTTGGCGGCCTGGAAAATTATTTGATACCGTTAATCGCGCCCTAACTATTTTTGTAGCCAAGCAAGCAGAGGCTAGGAAAACCTATTCCACAAATTATCAGAAATGGACTTCTGATAATCGAAGTCTTTTAATGCCATATCTTAGCTTTGTGGAAGCCCCAAGACAACGAAATTCCTTTTGGGTTCCTAAAGCTGGCAATGAAATTGAGCGTTATTTACTAGAAAAGCTTTTAAAGGTGAATACGACTTTTAGCCATTTCACGGTGAAAAGCGAACACAGGGTATTTTATCGCACGACTGGTGGTTTATATTGGAAAGTTTTTACCAACTTTGCACCAGATTTCAAAGTTAATGAGAAAGCAGGTCATTCTACCAGAGAGACGTGGTTTTCACTTCGAGAGAACAAAATGGTCAATCCCTCGATTGCTACGTTAAGCAGTGATCTTTTTTGGTGGTGGTATACTATTACCACAAATTGCCGTGACCTGAATCCAAGCGATATTCAAAAATTTCCTTTTCCACCTTCGCTTTTTGATGATTCAAAAATAACCTCACTTGGGCATACATATTTACAAAGCTTACAAGATAATAGTACGATGCTTGTGCGTATTCAAAAACAAACGGGGCGTACAGAGACTCAATCCTTTAAAATCCAGAAATCCAAGCCCATAATAGACCAGATAGACCGCGTCCTAGCCGAACACTACGGTTTCACGGAGGAGGAATTAGATTTTATCATTAATTATGATATAAAATACCGGATGGGGAGGGAGAGTGGGGACGAGGGGGAGGCTTGACCAATCAATGGACGGAGCCATATCCTACCAATGGTGGTAATACCTGAAGACTTGATG
>JACAUC010000265.1 GCA_013390945.1 Candidatus Chloroheliaceae bacterium
ACATTGCATCCCTCCACTTGTAGGAGGGATTTCCAATCCCGACATTGCATCCCTCACTTGTAGGAGGGATTTCCAATCCCGACATTGCATCCCTCCACTTGTAGGAGGGATTTCCAATCCCGACATTGCATCCCTCCACTTGTAGAAGGGATTTCCAATCCCGACATTGCATCCCTCCACTTGTAGAAGGGATTTCCAATCCCGACATTGCATCCCTCCCTTGTAGGAGGGATTTCCAATCCCGACATTGCATCCCTCCCTTGTAGAAGGCAGTGGGTTTAAGGATTTTGAACAACCAACTTGGGTTACGTTGACCTAGGTTACAGCTAACACAGGTTCAAAAGTTAGCTTTAGAATCCGGGTATGTGACTTTATACATGCTAAAGGCCATGCGTCTAGCGGAAGCCTTGCAGCAGTCGTTAAAGGTTACAGGTGAAATGAGGGGTAAGCTTAGAAGGTAGCCTCTATCAAGAGGTAATAGGTGGAGAAACTTTTGAATTGGCTTTCTCAGAGGGCGCAGCTATAAATCAAGCCCTTGACTATGCCATACAATCATAGCTAGACCTCTTGAAGCAGTTAGGTTTCACCCGAAACTAGTTTAGTCGTCAATTATGGCTGACCCCACTAGGTCAGCCATTCTTAACAAAGCTTCCGGTTGCTACTTGGCTGGGCTGTTAGAACTGGTTAACACTCCGGCAAATCCTATAATCGTGCCGATCACCATAAAGGCGAGACCAAGACCCGACCAAGATTTAAAGTCATCTGCCACCCAAATACCAATGCCGATGATACAGAGTACCCAACCCCACGTACCCGGCCACTTGGTTTTACTACCGAGCAAAACTTGGAAAGCCGCCGCAACTACCACCGCGATAGGAAAAAACCACCAATTCGCCATAAACCTCTCCTTTTAAACTTTTTACCGAGCGTTCTTTTTTACGTAGCGTACTACCAATAGCATAGCAAATTATAAGCAAAAAGTCTATCCCAAAAGTGTAAAGTTGTAATTTCTCTTGTTGAAAAGCCCTCCTTTACCTGCTATAGTAACAAGGTTCTAGCGCAAATTTGTCCCAATGTAGGGGCCAAGAACTATATGAAAATAAGCAGGAGATTTCAATGATTGAAAGGTACAGCCGCGAGGAGATGGCGCGGATCTGGTCGGATGAGAACAAGATAGAGGCGTGGCTGGCCGTGGAGAAGGCCGTCTGTGAGGCTTGGGCCGGGCGGGGCGTAATTCCACCAGAGGCGATGCCTGCCATTCGGCAGGGTAGCTGTAGCTTAAAACGGATGCAGGAAATCGAGCGCGAGACCGATCACGATGTAATTGCTTTCTTGAGAGCCACCGGCGAAACGGTCGGCCCGGAGGCCCGTTTTATCCATTTGGGCCTAACCAGCACCGATGTGGTAGATACCGCCCTCTCGCTGCAAGCGGTAGAGGCATTAGACCTAATTCGGCACGAGACCGCCGAATTGCAGGCCATTTTGGAGCGGAGGGCATTGGAGTTTAAGGATACAGTCATGATTGGGCGCACCCATGGGATGCACGCCGAGCCAACTACCTTTGGCTTTAAGCTGGCGGTTTGGGCCGACGAGGTACGCCGCCATCTTAAAAGGCTGGATGAGGCCCGTGAAATGATCGCGGTGGGCAAAATTTCGGGTGCCACTGGCACTCACGCCAATGTTCCGCCCGATTTGGAGGACGAGGTGTGTCTGGCACTAGGTCTAAAAGCCGCTCCAGTCTCTACCCAAACTTTGCAACGTGACCGCCACGCCCAATACATAAGCACCTTGGCGTTGGTAGGGGCTTCGCTGGAGAAATTCGCGGTGGAGATTCGCCACTTACAGCGAACCGAGGTACGCGAGGTAGAGGAGCCTTTTGGGGAGAAACAGCAGGGTTCTTCGGCAATGCCCCACAAACGCAACCCCCACCGTTCGGAGCGCATTGCAGGTCTAGCGCGTCTACTGCGGGGCTATGCCACCACTGCCCTTGAAAATGTAGCACTGTGGCACGAACGCGACATTAGCCATAGCTCCACCGAACGAGTTATCTTCCCAGATGCCTGTTTGGTGCTAGATTTTATGCTGGCCGATACCAACGATATTTTGGCTAACCTAACGGTCTTCCCAGAGGCGATGAAGTATAACCTTGAAAGTAGTGGCGGCTTGACCTTCTCGCAGCAGGTACTCTTGAAACTAGTGGAGAAGGGCTTGGATCGTCAAGAGGCTTACAAATTGGTGCAAAAATATGCGATGCGTACTTGGAAAGAACGCACCAGCTTTATTGAGGGCTTGCTGAGCGATCCAACCATCAGTGCCAAAATTACGCCTGAAGAATTAAAAGGTCTCTTTGATTATGGCTACCATCTCAAGCATATCCAGGTCGCCTTTGAACGCCTAGGGTTAATTTAGTACAATTATCAACCGACTGAGCGGCATCCCACTGAAGACGGTTTGGAGAATTATCAACCGACTGAGCGGCATCCCACTGAAGACGGAGCCTTTTCCTGTAGGAAAAGGCTCCGTCCTTTGATTAACGCTCTGCCACCAATCCTGGGCGACCTAACTGGCGATAGGCCCGCTCGAATAGTTCGGCGGCCCGAACTGGTTCGCCTTTGGCACTGAGAGTACGGGCATAGCGGAAATAGATTTTACTGAGTAGTTCTTTGGCCGGGGTCTTTTCGATCAATTGAACAGCCTGCTCAAAGTTGTAAACCGCATTATCATTATCGCCCATTGCTGCCAGAAAACTACCGCGACTGCTGTAAGCTTGACCGCGAGTCATAGGATCTGCCGCATCGAGATGGCACTGCATCGCATCGCTGTAGTGACGGGCTTTTCGGGTATCGCCCTGCTCCAGATAGAGGTCGGCTAGGTTCATATTGGCGGCTACCAAAGCTTCGGGGTTATTTTGTTCGTTAGCCAGTTTCAGTGCCAAGTCAAATTGCTGCTCGGCCTCTTCAAACTGCTTAGCCTCCATCATAATCACCCCAAACCCGGAGCGGAGTTGGGTCAACATTCGCAGATCAGAAAAGCTCTCATAGAGGGCTAGGCTCTTGGTAGCGTAAAGACGAGCTTGAGCCAAGTTGCCACTCTCCCGATAGGTGGCGGAGAGGTTCCAATAGAGACTTGCCAACTTATCTGGGCTGGAACTATCCTCGGCTACTCGTAGTGCCTCCCGATACATCGCGATAGCCTCCCGTTCGTCACCAAGCTGGTGATGAAGGATTCCCAAATTACTATAAACGGCCAGTTTGAAGTGAAATTCTTTAATTAGGCCCGTTTCGATAGCCTGTAAAGCTCCTCTCAATTGCTCGATTGCCAAGACCGATTTGCCCTGCAAGATATAAGTGGAGCCGGTCAACTGGCGAACACGAGCCAACATCTCAAAGTCGCTCGTCTTATCCGCTAGATCACGGGCCGTTTCCAATTCGGGAAGTGCGTCGGTAGTGTTACCTAGGTCAATATAAAGCTGAGCTAAGGTAAAATGAAGCTGCTTGAGTTGTTCGACGCTCAGTTGACGAACCCGTACTTTGGTGATAAGTAATGACCTCGCCTGCTCAAAGCGGTGCTGCTCACGTAACACCCGTGCCTCGGTGATAAGCAGATCCCAGCGGGCCGGTGATTCTTCCTCATCCAACACGGTTATCATCGTCTGATGGCTGTTTTGTTGGCTTGGATGGAGACCTGTTAGAAGATAGGAGACGCTCACACTTAACCGCTTGGCAATATATTCCAATGCCTTGAGCGAAGGAGTAATTTTACCACGCTCGATTGAGCTAATGTAACTCTTAGAAAAACGCTCACCGACAAGGTCTTTTTGGCTCATCCCTTTTTCGGTACGAGATTCGCGAATACGCAATCCGACGATTGGTGCTAGTCCTTCCAGTAGACTTAGAGGCTTTTCGACGGTCATAAAAGATTCCCCTCTTACTTGTACTTCGTTTTTTGTCCCACAAAGAACATTTTTAATTTGTCCTTATGGTAATCTATAATACCACATTTTTTCCAAAGCACATGTAATGTACCTAACATTTCTGAACATTTTTGGAAATTTGTAAACGATAAAACCAGCCAACGGTATTGTCACGATTAAGCAGGAAATAGGGGTGAGAAACGATAAGAGGAGAAAAAACAGCGTAAATCAACCTAACTTTTTAATGTACCAGCATTGGCACATTAAAAGTCAATGTCCCGTGTCCCAAATTGCCCCAGTGTGGAAAGATAAAAGTTCCGCCTAATTTCGTTTTTTTATCTTTCGGCCTGCCTAGCGTCCACGCCATTCAGGTTTAAGTCTTTCTAAAAAGCCGCCAAATCCTCCTTTGAGTCTTCTGAATCTTCAGTTAAAATATACCCCGTCAACAGAGTACTGAGATAAGCGATAAAACGTTCCTGCAAACTCACCCAGAATGAATTATAGAGTACGCGCTTCGATAGACCTTACAAACTCCGTTTTAGCCTTAGTGTAGGCTTCCCGCTCGAATCTAAACTGGAGTGCTAGTGCTTTCTTTAACGCTTCGTATTCCTGCCGCGTTTCAGGATGCGCCCGTAAATAGTCGCGGAAGGCTATAAGCCGACGATGCTCTTGGCTACCCTCTTCTACAAGGTGCAGATGGTGGTTGCGTGACTCGCCCTTTTTGAAAAAGTGGCGGTCACTACTACCCGCATCTGCCACAAATAGATAGCCCAACGTTTCTAGGTAGCGGGCATAAACTTCCCCCGGCTCTAGCCGTTCTACCACTAACATCAGATCAATAATCGGCTTGGCACTCAACCCCACCACTGCTGTGCTACCTACATGTTCAATGGCTATAATTGTTTCACCCAGCACCGAAGCTATAAGCTGCCGCTCTCGTTCGTAAATGGCAGGCCACTCTTCATTATACTCAACTACTATAACAGGACTATTCACTGGCTCTACCCCTAAATTATATAATTAACCTCTTAGACCCTTCTTGCTCTTCTTAAAATTGCCAATCCTGCATTTATATCCACTGCCCTTAAAAGTGCGTAGTTTTACGCGATTAGCTATAAGCCGCCCGGAGGAATTGCGGTAGGAACACCGGGTGGGAGGGTTGGCCTTGGGGCGAGCGTAGGTGGCACTACTGTGGCGGCAGGCTTAGTTTCCGGGCTGTTAGAGGCCGCCACCGTTGTCCCAATCGGTGTCCCAAGTGGTAGACTAGGCTTAGCAATGGTAGGGGTAGGGGTAGGAATATTAATTTTGAAGCCAGCATCCGGCCCGGTGATAGGAGCAAAGGTGTAGGAGGGATTGCTAACTTGAACTGGATTGGGATTGTAGGTTGGAATCTGGGAGGGTTGTGCGACAGGTTGAGGTACACCGCGACGAGCCTCGGATTCGTTATTGTAAATAATTACTTCTCGGCGTTGAATCCAGCCGCCCCCAGAGCGCTCCAACCAACTTTCGTCCGGCAATTTGCGTTGCCAAGATACAATAGTAAAACCACTCAGTTTTTCGAGTGTGGGTGCGCTATTATCGGGAACCGCTTTTACCTCCGCCCCGGTAGATTTAACCGAGCCCCACTCCGTGGTAGCTACCGGAGCAAGGGTCGCGGTAGGCACAGGGGTAGGAATCGTGGTCGGTGGTACAGGGGTGGGCGAAAGTACTATCGTTGGTGGCGCAACCGTAGCCGTTGGCTGCTCTCCCCCGCAGGCAGAAAGTAGTAAAGCGCTTAAAAGTAATACCCCAAGTGAGAGGCAAAGGAGCGATTTTCGACTAGCATAATCCAAGCGTTTCATCAATTAGTTCCTCCAAACTTAACCAATTATTCCCTATGGTAACACCTTATTTTCGCACTTTTTAGCCTTACAAGCAACTACCAATTGAGAAGTTGAGAAGATATTAGAAATCAGCATTATTTATCATTTAATCTGGAGAGAAGCACCTCTTCTACGGCGGTAGCGGGTAAATCCCTGCGAATTTCAACTCGGCCCAAGTCTCGTGGCAAAATCCAACGAACTGACCCGGCTTCACTCTTTTTGTCTAGGTGCAACGCTGCCAGAGCTTTAACGCTATCTAGGTTTGGCGGAGCCGAAAGGGGTAAGCCGAAACGTTCTAGCAGGTGACGCTGCCGCTCCACAAAGGTCGCGTCGCACAACCCTAATTGCTGGCTCAGCAGAGCCACCCCGTGCATCCCGATAGCAATACCTTCACCATGTAGCAGTTCGGTATAGCCACTGGCCGCTTCCAGCGCATGACCGATGGTATGCCCGTAGTTGAGCGTAATACGCAAACCAGTCTCGCGTTCATCTATCGCCACTACCCCGGCTTTAACCGCTACCGACTCGCGTAAGATCTCCGCCGTAATTTCTGGCTCACCCACCAGTAGCCGATCACAAAATTCTTCTAGTCGGGTGAAACGCCGTAATGCCCCTTGTTCGTCGGGGTCGGCTCCTGGAATAATGGCATGTTTGATTACTTCGGCCCAACCACTACGTCTAACCCTATCTGGTAAACTGGCTAAAGTTGAGACATCGGCTATTACCAACCGGGGTTGATAAAAGGCACCGACTAGATTTTTGCCCTGCGGCAGGTTTACCCCAGTTTTACCACCCACGCTGCTATCAACCATTGCCAGCACCGTAGTTGGCACTTGGACAAAGGGAATGCCGCGCAACCAAGTAGCGGCGACAAACCCCGCCAAGTCACCCACCACTCCGCCACCCAACGCCAGTATTAAATCCTTACGCTCGGCCCTTTCCGCCCGTAACCAATCGTAGAGCGCGGCAACTTGGGTTAGGCTTTTGCTCTCCTCGCCTGCGGGTACAGTTTTAAGGGCTACCCGATAGCCAGTTTGCGCCAATGCCTCCGTCACTTGCTTACCATAGATTTCACCCACCTGCGAATCGCTGATAATAAAGATGGCCCGACCTGCTACTTCTGGCACATATTCCTGTAATAAGGTGGCTATTTGTCCCAACAAACCATTGCCGAACAAGACCAGATACGTTCCGCTAGTGGTCTTCACTATCAGGGGGTTGCGTGGATCTTTTAGAGGGGCTTGCCCGGTAGTAACCACTGGGTGACCTTCTCCGCGCTTGGTTATGCTGCGCCGCCGCATAAACTGTAGAGCATGTTCAACCTCGGCGGCGGTTTCTGCCGGAGTCAGAAAGTCGGTATGAATTGTCCAATCGGCCTCGGCGTAGAAAGGGGCGCGTTGTATTTTAAGTTTCTGAATCCGCTCGAACTGGTCTTCAGCCTGCAAAAGGGGGCGGTCGGTTGGTGTGGTATCCAGCAGGAGGCGCACATAAATTGTTTCGGCGTAAGCATCTAGGCAGACCACATAGCCGTTAGAGACCATTTCAGTGCGATTAGCCTTTGAGAGTACAATTCCGCCCCCGGTCGAAATTACTTGGTAATCGCCTTTAGCTACCTCTTCTAGGGCAATTTTTTCCAAACGCCGAAAGGCTTCTTCACCATCCTCTGCAAAAATTTCGGCGATTTTACGCCCGGTCTGACGTTCGATCAATTGGTCGGTATCAATGTAATCATAGCCTAGCATTTTTGCCAGAGCCGCTGCGGTGCTGGTTTTGCCTGTGCCGCTAAATCCGGTTAGAAAAATATTATCCTTCAACTAATTGCCTCTTTTAATTGCCTCTTTACCTATAGCCTTTCCTGCCTCAGATTTTCTAAGCTTCCCGCTCTGAAGAGCTAGGGAGCCTTTGATTAAGTATAACATTTTCGCCTCTTTTTGACATACCGATGTAAAACTAAGTCGGGATTGGAAATCGGGGGGACAAATCGGGATTAGAAATCCCTCCTACATGGGTTGGGAGGGCAAATCGGGATTAGTTGGGGGCAAATCGGGATTAGGGGGCAAATCGGGATTAGAAATCCCTCCTACAAGGGTTGGAGGGGCAAATCGGGATTAGTTGGGGGCAAATCGGGATTAGAAATCCCTCCTACAAGGGTTGGAGGGCAAATCGGGATTAGAAATCCATCCTACAAGGGTTGGGAGGGCAAATCGG
>JACAUC010000266.1 GCA_013390945.1 Candidatus Chloroheliaceae bacterium
CGTATTGCATACGCCCAATGTGAGGTCAGCCTCCAGAGAATGATGAAGAAGCGGAAGAATGGGCGAATGTTGCCGTATTGCATACGCCCAATGTGAGGTCAGCCTCCAGAGGGTTTATTCAATAGGCCAGCCTACAACCCCTACTTATTGAGAAGATACAATTTACCTTTGCCCTACGCCTTAGTCTGCTTCAGCTTTTTGCGTCTGGTTTTGCCTAGTTTGCTTTTTTAATTCTTATGTAATAAAATAGCTGGACATAGTGCTAAATTTACCTGAGTATAAAGATTATAGGTTGACTACTATTGGATCAGTTAAGTTTAAGGAGTTTTTGCTATGGTTGCTCCTGATATTCCACCTCCGGCTAATCCCACCCCGGAAAAAGCAAAGCGTGGGTCAAACCGCTTGAATGTTGGTACTTTGGTCTTCCTTCTTTTTATGCTGTTGGTTGGTTCGGCTTTGCTGGTTAGCAAACTGACTGGCTTTAACCTCAACAGCCCTACACCTACCGTCGGTTCGGCAGTTGCCGTCAAGAGTGAGGCTACGGCAACGGTGCGTCCCACCCACCCACCACCTACTCCAACTCCCGACCTCACCATTAAGGTCTATGTTACTGGGGAAGTAGTAAAGCCGGACGTGTATGTGATGCGTCCGGGCGACCGCATAGAAGATGCAATTAATTTGGCAGGTGGTTTTACCGAACAGGCGGATAAGACTCACTTAGATCTGGCCCTGCGAGTGCAAGACGAGATGCACATTGTAATACCTGCCCAAATTACGCCCGACCCTAACCCCCCGGACGGTGGCGTTACTCTACCCGCCGGAGGAGCCAGTCAGCCCGGTTCGTCGGGTAATAGTGCGGTTAATGCCAATTCGCTCTCCGCTAAGATAAACGTTAATACCGCTACTCAGGCCGAACTTGATAGCCTGCCGGGTATAGGAGCGGTGTTATCCAAGCGCATCCTTGACTACCGCACCAAAAATGGTTCTTTCAAAACCCTAGACGATCTCAAGAAAGTTCAAGGTATTACAAAGGCGACGTTCGATAAGATTAAGGATTTAGTGACACTGTAATGGTTAGTAATTAGGGAAAATCAATTGGCCGAACTTTGCTATAATAGAGCTTAAATTCTGGGCCTCTTTTTGAGGTCTAGTGGACACAGTTTTTGCGAGTTCCCCTCGGTTATCAAATTCTGTTGGCTCAAAGAATTTAAGTATCATCTCAAAATTTCGGGGTAGGGGCGTATTGCATACGCCCAATGTGAAACCAGCCTACGGCGGGTTTATTCAATAGGCCAGCCTACAACCCCTACTTATTGAGAAGATACGAATTTAACTCTGTTAAAGAAAGGTAAGGTTGTGGATATATGGCGAAGGCGAAGGAGAGCCAAAGTGGGGCTGAAGTAGCGCCCCCTAGGAGTGTTTTTCAGGTTGCCAAACAGACTGTCATCGAATTTATGGATGATAATTGCCTTAATTTGGCGGCAGCGATTGCTTATTACGCGCTACAAAGTATTATCCCTCTTATTCTCGGTTTTGTTGTAATAGGTAGTTTTTTCTTACAAGACCCCCTCACCCGTAAGGATTTTATCCAGACGGTGGTGGATGCTGTGCCTAAAGAGGTCGGTCAATCTATCAATTTCAATGAACTGATCGAGGGTTTGATTACCGGAGCAGGGGCGGCGGGTATTGCTTCGCTCTTAGCCTTGCTTTGGACGGGCAGTGGTATTTTTGACCAGCTTATCTTTGCCATTAACAAAGCCTATGACGTAGAGAAAGATAAACGGAACTTCTTTTTTAAGCTCTTCCTGCGAGTGGTCTTATTGTTAGGGATTGGTTTGGTTTTGGCGGCCTCCTTTACCATTACCATTATCTTCAACCTGATCTTTACGGCTGATATAAGTCTCTTTGGTATTTCGCCCAAAAATTTCAGCTTTATGCTACCGTTAATTTTTACCTATCTGATCCCCCTGAGCTTGGAAACTATCATCTTCACGATTCTTTATCGGGTCAGTCCGGCCCGTAAAGGACTTCGCTGGCGACCAATCTTAATCGGAGCCTTAGTCGCGGCCCTTCTTTTTGAATTGCTGAAAGTAGGTTTTACCTATTATATTACCTCCTTTGGGGCTGCCAATAGTGCCGCCAAAACCTATGGAGCGATTGGGGGTATTATTGTCTTCCTCTTCTTCATCTACCTGTCGGCTGCCGTTGTTCTCTTCGGTGCAGAACTCTCCGCCGTCTTACACCACTTTAAAACCCCCGCCGAGGATAAAAAAGCGGTGGTAGAAGCCAAATCTAACGTCAAACCGAGCCCTGCCGCAACCGTTCTTTCTGCTTCTAGTTTCTCCCCTCCGACTACCAGCGATAGCCCAACCGATAGCCCTAATCACGAATAACCCACCGCCAAAATTGGGCGTATCAATTTTGCAAATTCGTCTAAATTGGGGGCAAATTCATAGAGAATTTGCCCCCTTTTCCCGTTTACTTATATGTATAAACCTTGTATAATGGACATATTAAAATGTGCAACCATTCAAACAGGTTTTACTTGACCAATTGTTGCCCGCTTTAATGGAAGTGTGATTTATACCACTTCAGGTAAGTGAAGCGCAACACTCGAAAGGGGTGAACAGCTTCACGCCTTAACAGTGACTTGGACCATATTTAAGTGGCCCTTTTGGTCTTAAAATGAAGATGTAAGAAAAGAGTAGAGTAAAACTTTTCTTACCACCCCTTAGATCTTCTTCCACTCCTCATTCTTATTCTTCTCTCTCTAACTCCTCCTAATACAAAGAGCGCCGGTGAGCAGACGGCGCTCTTGTATTTCATATCAATTCTAAAATCTACCAGAATCTGACTAACTTACTGCCTTTTCCCAACTTATGCTATAATAAAAGCTAATGTATCACCTTTTAGGTTAGGCAGAAAGGTACTGTTAAGGTAGAGGGTTATTACCAGAGCGATAAACTGGATGAGCGCGAAAATTCATGTGATACTCGTCCTTTGATTAGATTAATGGGTGGGTTTAGTTGGATGGTTCTTTCGATCTTTATACAAGACCCCTACAAACCGTTAAGTGGCTGACTAGTGATCCGGTAGAGGTATTTTAAGTATGTCAATCTCAATCTTTCTAATAGAAGATAGCCCCACTCAGGCTGCGATGAGCAAAATGGATTTGGAAACCTTGGCTCCTGATGTAGTAGTGGAATTAGCGATGACGGCTGCCCGCGCCATGAGTCGTCTTCAGAATCCGAACATTCCTTTGTTTGATCTGGTTATTTTGGATATGACCTTACCCGATGGCAACGGTTTAGATGTCTGCCGGGCGATTAAGGTTAATCCCCGTACACGCAATGTGCCAGTAGTGGTTTTTAGCGTAGAGGCACTCTCTAAGCATCGCCAAGAGGCGTATGCTGCTGGGGCGGATCATTATATCAGTAAAGGCGGCACGGGCGATACCACGCTGAAATTGGTGGCTTCCACCTTGCTCCGCCGTAAATTGCGCCAACTCCCTCGGCTAGGTGAGGCACTAATCGCCCGAAAATATATTAAGCTGGAGCAACTTCAGGAAGCCCTTGCGATTCAGGCCCGTAACCCCTCCAAAATGCTCGGTCAGATTTTGATGGAGCTTAAATACATCACGCCCCAACAGCTTACCGATACCCTCGCCGCCCAGCGCACGGGGGAGGCCTAGTCCCATAAGCGTCAAGCTAAGGATTTTGAGGCCAAGTCAACTGGTTGCTACGGTCTAAAGCATCGCTCAAAACAAGGCCATTAGCTTTAGAATCCGGGCAATGGTGGCCCGACCGGAAGGCCAGCCTGCATAAATTTCCGGTTGTTCACATCAATTATATAATTGGCTTGACGCGCATGGGCGGATAATAATTCAAAACAAAAAAAGTATCATCTCAAAATTTCGTGGTAGGGGCGTATTGCATACGCCCCGCATGTGGCGGGTTTATTCAATAAACCCCTACCAATTGAGAAGATACCAAAAAAAGACGCTACCGTTAACGGTAGCGTCTTTTAAATCTTTTCCGCTAAAACCTAACTGAGGGTAGCGGGATTTACATCCATGATCGTGTCAATAATACCGTAGTCTTTCGCTTCGGTTGGGGTCATATAGTGGTCGCGGTCAAAGTCGCGGCTAATCTTTTCGTAGGTTTGGCCGGTATGATCCGCCATAATCTGACGCACCCGACGCTGCATATCGAGTAGATAGCGGGCCTGAATCTCCACATCCGGGGCGTAACCCTGCATTCCACCGCCTGCGGGGTGTTGGTGAATGGTACTGTTTGGCAACGCAAAGCGTTTGCCTTTAGCACCCGCGCACAGTAACACCGTTGCCATTGACGCGGCTAGGCCCATACACATGGTCACTATGTTTGGTCGGACAAACTGCATAGTGTCATAGATTGCCAAGCCTGCCGTAATCGAACCACCGGGGCTATTGATATAAATCGAAATATCCCTTTCGGGGTCTTCGTAATCGAGGAAGAGTAATTGTGCGATAACCACATTAGCAATCTGGTCATCAACTTGTGTGCCTAAGAAAATGATGCGTTCCCGTAGCAAGCGGCTATAGACATCATAGGTGCGCTCGCCCCGGTTGGTATTCTCAATGACATAGGGTACAATTGATTGGGGAGCAATCGTGTTTGGCCCTGGTGTCATAAATTTACCAGCCTCTCCGGGTTTTCCGCTATTATGGTGATTGGGTAGATATAAATCGCCCATTTTAAATTCCTCCGGTAATTGCCTCTGCGCGAGAAGCAAATTGGTTTTATAAAAAAACTGCTTTACTATTTGGATAGCGGAGTATCAAAGATGAAAGGCTCCTTTGACTCTCATCTCTTTTACTTCTTATTCCGCTGTTTTTACTTCGGTTACTTCTTCTGTTTTATCTTCGGCACTTGACTCCACTGCTAGAATAACTTCAGCCTCGATAGCTTTTGGTTCTTCTTCGCTGGTCTCGGTTACAACCTTCTCCTCATGGAGAGGGGTAAATTTGGGTTCTTTCAAAACAGGCTTAATTCCGGTCGCTAATTCAATCAGATGCTCACTGAGCTTGCGACTGAAGACATCGTTGGTAATCTGATCGAGCGTCTCTTTACGCCTAAAGACTTCACGGAGGCGCTTGACTTGTTCGGCTCGTGCTTCTTCAGGCGCGTTGATGCTATATTCGATTACCAGTCGTTCCACTTCTTGCTCGACATCCCTCTGGTCTACGGTAAGACCCTCCTGTTGGGCCAGTTCCTGCAAGATGAGCGAGGTACGCACTTGGTTTTCAGCTTGGGGGCGTAGCTCCTCATGGAAAATCTCATGACTCTTGCCCGTCACTTGCAAGTATTGCTCCAAGCTTAGCTTCTGTTGTTTGAGGCGTTGGCTCACATTCTCTTCTAGCGCATGGATCTGGGAATGAACCATTATAGGTGGTACATCCACATGGGAAAGGTCTACAATTTCCTTTACAATCTTCTCCAGCAGTTCACTTTTGGCTTGAGACTCCGCTTGGGCTTTTAGGTTGGCGCGAATGCGCTCCCGCAGTTCCTCGATGGTTGCTAGGTCGCTAACCGAGGCGGCAAATTCATCATTTAGCTCTGGTTCGTGCTTAACCTTAATCGAGTTGAGCGTGACTTGGAAAACCAAGGGTTTATTATCCTGATTAGCCTCTTTTTCAGGGCTTAGGGGAATAGTCTCCACTTCAGGCAGTTCTGGTGTTTCGGTGGGTGCTTCCTCTGCAGTGTTAGCTTCGGTAGTAGCCTCTGGTGTCTCCTTCGCTGGCTGGCTCTGGTAGATCTCCTTATAGATCAGATCGTCCTCGTCACTGGTCTCTTCCTCTGGCGTATCGGTAACGGCCTCGATAGCTTGTGGCTTAGAGCGGGCTACTTCAATAATGCGCCCCTCCCCAACGATCATACCGATAATTTGCTCATCCATTTGTTCGAGCAATTCGCCCTTGCCGAGTATACCAGTTCGGGGGAAGGGTTCTCCGGTGGGCTCTCCCTCGCGAATAGTTTGCAACTCAAGCTCGACCTGATCGTTTTCTTGGGCTGGGCGAGGCTCTTCCGGTTCTTCCCAAATACTACTCTGATCCCGCAATTGTTGGATGGTCTTCTCGACCTCTTCTTCATTATCCTCAATCACAGGCATCTCAAATTTAACTTCACGGTAGTTGCCGAGAGTAACGGTTGGTTCTACTGGAATAGTAGCCACAATCGTGAAAGGGTCATACGAGTCAACCGTAATATTAGGCTCACCAATAGGTTTAATATTTTTTTGGCTTAGAGCCTCCTTGTAAGCTTTAGGCATTAAGTCGCGGGTAGTCTCTTCTACTAACGCTTCTTGACCTATAAAACGCTCTACGAGGGCTCGTGGTGCTTTGCCAGGGCGAAACCCTGGAATGCGAACCTTATTAGATAGACGTTTGGCCGCTTTGCCTTTTGCTTCGTCAAACTCAGCGGCATCTATTTCGATACGTACAACGTATTGGCTTTGCTGATCTTTTTCGGCAGTAATCTTCAACCTAATTCTCCGTTTCCACTTCTCATTTTAGCCTTCAGTCTCTCTCTTTGACTGCTTTAAGGCTACGTGGGGTTAGTATAGCAAAAAAAGGGTGCTATGGGAATAGCACCAGACCCCAGCACCCTAAGTCTAACATTACTCTAACACGTTAGGCCATTTTTGTCCAATTTTGCCATAATCCCGCACAATTCTCAGAAGTTATTGCGGGTAGTTATTTAAGCTGATATAATTCAAATTCAGAAGATATGAAGATATTTGGCAGTTAGCTCGTGCTGGGTAAGTTTTCACAGAAGCACGCAAGTTCAGAAAAGAGGTAAGTGATGAAACAGGTTGATCCTGTGGTTACTGAGAATAGTGAGGAGTTAGATTTTTTAAATGTACGTAAAGCTACTGAGAAAGACTTTCCCGCTATTCGTGAGGTAGCAACCCTTTCCCGACTGGCTTCTTGGGGCCACTTTATGACCAAGGAGCAGATTGAGGAAGAGGTCGAGCATTATTACAACGATGATATTCTAACCGCTATTATTGATAACCATTCCAACGCTACTTATGTAGCCGAACGAGGTGGCAAGATCTTAGGCTATTGTTCGGCTATACCAAAGGATCGGCGCGGGCGGCCACGTTTGCTCCAGTTTTATGTCCGGCCAGATACACAGCGCCAAGGTGTTGGTGAGTTACTGTTTGAGCGAGCCGTTAACCATCTGAGAGCCGCTGGTGTTACGGAATTGTTAGTTTCGACGATTGCCGAAAACACCAGTGGTAGATCTTTCTTCGAGAAGAAGGGTCTCTCTCTGATTCAGATGTATGACTCGACTTGGGAAGGTATCACCCATACCATTGCGGTTTATCATACCTCGCTGAAATAGCGGGTAGTATTTTTATCTTTCGGCATCCAAGCAAGTCACGCCTTGTGAACCTACAACTGCACTGTGCAGTACGTTCGCTGGTAGCAAGAGGCGGTCTCCAATGCGTAATTCTACTTCTGCTTGGCTGTCGGGTAAGGTGAAGGTAATGCTGCCCTCCAAAACATAAAGGATTTGGGTGCGGGAGTGACGGTGTGGGCTATAACGATAGCCTGGACCATTACTCCAGCAAAACGGAGATAATCCCTCCGCAATCATTTTTAGTTCTAGTCCCACTCGGTGTGGTTTTATAAAACCCTTCCAGCGTTCTACTTCCACCCCTTGTGGAAAGCGTGGTTCATTTAACATTGGTCTTCTCCTTTTACTAATCACTAATCCTATTTTGTAGGAAAATGTTGCTATTGCTTAAACCGCTGTTTTGTTGTATGCTACGATTATACTATTTTTAGCTTTGTATCATTTGATTTTTATACTATATTAACTTAACGCTTTGCCTTGTAGAGTTAGAAAAGTTATGTAAATTGCTTAATACCTTATAAATAAGTATAACGGGTTCGGGATTAGAAATCCCTCCTACACGGGCTTAT
>JACAUC010000267.1 GCA_013390945.1 Candidatus Chloroheliaceae bacterium
GATATGCAACCGATGTAGGAGGGATTTCTAATCCCGATATGCAACCGATGTAGGATGGATTTCCAATCCCGATATGCAACCGATGTAGGATGGATTTCTAATCCCGATATGCAACCGATGTAGGAGGGATTTCTAATCCCGATATGCAACCGATGTAGGAGGGATTTCTAATCCCGATATAAGGAGGAAAAATGACTAAAAAATTTGGAATGGTTTTGATTTTACTGATGGCGTTAGGCTTGCTATTGGTAGCCTGTGGCGACAATACCGCCACTTCTAGCCCGACGATAGGCGCGGCTCCTAACCTCAATGGTGGCACTGTTGCGCCCGGTGCGACCACTGCCCTCAGTGGTCCCAAGGATAGCGGCACCTCGGCCCCTAGCATCACGACCGTCGCACAGGGTCAGGCGAGCAGTACTTTGGCTAAAGTGTCGCTCTCCTTGGATTGGGTTCCGAACACCAACCATACAGGCATTTATGTGGCGCAGCAAAAGGGTTGGTACAAGGAAGCCGGGATAGATTTGCAAATTTTGCCTTATGCCGATGGTGCTTCACCTGAGACGGTGGTGGGAGCGGGCAAAGCCGATTTTGGCATTAGTTCCACCGAGTCGTTGGTACAGAACCGGGCACTAGGTCAACCGCTTGTTTCGGTTGCCGCCATTATCCAGAGCAATACCAGTGGCTTTGGCGTTCTCAAGGACTCGAATATCAAGCGTCCTAAAGATTTGGCGGGTAAGCGGTACGCGGGCTATGGCACATCCACCGAAGAGGCTCTGATTGCCGAGGTTATTAAGAAGGACGGCGGTACAGATACCAAAATTCAAAATATTACGACCAATATCGCTGGTTATCAAGCGGTTGCCAGTAAGCAGGCCGATTTTGTCTGGATTTTCCAAGGTTGGGAGGGGATTCAGGCTCAGCGCGACAAGGTGGAATTGAATGTCTTCTTCCTGAAGGATATTGGCATCCCTGATTACTATACGCCGACTATTATTGCCAATGAAGATTTTCTCAAGAACAAGAAGGAGGTTGCCAGTGCCTTTATGAAAGCTACCGCGCGGGGCTTTGAGTTTGCGATTAGCAACCCCAAAGAAGCTGCCGATTTGCTGATTCAGGCTAACCCAAAGGGAACCTTCCCTGATCCTGAGTTAATCTACCAGAGCCAGAACTATCTCAGCCCTAGATATAAGGAAAATGCGCCCAAGTGGGGCCTCCAGACCTTAAAAGCTTGGACAGATATGCCCAAATTTATGTTCCAGTCCGGTATCCTGAAGGATATTAACGGCAAGCCTTTGACCAAAGAGCCGGAATACAACAAGCTCTTTACAAACGATCTCTTACCCCAGTAATCCTCAGAGTCAATTGGCTTAGCGACATCCTACAAAGGCCATTTCCCACAGATCAGGTAGACTTGTGGGAAATGGCTCAGCCTTTTGATATAATTCAAATTAGCGATTTCGGGCTAGAGGGTTACGCATCATATAGCCGAACAATAACAGAATTAGGCCGATAAGAAGCGGCCACAAATCAAACCAACGGAATAGCAAAACTATTCCTACTATTGCGACACCCAAGTTAAAAATTACCGGGGCTAATTTTTCGGCTGACCGACTGTAAGCCCGATTGTTAAAGACATTCCACGCTGAATTTGCGGCTACTAAACCAACTATAATCAAGACGATTCCGGTAATTGTCTGGATCAAACCAATATCCATTGTTCCGTTTCTCCTTTTTGTTACAAAACCCTGACTAGTATTTTCAGGTTTAGAGCGAAATGACTGGGGCAATAAGTTGTTTCCCACTTTAACTCATTTACTCTCCATATCTCTACGCAATCTAGCCTGAATTGTTCCCTGCTCTCAGATTTAGATAATGCCCTGAAGTCAAGCGGGTTATTCAAAACTCTTCAAGCCAACGGGTCAAAGAATTGTCAAGCAGGTTGTGTGATCCGCATGGCTCTCTTTAAGCTTGATTTTGGTAATTCTAATGCTGGTATCAATTGGAAGAGTATTATAATCAAAAGACCGTTGCGAAGAGCAAGCAAGGTCATCGGTAGCCAATCTAGCAGGCAAAGACCATCCACCAAGAACGGGAAAGGAAGGAGGCTGATTAAAAGGGCTACCAGAAAGAGAGGTTGTTTATTACCTTTCCAGAAAGGTACAAAGCTAAGCATCCAAATCAAATATTGAGGTGAAAGTACCTTGTTTGTCAGAATAAACCAGAGTATCGCTATGGCGGTGGTTTGAATCAACCAATCGGCGCGAAGATGATTCCCCGGTTGAGTGGCTCTCCAAGCCACACCGATCAGAACCAGTAACCCTCCTATCATTAGCAAAGTAGAGAAAGTAGCCAGACTAGCACTCCAGTGTGAGGTTATACCTAGAGAATTGTGGTCATTCATCGCGAGGGCAGGGGCCAAGTTTAGGTAATGGCCTAGGGCTACCAGCGAGGCAAAAATTGTTTCAATCTCCAGTCCGCGCTCGATATGATACTTGAGGAAAGCCAGAAAGCCTTCTGGGTTTAAGAGCAGGAAAGGTACTGTTGTAAGCACTCCTGCTAAGCTAAAACCTGCTAGGCAACGTCCAGTTGATCGGCGGTCGCTTCGGTAGTGCCAGAAATAGAGGAGCGCGAAAGGTAATACAATCGCGGGGTAGAGTTTAGTGACGGCTCCTAACCCTAATGCTACTCCCCCCCAACCTGGTTTGTGGTTATAGAGCCAGTAAAGCCCTAGGCTGGTTAGGAAAGTGGCCCCAATATCGAATCGTTGCAATAAATAAAGCGAAATTGCCAATCCGCCTAGGGTATACCAAACCAAGCGTGGGGTAAAGATTGCAGGTCGGGCAAGTGGATAAATTTTGCGTAGCAGGCGATAGGAAATCCAGAGTGTTGCCACTTCCAGCGCAAAGCATTGCGTGTGAAAGAGGCAGGCGTAAAGGTCGCGGTCGAGGCCACCGAAGAGATAGCATAACAGGGCCGGGAGGATGAAGAAAACCAGTGCAAAAGGTGGATACTCTAATCGAAAATCGAGAAAGGGTATTTCACCGCCTAGGGTACGTCGGGCGTAATTAAAATAGAGGGTTACATCGTTAGACGTGGGCAGAATTAGATTAATCAGGTTAAAAAAGGCCAACATCAGCACCAGTCCCCCGACGCAAGCCACTATAAACCCTCTGGGGCCTAGCGCGATTATTGGTACCCTCATCCAGCTAAAATTCAACTACTTCCCACCTCCGCAATTTTTCTTCCCCATTTTGTACTACCTCTAGTTTAGCAAAGACTTAAACAAGGTTACTCTTACCACCCGCCGATAAACCAACAAAACTCCAACCTAAGTTTATCATAGGCCAGCCTTTGCGACCAATTAAGTTTGCTATGTAGGGTGTGTTATGCTAAGAATTTTGAGCCTAGCTTGCGGTTAACTTGACGATAAATCAGCTTAGTTAGGACTGTTGCAAAGTCCCGATCTGACAAGTTGGGTGGTAGGTCAAGATCAACTGACGGAGCAGCATCCTACAAGATTTGGGCTTTCCGACTAGAATGTGGTTATGGAAAACTATTTGTAAACTGGTTTAGCCTACCTATCTGCTTGTAAACTGGTTTCTCTTAGGCCAAGATTGTTGGATGCTGCGCCAGCTGGGTCAACTGGTTGTGCCGCCAGTTGATCTTGACCTACCACTATTCTTGCCAGACCGGGACTTTGCAACAGCCCTAGGTCGTAGACGGGTCTCTGGTATAATGCTTTGGGGTTTTTTCATAATTAACTCCTTGTTTGGGTTCTTAGGGATTCTCGTAGACTGGTCTTTGACCATAAACCTTAACTTAAAAGGAATAGAGAGCTATTATCGAACCGGAAATAAAAGAAGAAGCACGGCCAGCCGAACGGCCAGCCGAACGGCCAGCCGAAACGAGCGCAGTTGGGAGTGCCGCTAGAGCGGCTTTAGCGGGACAAATTTTGCGCTCCATCTATGTAGATTGGGTATTAGGGTTGGGGGCGGCTCTAGTGCTGCTCTTATGGCTGGCTCTACCTAGCCGTTTACCAGCGTTGGGCTGGAGTGGGTTGGTGGTGGTGGGGAGTGCGGCGCGGCTTTATGCGCTCTATCCGGTGCGGATGCGAACGGCCAGCCGAACGGCGTTACGGGTGGTCTTGACCGTAGAGAATGGAGCCTTGGCCTTGGCGTTGCTACTGGCTTTCGGGCTGCGGTTTGCTGGATTATCCCAAAGTTTGCCCTATTTCGATAACCCGGATGAGCCTACGATGGTCAATGGGGCATTGAAAATGGTTCAGACGGGCGATTTTAATCCCCACTATTTCCGGTGGCCTAGTTTGCCGATCTATCTCCAGTTTGTGATCTCCGTCCCGACTTTTTTTGCCGGAGTCTCTAATGCAACCATTAAGAGCCTGAGCGATATTCCTACTGAAAACTTTTTTCTAGCAGGACGGGTAATGTCGGCAGCTTTGGGAGTAGCTACCGTTTTCCTGACTTTTCTAATCGGACGGCGGTTGTATGGTGCAAGGGTGGGTCTGTTGGCGGCAGTGGTGTTGGCGGTTTTGCCACTTCATTCCGAACATTCCCACTATGTCACGCCCGATATAATGGTGACTTTCTTTGCCACCCTAACTCTACTTTTTGCCGTCTATATCTACCAAACCGGAGCGAAGCACTGGTATTGGTGGGCCGGGATAGCGGTGGGCCTGACGCTTGGCTCCAAATATAATGTGGCGGTGGTATTTCTTACGGTACTCCTCGCCCACTTCCTAACTCCCCGGTTGAGGCGGGGTCGCTGGACTTGGTTGGTGGGAAGTGGTGGAATGGCGGTCTTAACTTTTCTCTTTACCACGCCCTTTGCGCTCTTTGATTTGCCCGGCTTTTTGAATGAAATGGCCTTTCAGGTGCGCCATTACACTATTTTGGGACACGGTTCGGCCAGCGAAGGGGCTAGTTGGTTCTTCTATCTTTCTAGCTTTTATAGCGAGGGGTTTGTCTATCAAGCTAGTGCGGTAGCGGCAGGTGGAGTGCTAGTTGCCTTGTTGCGGCAACAGCGCGAAGATTGGCTGGTATTGTCGTTTCCAGCGGTGGGTTACTTCTTCTTTTCGTCGGCGCGGGTACATTTTTCCCGTAATCTGATACCGCTTTTGCCTCCTCTGGCAATTTTAAGCGCGGTCTTTTTGATAGTCGTAGCAGGTTGGCTCTTGCGTTTTAGCCCGGCGGCATGGAAAAGCGGCTCGCGAAAAAATATAGTTCTCACTGGACTGGTAGGGCTGTTATTTGTGGCCTCTTTTGCTTTTGCGGTGCAACATTCTCTTTTGACCGACCGCTACTATCTTCAGCCTGATACCCGGCGTATGGCCGGGGCGTGGATTGTGCAGAATATACCGGCAGGGACACATTTGCGACTTGAACCAGAGACCCCCATTTTACCGACTGGACTTTATCCCGGCGCAGAGGAACGTCGCCCGATTGGATCGCGTCCGCCCGAATGGTATCGCCAGCAAGGTTACGATTATTTGGTTGCCAGTTCTTACTACTACCGCGACTTAATGGCAACCGACCCGGAAGCCGCTACCAATTACCAGACCCTCTTTACTACCGGCCAGCTTGTAATCGAGTTTCCCGGCGAGAGCAATGATTATCCTGGTCCCACCATTAAGATCTTCAAAGTTGCCAAATAAGTGATTACTCCGGTCTAGTAGTAAAAATCGGCTAAACTCCGGTGTATCAAGCTAATATTAGGGCTAGGAGAAATAAACTTGATCTGCTATAATTGGATCAGAAGTATTGACTTGGGAGCCACTCAGGGAGGAATAGAGGCTTATGACCAGCCAAACCAATTATGTCGAAATTGAGCGTTATTATGATACCCACGCGGTAGAGGATGAAGAAGTGGGACAGAGTTGGGAACATTTAAATGCCATTGACTATTTGTATGCGGTCTTGAAATGGATGTTTCATAATACGAGGACGGCGATTGGCAATAGTATCAATCTTTATCAGACCAACGTAGACGGAGAGAAACCCAAAGACTGGGAGAAACCCAAAAGCCCCGATTTGATGGTGATTGAGAATTTAGTGGTAGATGAGTTACCCAAGGACCGTAAGGGTAGTTACTTTATGGGCCTTTCTAGTCCGCCACCTCCAGTTATCTTTGAGATTTCAAGTGAAGCGACTTGGCAGAAAGATGTGGAGGAGAAACCCGCCCAATATGCCGCGATGGGTGTGAGTGAGTATTTTGCTTTTGATCCCAATATACCGGGGATTTGGACAGGTGACTGGCGAAACTATGAGCGGCTAGTGGGCTGGCGCAGACCACTTAATAGTAACCAATCTCAGGAGATACCCAAAGATAAGGCGGGGCGCTTGTGGAGTGAGCAACTACAAAGCTGGCTAGTAGTCGAGGGTAAGTTACTCCGACTCTATACCGCCGATGGGCAACTACGGCTAAGCGAAGCCGAGGCTGAGCGGCAACGAACCGAGGCTGAGCGGCAACGAACCGAGGCTGAGCGGCAACGGGCCGATAAGTTAGCCGAAATTTTACGTCGCTATAATTTAGACCCTGATAAATTGCCGTAGTCCCGAAATATATTTCGGGATTATTTGCCGTCTAGGGTTGGTTGGGATGGTAGCGGCGCGGTGGTTGCCTGCCAATTTACCCGATCCAAAAATTCCAGTACGCGCTGCTCATACCTTACGCCAAATTTGTTGTAACCCTCTACATGGCCGATACCGGGCTGAATCCAAAGTTCTTTGGGGTGAAGGGCGCGTTGGAAAAGGATTTGAGCGTTTTCAACGGGAGTTACATTATCCTCTTCGGCGTGGATTATTAAAAGAGGCCGAGGTGCGATTTTAGCTACTACTTCGGCAGAATGACCCTCCCAGAACGAGAAGCCATGATGTTTGGCTACCATCGCGTAAGCCCACCAGCCTAGCGGTTGAGCCAGCCAAACCGGTAAGCCATACGATCTTTGAATTTCGTGGCTAATCGCACGGGGCAAATGGGCGTAGGCACTATCAGCTACCACTGCTTTAATCAGAGGATTTTCGGCGGCAGCGAGGATGGCGATAGCGGCTCCCATCGAAATACCAAATATGCCAAACCGAGTTAAGCCACGTCCTAGCAACCAATCTACTACTCCAGCTATATCGTAACGTTCCCAATAGCCCATCGAAGTTCCTTTTGGCCCTTCACTTTGACCATGCCCCCGGAAATCGAGCATAAAGACGCTATAGCCCCCTTGCCGGAAAAAGGCGGCATAGTGTAAATCGGCTACTTTGCTACCGGAATGTCCATGACCCATAATAATCGTAGCTTTACCCGCCAGACTATCTTGGGCGGGAATAAACCAGCCGTGTAGCTTCAAACCGTCCCGGCTCTTGAACCAGACTTCCTCGAAAGGAAGACCCGCTTCCTTAGGTGTTTTTTCACTCAAAAACCGATTCAGCATTACTAGCCGCCGAATAGCTTTGCGGTAGACGTAATTACGTAACACGAAGGCACTACCCGTTCCGGCTAGGCTCAGTCCTAACGCTATCCACTTTTGCTTGTTCAATCTCTAAAACCTCGTTACATCTCTTCTAAAAATGGTTTTGGGTAAGATCGGGATTGCCAAATCGGGATTGGCAAATCGGGATTGGAAATCCCTCCTACAGGTGTGTTGCCAAAGCGGGATTGGAAATCCCTCCTACAGGTGTGTTGCCAAAGCGGGATTGGAAATCCCTCCTACAGGTGTGTTGGCAAAGCGGGATTGGCAAATCGGGATTGGAAATCCCTCCTACAGGTGTGTTGGCAAAGCGGGATTGGAAATCCCTCCTACAGGTGTGTTGGCAAAGCGGGATTGGAAATCCCT
>JACAUC010000268.1 GCA_013390945.1 Candidatus Chloroheliaceae bacterium
AGCGGTCTAATCTTCAGCTTGATGATGCTTACTGGTCAGATGTTTTAAGTTCCTCTGCTTACAAGCATCAGGGTCGCATTACTGACCTGTTGGAAGCATCGGAGGTGTTGTCTTTATCTTTAGAAGAAGGCATTACTTCGCAATTGCCCTATTCTTTGGGTTTGGATTATCCTGCTTCTTTGGAAGGCAGTAAGTGGCAGCCTCTGGTTAACTCTATGAATCAGGCTTTGTCGAATTGGGTCTCGCTACGTAAGGCCGCTTTACACTCCAGTGATTCATCCGCGCAGGTAACGATTGGCTTCAATGATCTTTATCTGGTCTCGCTTCCCGCGAATAAACAACTAGATTTTCTTTCGCCTCATCTTTATGGTGGCGGAACGGCGGGTCTGGTTAGTCTGATGGCTTCCCTCACCTGGCTAAGAAAGGCTTTTCCGCAAATGCCTCTGATCTTGGGCGAGTTCGGCGCGAGCGGGGTGCAATGGCCGGATCAACCTATCTCTGAAGATACTATTGCCTCTTATGAGACGGTAGTTTGGCTGTGGCTGTGGCAAAATGGCTTTTCCGGTGGGTTCAAATGGATGCTCAATAATGCACCGTTTTCCCCAGATTGGGTAGAAGCCACTTACGGCCTCTTGGACGATAACCGACAACCCAAACAAAGCCTGATCTCCGCTCAGTCTGTAATGAGTTTTATTGGCTCTGGTTCTGGTGCTGGTGAGGAGTTCTACAATAACCCTCTATATAAAGGAAGAATGGGTAATTTCACTCGCTTAGAATTGGGTCTAAATGGTCAAGCTTTGTCTTATTCTTATGCGTTCGTTAGCAACACGTCTGCTTATTTTTTTGGCAATGGTGGTCTTACTCTTGGTAGTAATGTTACATCCCCTTCTCCTTCTTTGGTTTCTCCTAATGGTTGGTTACTCATTCAAGAGGGTCAAGTTCCTTGGTCACTCGGCTTTAGCTTGTTACCACCTCAAGTTCAAGCTCAAGAGCAGAAGAAAGCTGTGGTAAGGATACAGACAGCCTCTCCAGTTTGGGGGTGGCTTGACCTAGAGAGTTTGGGTCAGTACTTTGGTCTTGGCCATGGTTCTGGCGATGCTGCTCTTGAGCAAATTACTGTTCGACCAGACCCTCTTTCTCTGGAGGTTAGTGATTTTCCTGTTTCAAATACGGAGGAGAGTACCAAGTTTTTTTCTTTTGTTACTCGATCAGGCTCTATTTATAGTTTGAATTTCGTTAGTTTCGTTAGTTAGGAGGGTTCTTTTCTTTTTATATTACTTTCTATTTGACTTATTAGCTTTGAAACATTAGAATAGAAACTGCTCTTCAACATGGAAATAAACAAATAAGTAAAGGAAACCCCAATCAGTTGTACCTGTTGGGGTTGGCAGTGATAAGGAAATTTGTTTCGATTTTCAGGTTACGGTAAGTATTCTCACTTGGTTATATTTTAACAACTCTTTATTAAGAACGCAACTTCTAGGTTTTTTCGCAGTTACGTTGGAAATCACATTGTTCGATTTAGTACAAGAATTTAGGGATTACAGCTTTTATGTCGTTATCGAAACAGAAAAAACTACGTTATCCGTCCGGTATTCGGGATAATCACGAACGAGGCTCGGTAGGGGAGTTCTTGCAGGATAAGATAAAAGAAGGCTCCACCCTCTCTTTTGTTTCGGCCTACTTTACCATTTACGCTTATGACAAACTCAAAGAGCATCTCGATAAAATTGAGAGCTTGCGCTTTCTCTTTGGCGAACCACGCTTTGTTCGTTCGTTAGACCCAGCCCGCACTGACAAAAAAGCTTTCAACATCGAAGACGAAGGGTTGGCCTTATCTAACCGACTTCAGCAAAAACGGGTGGCCCGTGAGTGCGCCGAATGGATTAAGGCTAAAGTAGAAATTCGTTCTCTGGTAAGGCCCAACTTCTTGCACGGCAAGCTCTATCATATCAACAATCGTGGCGTAGAAGAGGCGATTTTAGGCAGTTCCAACTTCACTACACATGGTCTAGGGTTGGGTGACGGTAGCAGTAACATTGAGCTTAACCTCGAAGTGAATGACCGCCGTGATCGGGAAGACCTCCAAGCTTGGTTTGACGATTTGTGGAACAACCGGGATGGTCTGGTAGAAGATGTCAAAGAGGAAGTGTTGCGTTACCTCGGTCAACTTTACCAAAACCATTCCCCCCAATTCATCTACTTCAAAACGCTCTATCACCTCTTTGGGAAATTCCTCTCCGAACAGGAAGCTAGTGGCCTCCTAACGATACAAGGCCAGATTGTAGACACCGAAATCTGGAAAGCCCTCTTTGAGTTTCAGCGCGACGGCGTAAAAGGGGCCATTAACAAGATAAACAATTATAACGGTTGTATCATCGCCGATAGCGTCGGTTTGGGTAAAACTTATGAGGCATTGGCCGTTATCAAATACTTTGAATTGCGGAATCATCGAGTGCTGGTGTTGTGTCCCAAGAAATTAAGGGAGAACTGGACGACGTATCAGGCCCAAAACAATAGTGAGCTTAATCCCTTCATCAAAGATCGCTTTAGCTACACCGTCCTGTCGCATACCGATTTAAGCCGGGTGAGTGGTAAGACAGGCGATATTGATCTGGCAACGATTAATTGGGGTAACTATGATCTGGTGGTAATTGACGAGTCGCACAATTTCCGCAATAACACCAAAGGCCGCCGGGACGAGGATGGCAATACCATTAGCCAGAGCCGTTATGAGCGACTGATGGAGGAGGTTATCAAGAGCGGTGTTAAGACTAAAGTGCTGCTCTTGTCGGCTACTCCGGTTAATAATGATTTGAGAGACTTACGTAACCAGCTTTACCTTTTAACCGAAGACAAGGACGATGCTTTCAGTGAGAAGCTTGGAATTAAAAGCCTCAAAGATACCCTAGTTGTAGCTCAGCGTAATTTTAATGAGTGGGCCAAAAAGACCGGGCCACGTGATCCTGACTTACTCCTAGAAAAGCTCTCCTCCTCCTTTTTTAAGCTACTGGATGAGTTAACCATTGCTCGTTCCCGCAAGCACATCCTAAGTTACTACAGTAGCTCTTTAACCGCGTTGGGTGGTTTCCCGACTAGGCTCAAACCCATCTCTATCTCGGCAGAGATTGACCTCAAAGGCCGCTTTATGTCCTATGAAAAGCTCAATGAGGAGATCTCCAAATACGAACTCTCGCTCTTCAACCCCTCGCGCTATATCTTGCCCCAACATCTCCAGCGGTATCAAAAAAAGGAGAGGATACCGGAGTTCAAGCAAGCTGATCGGGAAAATTACTTGATCGGTATGATGAAGGTTAACTTCCTCAAACGGCTAGAGAGTTCGGTCTACTCTTTTGCCCTTACTCTTGAAAACACTGTTCAGAAGATCGAGGCTTTGGAGAAAAAGATTAAAAATTTCAAGAAGGCCCGTGATGATGCCTCTCCCGATGCCCTTACGGAGGAGTTTGACCCCTTCGACGAGTTGGGTAATTTGGATGATGAAGAGCTTGAGGAGGCGTTGCTGGTAGGCAAAAAGTTAACCTTTAGATTGGTAGATCTGAACGTGGATGAGTGGCTTAAAGCTTTGCAAAAGGACAAGCAACAACTTAGCGTCTTAATGGATAACGCCAGCGCGGTTAGTACCGAGCGGGATGCAAAACTGGCCGAACTCAAAAAGCTCATCAAGGATAAAGCCACCAATCCCACTACCAATAAGCAGGGCGAGGCTAACCCTAAAATGCTGATCTTTACCGCCTTTGCCGATACTGCTTCCTACCTCTACGAGAGTTTGCAACCTTGGGTGAAGAAAGAACTCGGTTTGAATATCGCACTGGTTACGGGTGGAACGAAGAGGAACCGCACTACTTTTGGTAAAACCGATTTCAATCAGATTTTGCTTAATTTTTCGCCCCGCGCCAAAAATCGCGCTAAAATGAGTTCTATGCCGCAAACAGAGGAGATTGATATTCTGATTGCCACCGATTGTATTTCGGAGGGCCAGAACTTACAAGATTGCGATACGGTGGTCAATTATGATATTCACTGGAATCCGGTTCGTCTAATTCAACGTTTTGGGCGCATAGACCGTATCGGTAGCCAAAACCCTGAAGTACAGATGGTCAACTTTTGGCCGACCCCCGACCTGAATAAATATATCAATCTGCAAAATCGGGTAGAGACAAAGATGGCCCTCGTAGATATTACTGCTACCTTTGAAGATAATCTGCTTGCGACGGATGAGCTAAAAACAGTGGTGGCCGACGAACTGAAATACCGGGATCGTCAGCTTCTACGCCTCCAAGATGAAGTAATAGACTTAGAAGAGTTTGACGAAAGCGTGACGCTTAGCGAATTTACCCTCGATGATTTTCGCATGGAATTGGCGAATTTTATTGAGAGCAACCGCAAGGCGTTGGAAGATGCACCTTATGGATTATATGCGCTGGTTCCGACCGACCCCGCTTACCCTTGGGTAGTGCCAGGTGTTATCTTCTGCCTCCGCCAAAAGGCCAGCCTTTCGGGTGAGACCGATAGTAGTCAAGAGGTTAATCCGCTCCAGCCCTATTTCTTGGCGTATGTACGTAACGAGGGAGGAGTACGTTTTGGCTTTGCTCAGCCTAAGCAAATCTTGGAACTTTACCGTACTTTCTGCTCTGGTAAAGCCTCGGCTTATGAAAACCTGTGCAATATCTTTGATACAGAGACTAAAGACGGTTTGGAGATGACTTTTTACACCAATCTTTTGTACCAAGCGGTAGAATCTTTTACGGGTACATTTAAGAAACGGGCGACGGCAAACTTACAATCCGGGCGGGGTGGTACTCTAGTACCTCAATCTAAGCAGGTGCGGTCGGCTTCTGACTTTGAACTCATTTCATGGCTGGTGATTAAATAAGTCAGAAGAGACGAAAGTTGTCAAAATTTGACAACTCGTATATGATAGGGGTGAAAGGAGATTTTTCGATGAATGTAAATCTAACACCGCACTTTGAAACTTTTGTACAGGCACAGATAGAGACAGGACGTTATACCAACGCCAGCGAGGTAATCCGCGACAGTTTGCGCTTGCTGGAAGAACACCAACAACTGCACGAGGCAAAAGTGCGTGATCTTCGCGCCGCCTTAGAAGAAGGGGAGAGTAGCCCGGATTTGCCCTTTGATATTGAAAAGATCATAGAAAGAGGCAAGGAACGCCGCGCTCGAAATCAGTCCCGAGGTAGGCATGTCTAATTCAGCTTCACCACGCATCATTATTAGCGAACGGGCGGAAGCATTATTACTGGTCTCTGAGATATAAAGGGATGCAAAAGCTCTAATTAATAGAGCTACGGAAAGAAAAGGGAAGCTATGCCAACTACCAAAATAACGCTTGAGTTATCCGAAGAAGTAAGCCGCCGCGCCTCAGAGCGAGCCGCCCAAGAAGGTACCACTATTTCCGATATAGTACGTCAGAAGCTAGAAGAATATGCTATCCAAGAAAAGAGTAGCCTTAAATCCCAGAGGCGCAGCCTTAGATTGAGCGAATTTGATCGCAACTGGCAACCCACTGTAGCCGAATTTGAAGAAAGCCTCGCAACATTGGCAAAAATGTCAAAATTGGCGCAAGAAATAGGCCACCGTTATCCTGATCTAAAAGTGGATGCGGTCGAATTGATTCGAGAGGAACGACGATTTTGATAGTGGTGGATGCTAGTGTGTGGGTTAGTTATTACTTGCCTCAAGATGTTAATCATAACGCCAGCCAACGCTGGTTGACCACACAATTAGTCAACCGACGGCCTTTGATTGGCCCTGAATTACTTTTACCCGAAGTAGGCGGCGCAATCAGCCGACGTATCGGAGAAACCGAAGCCCGGCAAGTTTTGACCGATTTACAAAATATACCTGTGCTGGCCTTGTTTGAGTTAGATGAAGAGCTTTCAAGAAATGCGGCTGAACTGGCAATTCGTCTTAGGTTGCGGGGTGCAGATGCCGTTTATGTTGCCCTAGCCGAACAGCTTGGTATACCAATTGTCACTTGGGATGGCGAAATGATTACTCGAACTGGTTCTTTAATTCAGGCCCATACCCCCTGACATAAAAGAACGCGCCGCAAGCCACGCCTTTTTAACGGCAGTGGTTAGGCGGTATCCTAAGAGGGTTTATACAATAAACCCCTACCGATGAAGATGATTCGTAAGGTGATTAAATAAGATGGCGATTCTAACTAACGAAACTCAGATCAAGCACGAAATTACGCAAGCACTTAAAAAGTTTGGCTCATCCAAAAGCAGGTTGGCAGAGCAGGCGATAGAGCTATTCGGGGTGTTAGGCTATCGCAGCGATAAGCGCATTGACCTTGATTCACCTACGGCACAAGGTTTTGAGGAGGCGTTTACTGTTAACTCTGATAGGCCGTTCCATCGGGATAATGCGCTGGTGGAAAACTGGCAATATGCGGATATGATCTTCCAGATTACGGGCGAAGAATTAAAGCAGACTAGCCAGATGCTTTTTAAGCTTGATGAGGATGGTTGGCGGGAGGGGCTATATCAATCGTTCCTCTTCTTTGCCATTGAGCTTGCGCCCCAAAATTATACTCGTACTCAGCTTGCCACGATTACCCGTGAGATCAACAAGCTCTTTCCGATGCCAGTTAGCATACTCTTTCGATATGGTTCGGCCCTCACTCTTTCGATTGTGACTCATCGGCCCAATAAAAAGGATGGCTCGCGGGATGTGCTGGAAAAAGTAACGCTTATCAAGGATCTTAACTTTGCCCAGCCCCATCGCGCTCACATCGAGATTCTCTATGATCTAGCGGTAGAGCCGTTGCGCCAAAAATTCAGCTTTACCAATTTTGACCAGTTGCAACAAGCTTGGAAGCAGACCCTCGATAGTTCCGAACTCAACAAACGTTTCTTTCGGGAGATTGCCGACTGGTATTTTTGGGCCAGTGAGCAGGTGGCTTTTCCGCCAGAGGCTGGCCCCACCGCCGAAATTCGCAACGCTACCGGACTAATCCGGTTGCTCACCCGCCTGATTTTCGTCTGGTTCCTCAAAGAGAAAAACTTAGTACCAGACGAACTCTTTAACCAGAAAGAGGTAGAGCAGCTTTTGCCTAAGTTGGCTCGTGAGGAGACCACCTACTATAAGGCCATCCTACAAAATCTCTTCTTTGCCACGCTAAATCAAGAGATGAACACTCCGGCTAAGCCTGATAATCGGCGTTTCCGTTCGTCGCGTACTTTTCAGGGCAAGAACCCCGATCAAGGGATGAACAATCTCTACCGCTATGAGCGGTTGTTCCAGCAACCGGAAAAGGCTTTGGCTCTCTTTGCTACGGTTCCCTTTCTCAATGGCGGTCTCTTTGAGTGTCTGGATGAGGAGATACCGAGCGGTAAAAAGAAACTGGTGGATGGTTTTTCTGACCGGGCCGATAATCCGCTAAAAATGCCCAACCTGCTTTTTTTCGCGCCAGTAGAGGTGGTAGATTTAGGCCGGGTCTATGGTGGTACGGTCAAGCGGCAGGTGCGCGGCCTGATAAATATTCTGGAAAGCTATAAATTCACCATCACCGAAAATACGCCAGTGGAAGAAGAGATCGCCCTCGACCCAGAGTTGTTGGGCAAGGTCTTTGAAAACCTGCTGGCTTCTTACAACCCTGAAACCCAAACTACGGCCCGTAAGCAGACTGGTTCATTCTATACCCCCCGCGAAATCGTCAACTATATGGTAAACGAGACCCTGATTGCCTACTTGGGTGAAAAACTGTCTGTAGGAGGGATTTCCAATCCCGATAATGTTGCCGCCCCTGTAGGAGGGATTTC
>JACAUC010000027.1 GCA_013390945.1 Candidatus Chloroheliaceae bacterium
TATTCGGGATTGGAAATCCCGTTTTGGAGAGACGTTATTCGGGATTGGAAATCCCTCCTACAACAGCGGTTAGCGGGAATGATCTTTTTTGAGAACATAACGCCAAAACATACCCGTAATAATGCCAAAGCTGTAGACCTGCTCAAAAATCACATAGAAGGGCTCTTTTTCTTCGATAGCTCGCGCAATACCCCGTTTGAGCGCCCCCGGTGGGCTACGCCTTAGCCATTCTTTGAGGTTGGAGGGCTGTTTATCACTTTTGCCAATCCAACGGGCCGAAGCAAAAACGTCACTAATCGAGCCGGGATTATAGTGATAACAAATGGCCCCCGGCACTCTGCGGGCGGTCTGGTTTAATTTGTGGGCAACGGTGTGGTCATCATGGTAGCCCGTACTATCGAAACCACCTACCCGCATAAAATCGGCTTTGCGAATAGCCCGAAAGACGGTACTCTCCTCATCCTTGAGGCTTTCAGGAACACGCCGATCAGGAGGCAGGTAGTAGCAGACACTCCAACTTCGGCTCCACAAATTCGCCACATTCGCCACAAATTCATCGAGGGTAAAAGTGCCAATTACCTCACCCGCTTCAATCGGGGCGATTAGTTTCTCCAGAAAATCGGGGGCAAACTTCATATCAGAGTCAAGGAAGGCCAAGATACGGCCTTGCGCCTGACCTGCCCCCAAATTACGAGCCAAGGCTGGCCCACCATGGTTCTGCTGGAAAAAGCGCAACCTGCCGCCTGCTGCTTGGGCTAACTTGCGGACTAGCGCAACGGTCTGATCGGTACTACCATCATCTACCACAATTAGCTCAAAATCGGCGGCAGGCAAACTCTGGTTTAACAAGCTCTCCAAACATTCCGCAATATGCTTTTGCTCATTGTGGCAGGGAATCACCACCGAGACCCGCGGGTGCGCCCTTTCTTGCTTTTTAAGATCCCCAGCTTGCGCTTCTAACATCTTTACCTCTAGCCATAAGATTAATACCAATCAAAACCGTTGCAACCACTTATCAAGACGTGTTCATTTTTGCCGTCGGCATCCACGACGGTCAAAATAGCGTTATCGCCTCTTAGAAAAGCCAATTGAAAACTCTTGTTAATCCAGAGCGGAGAGTAAGTATAATCACGGGTAGCCGGGTCACCAATCAAAAGGCGCGTAGGGCCGGGGGTGGTCAGGCTGGCTTTATCCAGCAGGGCGAGGGCCGCTCCACTTTTAGCCTTGAGCGGATATTGCGGTTCCGTCTCAAAGACCAACCGAGTGCCATCCTGTGACCAAGCCAACCGACCTGCCGCATCGCCTCCGCTAGTCAAAGGGCGTGGAGTAGCATCATCTAGCGTTAGCGTCACCACCACACCCAACCTTAAATCGTTTGTCCCGGTAACATCAGCACTGGCTGTAATATGCTTGCTATCGGGATGCCAAGTGACCTCTTTAAAGTAACGCACTGCCACCTTGCCGTCTTTTGCCGCAGGGTCTTCTGCCGCCTTACCCAGCGTAAGTTCTAGCCCTTTGGCAGAAATTAGAGTGCGCTTACCGTTGTTCTGAACATTGTAGACTCCTAGTGCGTTCGGGCTCAGACGAAGTTGGCGCGTAGTGGGGTCAAGATCGGTAAAAGTGGGAGGCGAGCCGGGAATAACAAAAGCCAACCGCACTCCATCGGGCGACCAAACCGCGTTGCGCCCATCGGCTACCTGCTGTTGCTTGCCACTGGCTACATCATAAAGCCAGATGCTAGGTTTATCATTCTCATCCGCTAAACCATCGCCATTGCTATCCACAGTACGGGTTAAGGCCAAGGTCTTTCCATCGGGCGACCAACTAAAAGCGAGTATGCTACCACCATCATTGCCTACAGGTTTCGAGTTGCCACTAAAATCAAGCAGATAAAGCTGTTGCTTTAAGCTCACCTGATCGGTGCGAAAGACCGCAAGCCGAGTACCGTCAGGCGAGATTTTGGGATTGGAAAAGGCCATTCCGGTTGCTAAAGGACGATCCTCTTGCCCATTGGCACTCAAAATATAGAGACCAGTAGCAGTGCCAACCACAAAATTATTTTTGGGCAACATAGGCAAAGCCGTATGAGTAACCGCAGATGAGGCCGAGACGGTAGATGGCGTAGCAGTACTAAGAACTGTAGTACTGATAGCCACCGAAGGCGGCACAAGCGTCCGAGGAGGAGTAGGCAAAGCACCGTAATTGGGCGAAGGAGTAGGTGTAACCACAAAGCGGGGCCGGGGAGTTCCTACTAGGGCCGTAGAGACCACTGTACCGGGAGTATAGCCATCACTAGGGTCAACGGTATCCTCCTCCGAAGGAGTAGCATCGGGCGTAGGGCTAAGTTCGACAGTAGGCTTAGGCGCAACCTCGGTCTGAGGCGTGGAAATGGGGGTAGACTTGGTGGTGGGTGTTTCCTGTGAGCAGGCGACTAATAGCAGAGCTACCAGCGATAAACAGGTAATTGTAAGGAGAAGACGACCGAAGGGCTGGCCGTTCGACCAATTCATACGGATACGCCCTTTCCACCTTAAAAAGAATGGCATTAGGCTAAATCAAACTCCTCTAGTTGTACGAGTATAACGGGCGGCGGCATATTTCATAGCACCTAAGTGGTTAACCATTCCTTTAAGTTCCATCATAGTCAAGGTACTACTGACCGTCGCAATCGGTAGACCGCTCTCCTGCCCAAGTTCATCAATATGTAGCCCCTCACCGCTACCACTGTTGAGCAAGCGCAACAAAAGACGCTCCACTTCATTATCGCCGCGCAATTCTTTAACCTCAACCAAATCTACCAATGGGCGCACCTGTAAATCCTCCAAAATATCGCTGGCACAGGTCACCACTCGCGCTCCATCCCGGATCAGACGGTTGGGTCCGTCGCTCATTTTACTAAAAATACTGCCCGGCACGGCGTAAACATCCCGTCCTTGTTCGGTAGCAAAACTCACCGTAATCAAAGCGCCGCTCTTTATGCCAGCCTCAACGACCAACACTCCAGTAGAGATACCACTAATAATACGGTTACGAGGAGGAAAGTTACTACTATCGGGCTGCGTACCGGGTGGATACTCTGAAAGCACTGCCCCATGTTCGATAACTTGGGCCATTAGGGTACGATTTTCTGATGGGTAAATTACATCTACGCCGCACCCCAGCACCGCCACCGTCCGCCCACCAACCTCCAGAGCGGCCCGATGAGCCGCAGTATCAATTCCTTTCGCTAGGCCACTGACAATCGTAAACCCCTGTGCAGCCAAGTCACTACAAATCTGACTAGTCGCCTGCTTGCCATAAGCCGTCGCCTGTCGGGTGCCGACTACCGCTAAGGCTAGGTCATCTTGCTCTAGTAGCTTGCCTTTGCAATAAAGCAAAGGGGGTGCCCCTTCGGCTTGGGCCAAACGAGTCGGATAGCTCGGCCCCCCTTGAATCAAGAGCGACACCCCCAATTCTTGCAGACGAGCCATCTCTCGATCCAGATTTAGGGTAGGTCTTACCGCGATGGTACGCTCCACCAGTTTTGGTTCTAGCCCGGAGGCCAGCAAATCGCCTGCTCCCGCTCGCCAAGCGTTGCCCAGCCCTTCAAAGTAGGTCATTAAGCGACGCAACCGCACAATCCCGATTCCTGTTATCCGGCTAAAACCCAACCAATATTTTTCTTCATTAGGAACGAAGTCATTCCCATTTTCTACTAGCGGCACGTTTTAATCCTAGCCTTTTCAACTCTGCTTTGGCTCTACTCGAAGACCAGTCTACGCTATTATAACCCTTAAAGCCCGTTTCGCAAAATCGAGGAGGAACCTAATAGGGCTGTTGCAAAGTCCGAGAGCTATCCAATCTGACAAGAGTAGTGGTATGTGAAAATCAACTGATGGAGCAGCAGCGACCATTTAGGTAATGCTTTTGAAGCGATTCGCCCTCACGTGGCTTAAAGTCGGAAAGAGGATAAAGGTGGGAGGAACCCTCCCGGTCTTTTTCAACCAATCAAATTTGATCGCGGCGGAGAAAATCAGTATCAAGGCAACTACTAAACCAAGCATAAACTTGAGAGAGTTGTTTATGGTTGGAGTCGGCAGCTTTGGAGAGCATTAGAGCCCTATCGCCTCAAAATCCCCTTTTTTGCATGAAAAGAGCTAATGGGGTAAACTTGCTAAGTTATTTTTATGACAATCTGGCAGGTTTAAGAAAATAGACGGAGAGGAAAAAGTGCAAATCAGAGTAGAAAATAGTGTGGTAGGAGATTTGGATGCGCTGGTAGTAGCGATCTTCAGCGATGAAACTCCAGTTCTAACTACCCTTGATAATAAAACCCGTGAACTGGTGGAACGGATCAAAGCACTCGGTGGTGCTACCAAATTGATGGAAAGCGAAACGGTTATTTATGGTGAAGATGGCCCGGCTAAACGACTGCTGGTAATCGGAGCCGGAAAAGTGGCCGATTTTGGGGTGGCCGCCGCCCGAAACTTGGCGGGTTCCGCCGCCCGAAATTTACGCAAGAAAGGGGCCAAAAAATTAGCCTTTGCCTTGCCCACTGGCAACCTCAAAGCCGAAAGTGCCGTTCAAGCCTTTGCCGAAGGGATAATCCTAAGTACCTTTGAAACCGGAGTCTACCGTACCGGCGAAAATAAAGAGGAAAAAAACCTCGAAGAAGTTCTTTTTGTGTCAGAAGATAATCTGAAGGCCGCGATTGAGCGCGGGGTAATAATCGGCGAAGGTGCAAATCTTGCCCGAAGGTTGGCGAATGAACCAGCGAACCAGATGTATCCGGCCCTACTAGCAGAAGAAGCTCAAAAAGTGGCAGAGCAAACGGGCTTGGAATTTCACGCCCTAAATAAAGAACAACTCACCGAAGGTGGTTTCAAAGCAATTCTAGCGGTCGGGCAGGGTAGTATCCACGAACCCCGCATGATTGTCCTGAAATACAACGGGGCGGGCGAAGATCAACCCTACCTAGGATTAGTGGGTAAGGGTGTCACCTTTGATAGCGGTGGTATTTCGATCAAACCGTCAGAGGGTATGGGCGATATGAAGATGGATATGAGCGGAGGAGCTTGGGTAATCGGTATTATGCGTATTCTCGGCCAACTCAAGCCCAAAATCAACGTTTTGGGCATCGTTCCCGCCGCCGAAAATATGCCCAGTAGCACGGCTTATCGTCCGGGCGATATAATCGGTACCCTCGAAGGCAAGACAATTGAAGTCCTCAATACCGATGCCGAGGGCCGGATTGTCTTAGCCGATGGTCTGACCTACGCCCGTAAACTAGGCGCAACCAAGTTGGTAGATTTGGCTACCCTAACCGGGGCAGTAGTCGTGGCACTAGGTCATACCGCTACCGGGGTCTTTGGTAGCGATCAGCCTTTTACCGATCTCTTCCTAACGACTGCCCAAGAAGCAGGCGAACGGGCTTGGCAACTACCCCTCTTCCCGGAGTACCGCGAACAAATCACCAGTACGGTTGGGGATATTGTCAATACCGGGGGTCGCTCGGCAGGCTCGATTACAGCGGCTACTTTCCTCAAAGAGTTTACAGGTGGAGTACCTTGGATTCACCTAGACATTGCAGGTACAGCCTATACCGAAGGTGAAAAGCCTTATCTTGCCAAAGGCTCTAGCGGTCAGATTATACGCACTCTAGTGGATTTTGTCTTCGCCAATTGTTAGGTAGGTAGTTTTTAGGTATCTTATCAATAGGTAGGGGTTGTAGACTGGTCTATTGAATAAACCCGCCGTAGGTTGGCCGTAAACTGGTTTCACATTGGGCGTATGCAATACGCCCCTACCCCGATTTATTGAGAAGATAACTAACCACTAACCACTATTCACCGGATGAAGTCCAGCACACGTTGCCAAGCATCGGCGGAGGCTTCGGCAAATTCGGTGGCCCGGCGGTCAAAGAAGCTATGAGTGGCACCTGGATAAACCACAATGGTGTGAGGTACTCCGGCTACATCTAGCTTTTCATCCAATTGCTGAACGTCGCTCTGCGGTATCCCCTGATCTGCTCCCCCAAAAAGGCCCAGCACCGGGTAAACTACTTTTTCAGCATGGTCTAAAACTGTACCATTACCCCCAAAGTTCCGGCTCATACCAGCATAGAAAGCAATCAAACCCGCAAAACCAAAGTCTGGGTTGGTACCAGTCAAGAGGGCAAAGGAACCACCCATACAGAAACCTACCACAAAAATAGCCGAGTCTTTGCCACCCTTTTCCTGCAAATAGGTCTGAGCCGCCTTCACATCTAGCGTAAACGATTCTAAGCTTAACTGTTGCACATGGGGCCAAAAATCTAAGGCTTCATCGCGCTCACCAAGGCCAGCGGTGCGCCCAAAATAATCTAAGGCTAGGGCCGTAACACCTACCTCCGCAAAACGGAGAGCTAAATCCTTGTAAAATTGAAATAAGCCCCGCACATCAGGATAAATTATAATTTGTGCGGTGGAACCGGAGGGCTGATCGGGGTAAGCTACGTAAGCAGCAAAACGATTGCCGTCAGCAGCGGTAAGCACTACTTCTTCGCTATGGGCCGAGCCAATAGCACCGGGTGGTACAGGAGGCTGGGCCTCATTGTCATAGCACATTTTTAGCTCCTTCTATTTGTGGAATAGATTTAAATACAGTGAACTCACCACTGATTATAGCCTACAGCCTCCAAAGTGCCGAATTAGACCGAAGTAACCAACAGAAGCAGCGTATAAGCCTCAATACTAGGTTTGCCCGCTTCCTCGGTAGGCTGCGGCTCCAAACTGACTAATTGAACCCGATAGCCCTCAAAATTCTCTACAAAGGAATTTGACCTTGAAGCAGCATTTAATTGCGTCGTATCAATCGTCAAACCGGGAATGGTTAATTCAAAAGAACGGGTAACTTGCTCCTTCGTACCCACTATTCGGACGGTAGCCTCGCCGGAAGTAGCACACGCCACATTAGCACTCTTCGGACAACGAAATTCGCTAACCAGTGCCTCAAATTTTAACGCTAACCCCTCCTTCGCAAAAGTAGCCACCTGCCCATATTTAAGTTGAACCCGCTGACCCAAGAGTGCTTGGTCGGCGGATACAATACCAGTGGCTAATTTAGTCACGAGAATATTTACAATATAATCCTCCGGGTTAATTGGTTTTATTTGAGAATTGCTGGAGCCAAAATTCTCATAATAGGGAATGGGCTGGGCCTGAACCACCGCTAGGTTGTAATTCTCAAAAAAGGGCCGCTCCTTATAGCGGTAAGTCTCGGTGCTATTTAGCATAAACTTGCCCATGGCTTGCCCATTTTTGGAAACCGCCACTTCCACCACAATTTGACCCGACCAAGCACAATTCACGTTAGACGGACAACGCGAATCCTCCACTACTCTCAACAACTTGACCTCCAGATTATCGGGTGCAACCTGCGCCACCTGATTAATCTTCAGGCTAAAGGCAGTGCCAAGGTTGGCCTGAATCGTGGGAAGAGCGGAGAGAGGCCCAACAGTAGCTCTAGGAGCGGGCGTTGCTGTAACAGCAACCCTCGTCGTGGGAAGAGTTGTTGCCGGAGCAACCGTCGGAACCACTACTGAAGTCGCCACAAGCGTAGGCGGAGCAACCCTAGAAACTGGCAAGAACGTGGGAGTAGCTGTTAATTGGCTGGATGCAGTCGAAGTAGGTGAAACTTCACCGCAAGCTGACATCAGAAGCAGTGTAACTATTAGCGGTACTAGCAGAAGTGGAATACGATGTAGACGTTTCGTGCTGGTGGTAAGTCGTGAGAAATTCATATTTGCTCCTTTTCAAGTATCAGATCAACTAAACTATAAGCTGAAAATCTGGGTTGGGCCACTGCCTCTAGCTATTAGAACTAGTGGACTGCTAGAAAAATTACGCCGGATTAGTCTTATTTTCAGATTTCAGGCAAAGGTCTCACCAACAATCGCTTTCTTTAAGGAAGAGCCTCTTTACAGCAGTGGTATAATAGGCGAAACCGCAGAAATTTAAATTAACGCCTAAATTAATATGACCAATCAGTACAACAGTGACCTAGAAAGCCAATTAGCCAAGCTCAAGCATCTGCTAAAAGAAGCCCAGGACGAGAATACCCGCCTAGCGGAAACTAACCAGCGGGAAATAGAATTGCATAAAAAAGAAGTAGCCCAACGCGAGGCTCTCGAAAATGTGGTAGCTCAAATTAGTTCAGAACTTGACCTCGACAAAGTGCTAGAAAGTATTATAGCCGGAGCAGTGACCCTAATGGGTCAACCGACCCAATTAGTGGGGGTAGTTTCGCTGGTAAACGAACAAGACGACCGCATCTTTGTGAGAGCCGAAATTGGAGCCAAAGAATCATGGATGAGTTATAGCTTTACACGAGGGGAGGGTCTCACGGGCTTGGTCTGGGAACGAGGTGAACCAATCATTACGGATAGTTATGACAAATTACCTAGGGCTTTAGCACCTGAATTAATCTCCAGTCGAGGGCCAGGTATTGGCGTACCCATCTTCTGGCAAGGTAAAATTATAGGTGTCTTCAGCGTCATAAGCCTAAACTTTCAGCGCCGGTTTACCCAAACCAATGCCAATTTGATGACCCTTTTTGCCCGACATGCCGCCATTGCCATCGCCAATGCCCGGCTCTACGCCCAATCTCAAGAATTAGCCATTATAGAAGAACGGAACCGACTGGCCCGCGAGCTTCACGATAGCGTAACCCAACTACTCTATAGTATGACTCTGACTAGCCGGGCCGCCAAAAACTTTCTGGCTAAAAAGCCGGAGCGGGTGGTGGCCCAACTAGAGAGCCTAGAGGAACTATCGCGGCAAGCTCTAGCCGAAATGCGAGCCTTGCTGTTGCAATTACATCCTCGCGAACTTGAAGACGAGGGCTTGCTAACTGCTCTCCGCCGCCTACTATCTGAGATCGGTAATCGTCACAATCTTATTACCAAATTTGAAGTAGAGTGCTATCAGTCCGAAGAAAAGGAGCGGATTGTACCGCCTGCCCTTACACCAAAACAGGAACAGGCCATTTATCGGATAGCCCAAGAAGGCTTAGCAAATATTATCAAACACTCCCACGCCACACGGGTAGAAATGGTCTTAGATTGTACTACCCGACCCGATACGCTCTATTTTAAATTGCGTGATAATGGAGTGGGGTTAAGCGGTGCAGATAGCTCAAACCTACTTGCCAGCGGAGGTCTGGGGCTACGTGGTATGCGAGAACGAGTGCAACAGTTGGATGGTGAATTAGAACTGACCACCGGGCCAGAGGGTCATGGTACTCTCTTAATAATTACTTTACCGCTCATCGCTAGGAAACATTAGAAAATGCAAGGCAAGGGCCGAGGGTCAGGCATTTACTTTTCATCAAAAGGTAATAAGTTTTGCCAAAAGTTTATGGTATCATTATAAGACAATGGGCATATCCTGTTTATCTCTTTCGGTGTTGGAAAACTAACCCAACCCGTTTTGTAGCATCAGTTGAAAAAGTGAAAATCGCACATAAGTTTATTTAGAGCAAGGGATGTAATACTGTGGTTGAAGAAATAACCAGCCAGAACAATTTCTCGCAGGCTAATAAAGTGGCTTTAAGTAGCCTGATAAAATCGGTTACCAAAATTTCGAGCATACTCGAACTAGAAACCTTGCTGGAACAAATCACCACCGTACTGAGGGAGGTGCTTGAGACCGACGGAAGCGTGATTAGTTTACTGGATAAGGCAAAACCCCATTCGAAGATGAAGGTCTACCTAGCAAAACTGGCCGGATTCACTGACAAAGGGAGTACCATTAGGCAAGGATACGCCCTAACCGGACAAATCTGGCAAACTGGCGAAGCGCGGATACTGGATAAAACAGAGTATGCTAAAATCCCCGACCATTATGACTACCACCAAGAGGGTTTTGAGATCGAGTCAATTATGGGGGCACCCCTAAAAGAGGGTGATAAGATTATTGGAGTACTCTGTGCCATACGCACTAACCCCCAGCGCCCTTTTACTACCACCGAATTTGAAATTTTTTGTTTCTTTGCCTCCAATATTGGAATAGCTATCGCTAACGCCCAATTGTACGAGGAACAACAAAAGCTAGTTCAAGAACTAACCCGCAAAACGATGGAACAGGAAGCGGTAATTGAACAAGTCGCCGATGGCCTGATTATGCTCTACCCAAATGGTACAATTCGCCAGATCAGCTACCCTGCCCGAAAATTACTCTTCCCCCATTTTGCACCCTCACAAGCACTGGTGGATCAAAAGTTGGAGGTGTTGCTAAAACAATCCCTACCACTCCAGCAGATCATCGAAAGTGGTAAGAATACCGGCGAAACTACACTCAATATTATAACCAGTGAAAGATCACACGTCGTTACCTTGAGTATATTAATCTTGCGAAATGCCACCAGCCAAGCAGTAGAGACCATCCTCATTATTTTGCACAATAAGACGGAACAATTTAAAGCCCAGACCGAAGCCGCCCAGCTAGAGCGCTTGCGCCTAATGGGTCAACTTGCCAGCGGTGTCGCTCACGACTTGAATAATTTATTGGCCGGGATTGTGGGTGGATTAGATGTGCTACACGATGACTTGATTACGCTCCAAGGGCTAGAACCCACACCAGAAGTTACCCCCACCAAAATTAAACTCAAGCGAGTGCTAGAATCGCTGGATTTCGTCCAGAAGGTAGCTCTGGATAGCACCGAAATTGTGCAACGCATCTACCGCACCCGCTTAAACCGAAGTACCGACACTGAGCCAGTCAGTTTGGTTGAGATAGTAAATCAGGCCGTTGATCTGCTTAAACCACGTTGGCAAAGCCAGGCCAGTCTACACGGGGTAGATTACAAAATAAAGCTCGAAATCGAGGCCGAGCTAAAAGCGATGGCGACTCGTAGTGAATTGCAGGAAGTAATGGTCAACCTACTCTCTAATGCCCTAGATGCAATGCCCACTGGCGGCAGAATAGCGATTAGTGGCACTCAGTCTGAAAATTGGGTAGAGCTAAAAGTAAGCGACACGGGCAAAGGTATCTCCGAGGAGTTAAGGGATAAAATTTTCCGGCCTTTCTTTACGACTAAAGGTGAGCGAGGTACCGGGTTGGGCCTAGCGGTAAGTCAGGAACTGATCGAGAAGTTTGGGGGTACTATCCAAGTCAAAAGTACGCTTGGAATCGGCACCTCTTTTATTATCAGATTACCACTAGTAATACCAATCGCCATAAAAGCAGCCACCAGTCAAACAAGCGGAACCGAACGCGGTAACAAAACCGAGGCAGGTCTACTGCCGGTACACCAGCGCATCCTTGCCTTTGATGATGACCTCACCTTATGTCGCATTATAAAAACCGTCTTGACTAATGCCGGACACACTGTTAGCACTTTTAGTAATCCGGTGGATGGAATTGCCTTTTTCGAGGAAAATTTGTGGAATTTTGACCTACTTCTGACTGATATGACGATGCCCCATATGACCGGCAAAGAAGTCATCGAAAAGGCACATCTCCTGCGTCCAGAATTACCCGTAATCTTGATTAGTGGCTGGGGCGAAGAACTTAAAGCCTCGCTAGGGGAAAACTATCATATTAACTATTTCTTATCCAAACCTTATACCGCCGATGGGCTGAAAAAGGCCGTGATCGAAACTATGGCCCAAGTGGCACATTAATTTTAAATTTTTTTAATAAAGATTCAGCTGGATAATAGGCCGCTCTTCACGAAATTTTCATACATTCTTTACAACCACTCATAAGTCCTTCACGCCTTTCTCACTACGTTCAGTTATAATAGTGTCATAGGGTGTTGAGAGACTAGACGGTCGAGAGCGAGGAACCAGTTCTAAAGGTCTACTCTATGACATTATCCCAGAATGTCAGCCCAAACCAAATTCTGCTTGTGTTGAGAGGAGTATGAGGGAGGTCTCATATACCAAGGATCCAGGTCAAGTGCCTGGGTTTTTGGATTCATAGTTTTCACTCTTTTACCTGCTTTACATCCAAGAACCAAGGCACCGCAACCGCCTAGAACCCCCTACGATACCCCTTTACCTGCTAGTTCAAACGTGCTATACTTAATTTAACAAAATGGATATATCGTAAGGTTTGCGGGTAGTGTAGGTGATACTATTATTGGCAACGCGAAGTTTAGGTGAGATAAAATAATGGCAACCGGGCGTTCAACTGCTCTCTACGGGCAACTTCAAGTCTTTTCACTAAATACGATCTTGTCGGCACTTAACTTACAAAAAGTTACAGGCCGCTTAACCTTGGCTCAATTTGACCAAATCGCGGAAGTGATTATTAAAAACGGTGAGGTAGTAGATGCGTGGTCACAAACCGAACGAGGTTTAAACGCCCTGCTACCTCTCTTTGGCTGGGAAGATGGGGTCTTCTCCTTCAATGTCCAACCCGCCGAAACACAGACCATCAATATCTCTTTACCCGTTTTACAGGTACGCTCGGCGGTTTATCTCGAAGAACAAAAATCAAATAAAAAGCATACCCCCATTTTCACGCGCGAAATCCCCTCGGCCAATCACATTATACAGGTCAACCAAGACTCCGATAACGAAGAGGTGGTCATCCGGCCAGAACAGTGGTCCATTTTACGCCATCTGGTAACCGGGCCAAAAACGGTACAGGAGATGGCCGACCTGACCGAAACCTCACTCGAAGCCTTCGTCCAAGTCGCCTCCGATCTGGTACGAAATAATATGTTGCGCGTTGGTGCGCCAGGTAGTAGATAAATAGGTATGAAATCCGATTCGCCAGCCGAAAATAACTCAATAGAGAAGATTCTTACTCAACTGGGAAGTTATCTCTCCGATTATAAACCCCGCCCCGGTCAAGTTCAGATGGCGGAAGCAGTAGCACAAGCCATTGCCAAACACGAAAACCTAGTGGTGGAAGGTGGTACAGGCATTGGCAAGTCCATGGCCTACCTCATTCCCGCCCTACTTTCGGTAGTAGAACAGGCCGCTCGAGTACTCATCGCCACCAGCCACAAACCGCTTCAGGATCAGATAGGCAAGAAAGACTTGCCTTTGTTAGAACTCCTATTTAAAAAGCAGGGCTATGCGCCCTTCACCTATGTCACCCTCAAAGGTATCAGCAATTATCTCTGTTGGCAAAGTGCCGATAACGAACAAGGTAAAATCGCGATCAACGAACTGGCAGATAAGGCTGTACGTTATGCCCGTAAAGAGGGTGATAACTTTTCAGGTGACTTTGAAGACCTGCCCTTTAACCTGCCGCCAGAAAGCCGCGCCTTGCTAAGTGCCAATAACGAGGATTGCTTGGGAGGACGTTGTCCACAACGGGAGCAATGTTATGCCCTGCGAATACGGCGTAAAGCCGAGCAATCTAGTGTAGTCATTACCAACCACTCCCTCCTAAGCCTCGACATCCGTAGCGAAGGTGCAATTATTCCCGGTAAATTCAACACTTATATTATTGACGAAGGCCATAATTTTGAAGATAACGCCACCAAAGCCAATAGCCTCCAAATTACGATAGGAGCCTGTCGTCGCTTTATCAATAGCGATATTGTGCGACGGAGCAGTATAGTCAATAGCCAACGTTTCGAAAATGCCCAACAAAACTTAGAACGGCTCCAAACCGCGGTAGCGGCCCTCTTTGTCCGTTCGCCCGATGCAAAATTTCAGGACTTTGAAGACGAAAATAAGGTCTTGCTCAAAAACGAACTCCCCGCCGGGCGCGAACTAGCCGAAAGCATCAAAGATTTGGTAGCACTAGTACGCGACCTAATGCTCCGCACCGAGGAAGAGAGTGCGAGAAGCCTGCGTATTCAACGGCAAGGAGCCAACCTAGTCGAACGACTCTCTAAGATTTCGGTCATCGCCGATCCCAACTTGGTCTATTATGCCGAACGCACCTTTCCCGGCGGCGGACCAACTTTTAGTGGGCCACGCAATCAAGGCCGAGGAGCAGGGTCAGGTGGCGCACCTGCCTATGCTCTCTATGGGATGCCAATTAGTGTCGCGGGCTACCTAGAAGGCTGGTTTGCTGAAAATAATGTGATTGTAACCAGTGCTACCCTTTCAGATGGGCAGAGTTTTGATTTCTTCACCAAACAAGTGGGTATGAAAAACCCGGTAACTTTAACCGTACCTAGTCCATTTAATTACAAGGAACAGGTAAGACTCTTCCTACCCCAGAGCAATAGTAGCTTTGGGCAGGGTTGGAAACCCTTGGCCGAGAGTATTGCTCAACTGCTCTCCGTCGCCGACGGTCGCGCTCTGGTTCTCTTTACCAGCCATGCGGCACTCGAAGGAGTCTGGCGCTTACTCTCTGGCCCTACCATTCTGGGCCAAAATGAACTGCGAGACGTACCGGGTCGGCGGGTCTTCAAGCAGGGAGAATCCCAGATGAGTTGGATTATCACTGAATTTCAGGCGACTGAAAAAGGCGTTATCTTTGGGACACGTTCATGGTGGCAAGGCGTGGATCTGCCGGGAATGGCAATGGTTATAATGGACAAATTGCCTTTCCCCCAGTTGAATGACCCAATTGTAAAAGCACGAAGCGAAAATATTGAAGGCGCAGGTGGTAATAGTTTTAAGGACTTTATGCTTCCCAGTGCCATCATTACTTTCCGGCAAGGCTTTGGTCGCCTGATGCGAAAAGAAGATGACCGGGGAGTAGTGGTAATTTGTGACGAGCGCATCGTGCAAAAAAGCTATGGTCGCCGCTTTCTCAAGAGTCTGCCTGAAGTAGTAACCTTAGAGAACTTACAAAAAGTGGCACAGTTCTATACCAAAGGGGGATTTTAATTTGACCAAACGTGTCCTCATCACAGGCATTACCGGACAGGATGGCAGCTATCTAGCGGAATTTTTGCTGGAAAAGGGTTACAAGGTCTATGGCCTGATTCGTCGCACTAGTATCATTATTGATGCTCGGATTGAACATTTGTTGAATGAGGTCGAGTTGATTGACGGAGACTTACTAGATCAACTCTCACTGGTAAATGCCGTCAAAACGGCCCAACCCGACGAAATTTTTAACCTAGCGGCCCAAAGCTTTGTACCAACTAGTTGGCAACAACCCGCCCTCACAGGCGAGTATACCGCTTTAGGCGTTACCAAAGTGCTGGAAGCGGCCCGGTTGGTAGATTATCCAATCCGCTTCTACCAAGCCAGTAGCAGCGAAATGTTTGGGAAAGTCCAAGAAGTTCCTCAAACCGAGAAGACTCCCTTCTATCCACGTAGCCCTTATGGAGTCGCCAAAGTTTACGGACATTGGATCACGGTAAATTATCGCGAAAGCTACGATATGTTTGCCTGTAGTGGAATACTCTTTAACCATGAGAGTCCGCGCCGGGGCTTAGAATTTGTCACCCGTAAAATTTCAAATGCGGTGGCCCGAATCAGCTTAGGCTTGCAAAAGGAACTGCGGTTAGGCAATCTAGAGGCTCGCCGGGATTGGGGCTATGCTCCTGATTATGTTCGGGCAATGTGGCTAATGCTCCAACAAGAGCAACCCGATGATTATGTGATCGCTACAGGTGAAACCCATGCTATCCGCGAGTTCGTAGAACTAGCCTTCAAGCATGTGGGTATTGAAGATTGGCAGGAATATGTCAAAATTGACCAACGTTTCTTCCGTCCAGCAGAAGTTGACCTGCTAGTGGGCAGTCCTGCCAAAGCACGGCAGAATCTAGGTTGGGAACCAACGGTCACTTTTGAGCAACTGGTTCACCTAATGGTAGAAGCCGACCTAATTGTAAACCGCAACTTAGCGGCAAGAAAGTAAAGAGACCCACAAAAGACCGGAAGGCCAGCCTGAATAAATGTCAACGTAACCTGGGTTGGTTGTCCGGTCTAAGAGCTAAAATTAGTTTCAACACCCGACACATCAGGGGGTACTGAGGCCAGCCTACCAAGAACCCCATTCTAAACCAGCAACAGTTTTTAACCCAAGTTACGGCTGTATTCCAGCCTAGAAGCGTTTGGAATGTAGGACAAGTTTAGCTTCAACCGTCTTGTAACCTGGGTTCTATTCGTAGACTGGTCTCTCTTGTGAGAGGGAAGTGCCTTTAGTCGCTAGAACTTGAATTACAAATTTAGTATAGCACTTTTTAGGCTAAGTGCAAACTAAAGTTCTATCAAATTAACTTCCCTTAACCCATTGCTAACAGCCAACCCAAGTTACGTTGACGCAAGGGGCTTCGAGAAGAAAGGATTTTCCGGTGAAACTTCTCTTTTTGAGTCGGATGGTAGGTCGCTCAATTCAGGACAAACACGGCGAGAAAATCGCTATTCTCAAAGATTTGATCGTGCGGATCAATCCTGAGGAGGGTAAGAGCGAGGAAAAATACCCACCCTTAGCGGGGCTAGTAGCCCGTGCTAACAGGCGGAACTTCTTTATACCCTACAATCAGGTAGAACAATTCGGTGAGGAGGGTATCAAGCTCTACTCGGCCATCGTCAACTTGGAACGCTTTATCCGGCGTAACGGCGAAATTTTACTCTCACGCGATGTACTGGATCGCCAACTGGTAGATGTGGAGGGGCGGCGCGTGATCCGGGTAAACGACTTGGGTCTGAGCAAAGCACCCAACGAAACTCTTTTTCGGCTCTTGGCGGTAGATATTTCATTCCAAGCTCTAGTGCGCCGGATTGGGCCATACAGTAAAGCGGCTCCTCAACGCCAAATTGGACGGCACGATGATTTGATTGATTGGGCCGATGTGGAATACTTCGCCAGCGAAGCACCTGCCGTCCGCCTAAATGTCTCTCACAACCGCCTCGGCAAGTTACATCCGGTGGATATTGCCCGCCTGATGGAGAATCTTTCCTATGTCCAAACCACCGAAATTGTGAACGCGCTGGATGACGAAACCGCCGCTGATACTTTGGAAGAGATGGAACCGGATGATGCCGCCGATATTCTGGAGGGGTTGGACGAGAGCCGAGCCGCCGATATTTTGGAAGAGATGGAACCGGATAACGCGGCGGATCTAATCGCTGAAATCGAGGACAAGGAAAAAGCCGATACCCTCTTGAATCTGATGGAAAGTGAGGAGCAGGAAGATGTGCGCGAACTGCTCTCCTATGAAGAAGATTCAGCGGGTGGTATTATGACCACCGAATTTGTGGCACTTCCTGAAAACCTGACGCTGAAGCAGGCGGTACGCGCTCTGCGAACACTGAAGGATGAATCACCCTTTATCTACTACATCTACTTGGTTAAACCCGATACCCAGCAATTAGTGGGTGCAACTTCACTGCGCGACCTAGTACTAAAGGAACCTCGCAATCAGCAAATCAGTGAGATTATGGAACCGAACGTCATCAGTGTCTTCACCGATAACCTAGCTAGGGATGCCGCCAATTTGATGACTGAATATAACTTGATGGCCTTGCCCGTAGTAGATGCCGAGGGAAATATAAGAGGTATAATAACTGCCGATGATGCACTGGAACTAGCTTTCCCACAGTTGCGAAACCAGATTCGAGGCTTTCTTTTCCCCTCTTGGCATAGTGGAAAACGAAACGAAGCCAAAGCGGAGAGCTAAGCCAAAGTTTTTTAGGGGCGTAAGAGGTCTCTCTTCTCTATAAGACTCTCCTATACAACAGAGCGAAGACCAATAAGCGTTGCACGGGCAACGGGTTTTAACAATTCTTTGCAACATTCTTACATCTACTGCTTGAATTAGCCTCTCTACTGGAGTAAACTTGAAACGTATCTTCTCAATAGATAGGTGTAACCGTTAGAGCTTCGGTAAGCCTCAAAAATCCCGTTAGCAGAAATTTTTTTACCCTTAATTATTGAGAGGATAACTTAAAACGAACTATTAGAAACAAATTCTAGGTTCTTAACTATAGCTCTGCGAGAACTTTTTAAAAATTGGATGAGGCTGGATATAAAAGGTATATGGCTGGTAAATTTTTTAAAGTGGAACACTTGTCTAAATGGGTAGGGCGGCTACTGGTAATCGCTCTCTTACTAAGCGTGAATTTATTAAGTGAGCTACCCTCTACCGTTGAGGCGGCTCCTAGCCCACCACCTAAACCTACTAAAAAACCATCAGATCCATCCGCTAACCTGATTTTTCAAGGTATGGATAAAATTTTTGACCCCGCAATTGGTGTACCTGGTCAATTGCTAACCTATACCCTGCGATTAGTCTGCGACCCCTATAGGGAAAAGACGCTCCAAGCCCACGAAGCTATGATTGAATTACAAATGATTGGGGATCAGCAGTTTGTAAAGTACAATTCGCTTGGCACTAACTGGACAATGCGGGATATAACGAATAATACCATCTATATTGATAGAGGTACGCTCAGTGCCGGGGATGACGAAACCATTCAGCTTGTAACAACTGCACCCTCCAATCTGAATAAAACAATCATGCAGCAGGGGATCTATATTAATTGGGTAGACGACTATGGGTATCACCACAAGGGCTTTACTCTACTATTACCCTTAAAAGCTCCGATGCCCGGCCCAGTCGCCCTCCCCCCCACCCCTTCTGGTTCGCTACCCAGCAGTTCACCCACCGATGGACCATTTGCGGCACAGCCCGCACCTCCGGCCAATCAACCCAATTCGGTCACTAAGACGAGTTGGTATCTGGCGGCTACCGGACACAACCTAGGAGGCGACTTTCTAGCCTATTGGCTGGGACATGGGGCGGTGCAAGTGCTTGGCTATCCTGTCTCCGAACTATTTCAAGAACCGGGAAGCAACCTAGTAATCCAATTCTTCGAGCGCGGTGTCATGGAATATCACCCTGAGAACGATCCACCTTACCAAGTACTGCTCAAAAGCTTGGGACGTGAAATGAATCAGGCCACGCCAGAGGTCTCCGCCGATAACCCACCTTCACCCGATTCGGTCTATTATCCCGAAACAAGCCACTGGCTCGATAGTCGGTTTGTCTCCTATTGGCAAAAAAATGGCGGTTTGGATCAATTCGGCTACCCCATCAGTGAGCCAAAAGTAGAAGGCAACCATTTGATACAATGGACAGAACGGGCACGTTTTGAAATAGATCTAAACACCAGCTTTATACCCTTGGTACAATTGGGACTAGTCGGTAATGAGTTTGCCAAAGCTAAGGACTATCTGGCAAGATAACCCACCAAAGTTTTTAACCCAATATACACGTTTTTTTACCTTACCTTTCACCTCAGTAGATTAATTTGGACTGAGGTGAAATTTTCTGTTTATAGGGAAGGACTAATCATACAATGGGTAAACGGGCTAAAACACAACACGCTCACGCCAAACCTACCAAAACTAATAACCAACAAGTAAATCCGGCCCAACGACCAGAGACTAACCACTTGAAAGTGAGCCCTATTGCCCAAGTGCTACCTAGCCAAACCGCACCTGCTCCCGAAGTCACTTCTCACCCAAACCAAGTTATACCTTGGAACAGCTTGGGGCTATTAATCGGGCTGGGGCTAGGGTTGTTGCTGCTGGCTTTCTTGCTACCGACTCAAAATAGCTCTGCTTGGGAAGGTTTTGGGAGTCTTTGGGTAGTCTTTCTGACGGGCCTAACCACCGGCGGACTATCGTGTATGGCCGTGCAGGGAGGCTTGTTGGCCGCCTCTATCGCCCAACGCGAAGAAGAAGCAATTCGCGAGAAAACCAAAGCTAGAGACAGCCTGCCGATCTTAGCTTTCCTCGGTGCTAAACTGGTGGCCTATGTTCTCTTGGGGGGGTTGTTAGGCTGGTTAGGTTCATTGTTATCCATGACTCCAACGGTGCAGGCAATGTTGACCTTGTTGGCAGGTCTCTTTATGCTGGCTACCGCCTTTAATCTGCTCAATCTCCATCCCATCTTCCGGTATGTGGTAATTCAACCACCGCGCCGGGTAATGAAGTTTCTGCGCCGCTACAGTAAGAGCGAAGCCCTGTTTGCCCCGGCCCTACTCGGCTTTTTCACCATCCTGATACCCTGTGGTACTACACTGGCAATGGAGGCACTGGCAATAAGTTCGGGGAGCCTAATAGCGGGAGCCTTGGTGATGGGAGCCTTTGTGTTAGGTACGTCACCGCTCTTCTTTGTATTGGGCTACTTTGCCACCCGACTAGGGTCGGTGCTACATGCTCGCTTCCTGAAAGTCGCGGCAGTCGCTATTTTGCTGCTGGCGGTAATTTCGATCAACTCGGCCTTAAACCTGCTCGACTCGCCCGTCACTCTTAATTCTATCGGTAGTTATCTCTTTGATACCAGTAGTAAACCTGCGGTCCAACCACAAGTTAGTGCCCAACCTACTGCCGCCCTTGGTTCTGGCGCAACCACGCAGAGCAACGTGCAAGAAGTTACTATAAACGTTACTAATAGCTCTTATGAGCCGGAGAATATAGCGGTAAAGAGCGGTCAGCCACTCCGCATTACCCTAGTTACCAATAAAACCTCCGGTTGTACCCGCTCAATCGTCTTTAGAAGCCTCGGTATTCAGAAAGTACTACCCACCACCGGACGAACTATCCTTGACGTACCAGCCCAAGCCCCCGGCGTAATCCACTACGTCTGTAGCATGGGTATGTATAGTGGGAAAATTACAGTGATCTAACCAAGCACCAGAGGAATATTTCTGTTATGACAAAAAAGAAATTTCAAATCGAGGGTATGCACTGCACCAGTTGTGCTTTGTTAATTGATGAAGAGTTGGAAGAGGTTAAAGGTGTACGCCGCTCCAAAACTAGCTACGCCAAACAGATCAGCGAAATAGAGTATGACGAGGAAGAGGTAAGCGAGGCTAAGCTAGTAGAGCTTATTGCCCAAGTTGGGTATAAGGTGAAAAAGCCCAGCAAATAAGCCAAAATCACGAAGCCAAAAATGAGGTGGGTTTATTCAATAAACCCCTACCTATCGAGATGATACTATTTGAGCGATTAATAAGAGGTTTTGTGGGTTACACCAGCCTCCTCAGAGGTCTGAGATAAAAGATCCTTATAGGCATTACCGTAGGTATTACCTTGAAATGACGGGGCATTTTCGCGGGTCTCTTCCTTTTCGCCGTTCGATGAAAAGCCGAAATTACCTGAAAAGTCGAATAACGCTAAGATTGACTCCGTATTTGGTTGAACTTTATAGGATGTAGCTTCGGTTACAATCATGCTTCTACCTCTTCTTCACTTAATTAATAGAATTTAATGCTAGGATGTTAGGTTAATCTAACTGCTATTAGTCTAGCAAAGTAATATGACGCTAATATGACGCTGCAATGAAGGCATTATAAAATTCAGTAGTCAACCAAAAATAAAAAAGCTTTTAGTCTCTCCCGACCGGACTAAAGAGATCAGATCGGGAAGTACTAAAAGCTGAAGAGTGGTTAGCTAGGGGCTAGTTGTACTTGCGAAGGTCAAGCCTCTAACTGATTGTACCCACGTACCACTGTTTCATCGGATCGGCACAATGGAAGCGAAGCATCTCGATAGCCTGAGCCGGGCAACGGTCTATGCAGCTTCCGCAGCGTACACACTTGCCTTCGTCCAACGTAATTGAACTATCGGTAGTCATTTCGCTACCGCCAGAAAAGAGACTGGAGCCCTCTAATTTCTGAAGTGAGCCGAGGCTGATAGCCTGCTCTGGGCAAATATCCTCACAAGCTCCGCAGAGAATACAGAGTTCAGGATCAATGATGACGTTATACATACACTTGAGACAACGACTGGCTTCTAGCTGGGCGACATCGCGACTAAAACCAGTTGCCACCTCTTTTTCCAAGTGACTGCCAGCATTAAGGTTTTGCTTTTTCTTCAGAAGCGTTTTTGGCATGGCTTGGCGGGAGATGTTGAGGTATTTCTTATCTCGCTGCCAATTTCCTACCTCTTCGAGTGAAGCATCGGTCTCTTCCCTTACTTTGCCGCCTAAGTAACGATGGATGGCAAGTGCCGCCTTACGACCATCGGCAATCGCAGAAATAACATTGCGTGGCCCTTTTACAAAATCTCCTCCGGCAAAGAGACCGCGCCAAGAGGTCATCCAGCTATTCGGGTCTACATTCAATTGACCGCGCTGCTGATACTCCCACTGCAACTGCTCTGGTAGCCACGAGAACTCGGCTTGTTGACCAGTAGCGGCCAGTACTATTTCGCAAGGTTGAGTAAACTCGCGGCCCGGTATAGCCGTAATTTGGCTACGCTTCCCATCGGTAGTAACCACTTGGTTTTTAACGAACTTGACCGCCCTAACGTGATTCCGGTCATCCCCAATTATTTCCACCGGGCTAACCAAATAGACGAATTGGATACCCTCTTTCTCAGCTTCTCTGATCTCCTCGTCATCTATAGGGGCATCGCTCTGGGTACGGCGGTAGCAGAGGTAGACCTCTTTTGCACCCAACCTTAAGGCGGTACGACAGCAATCTATGGCAGTAAAACCGGCCCCAATCACCACCACCCGCTTTCCGACCAGTGCCTCAAGCTGTTGTTCTAGGTTAATCTTTTTGAGCCAATCCAAGCCATAATCAAACCCGCGCAGCTTTTCGCCGGGGATATTCAGGGTAAGTGGTTTTTGGCAACCAGCCGCCAAGAAGACCGCGACGTGGCGTTGTAGCAATTGCTCGACGCTATTCTGGCTATCCGAACCAATATTGACATTGAGCCGAAATTCAACCCCCAACGCCCTTAGATAATTGTCTACTTCATTTTTTATGATCTGCCGAGGAAGTCGCCAAGCAGGAATACCAGCCAAGAGCATCCCTCCCGGAGCGGCTTGCCTATCGTAAATGGTGGTTTGGTAGCCCAACATCCGCAAATCTCTGGCACAAGCCAAACCAGCGGGTCCGGCTCCTACAATTGCCACTGGTTTAGTGCGGTCACTCGGAGGGGGAGTAGGTAAAAATCGCGCACTTCGCAGGTCACTGGTGCTGCGTTTAAGTCCACAGACCGAAATTGGCCCATCCACTACGTTCCGGCGACAGGCAGCTTCGCAGGGCTTCGGGCAAATCCGGCCCAAGACCCCAGGGAAGAGGTTATCACGGCGGTTAAGTAGGTAAGCCTCGTCAAATTTACCCTCGGCTATCAAAGAAATGAAACCGCTCACATCCGTATGAGCCGGACAAGCATTCTGGCAATGTATATTAGAGCGTAACCATTCGTAACCAGCTACTTCCTCCTGCTCTTCTTGCTCATCCGAATCTTCCGCCTCATAATTCTCTTTTCCTGAAAACATCTTAATACCACATCTTCCTGTTACTAATCTGAATAATCCCTACTAAGTATTAACGATTTTAAAATCGCCCCTCTATTCCTCAGTTTAACTTTATACCCTGAAAATTGGAAAAAGATTGGAATGGGAAAGGTCTCTTCTGTTTGGGGCAGATTAAGTATACCCGAAACATGCGAAACTCTCAAGGCACTTCTACCCCGTATTAAGGCTGTTGCTGTTGCAAAGTCGTAATTTGACAAGACCGGAGGTAGGTCAAGATCAACTGACGGCAACCAATTGGCGCAGCATCATACAAGATTTTGGCTTTCCGACTAGAATGTGGTTATGGAAAACTATTTTAGCTTACTATCTGCCTTCTCTTAGGCCAAGATTGTAGGATGCTGCGCCAATTGGTTGCCGCCAGTTGATTTTCACATACCACTACTCTTGCCAAATTGGATAGCTCTCCGACTTTGCAACAGCCCTATAACCCGTATGAGTGAGCGGGTAGAAATTTGAGGTAATTTCTAAAAAGTTTTAATTCTTATACAACAAAAAATTAATATTTAGGCGTTACAATTCATCTGTAAAGAGGTTACGAGAGCCAAATGAAAAGACAGGTGAGATTATGTTAAGTAGCGAAGAGAAGCAGATCATAGCAGGTGAGCCAACACAAACGGGAGAGCAGACGATTTACCCCGGTCAAAATCAACCGACTTGGGATTATCCCTATTCCGAAAATTATGCCCAAGCCTATCGGGGGCCATTGCCCAACCCTTACTATAAACCGGAAAATAACGGAGTGGAAACTCCTGAGAAGGTGATGGATGAAACTCCTCCAATCAATCCCACCTATAACCAAGGGTTTGTTACTCCTAATACTCTACCCCACAAGGCCGCACCTCGTCGGTCTGGGATAATTATTATAAGTTTGCTGATAGTACTAGCCAGTGGGCTGTTGCTGGGGTTTATAGCCAATAATAAGAGTACCACCAGTCTAGTAGCTAACCCGACCTCCACCACCAACAATGCCACGACTAGTGCGGCAATTAACCCCGGTACTCTATTGACAGTACGCCAAGTATCGGAGCAGGTACGTCCAGCAGTGGTTCAAATTACCAGTCGGCAAACCCAATCGAATAGTTTGAACGATCCCTTTGGTCAGGGAGCGAGCGGATCAGTACAAACCGGGGTAGGGTCAGGCGTAATCTATGACAAAACTGGTCTTATCCTGACCAATTTCCATGTGATAGACGGTGCAGATTCGTTGCTAGTTAGTCTGCCGGATGGTCGCTCCTTCGATGGTACGGTGGTAGGGTCTGACCAGCAGACCGACCTAGCAGTGATAAAAATAGACTCGAAGGGAGCAGAATTGCCAATAGCCCCACTGGGCGACTCTTCCCAGTTGTACGTAGGTGATGGGGTGGTAGCCATCGGAAATGCACTGGCCCTGCCGGGTGGCCCAACCGTGACATCGGGCGTAGTGAGTGCGCTCAATCGGAGCGTGACCGAACCTGGAACACAGAGTCAGACTCCCTTTGGTGCGGTAAGTGGCTCAACCAGCGGCCCCCAGCTTTACGGCATGATTCAGACGGATGCCGCCATTAACCCCGGCAACAGCGGTGGCGCATTGGTGAATATGTACGGACAAGTAATCGGGATTAACACAATGGTGGCAGGTCAGGCGGAACCGGGTTTACAGGCACAAGGGATTGGCTTTGCGATCTCCATCAACGGAGCCCGCAAGATTGCCGAACAACTAGTGACCGATGGTAAGGTTAACCACCCCTTCCTCGGTATCTCCTATCAGCCTCTTACCCCCGCGATTGCTAAACAATTGGGCTTAACTTTAACTCAGGGAGCGGTGGTAATACAGGTACAAGCCGGATCGCCCGCAGCACGGGCCGGATTGAAGACCCGGGACGTGATTAGTACCATTGATGGTCAAAAAATCAGCGACGAATCTACGCTAGGCCAAATCATAAATACCCATCAGCCCGGCGATAAGGTTAAGCTAGAGGTAACTAGCCCCAAAAGTAACGGCGGAAACGGTCAGACCCGTATCCTAGAAATTACGCTAGGACAAAGAGCCAATAACTAAAGGGTGCTATAATTACCCCTAAGATGGTGAAAAAAACAAGAGAAACCAAATTTATTCCTTCGCATCAGAATTTTCTGGGGGAGTTGCTGATTTTCTGGATTTGTCGTCGCTCGCTCTATCGGGCGTTTCATGCGGTACATTTTCGGGCGGAGGAGCCACTAGCGGCTCCTCCCTCGAAATTGGCGGCTCCGGTTATTTTTTATGCCAATCACGCTACTTGGTGGGATGGCTATTTGGCGCATCTAGTGGTGCGCCAAGTTTACGGGTTAGAACCTCACCTGATGGTAGATCTGCGGCAACTCCGCCGCTACCCCTTTTTTAGCTGGGCTGGGTGCTTTTCGGTAGACCAAGAGAATGGGCGCGAGGCACTGCGTTCGGTGGATTACATTGCCAAGGAGTTGAAGAAGGGGCCGGGGCAATCTCTCTGGATCTTTCCGCAGGGCGAAATCAGACCGCAAGAACAACGCCCTCTGAATTTTTATACCGGATTGGGTCATACTATCCGGCGGGTAGGAGCCTGCTACGTCTACCCGGTGGCAACTCGGTTCGAGTTTACGCGCGAGCAATTTCCCGAAATCTTTGTGAGTGTGGGCGCGGCCCGTTACTTTGCCGAAGGTGAACGGCTGAAGGTAAAAGAGGTGACAACCGAATTGGAAGCTAGTCTTACCACTGAGCTAAACCAACTCCGCGACGAAATTAGCACCGGACAACGCAAAGATTTTGTAACCATACTTCAGGGTAAGAGTAGCACCGACACAAACTTTGATAAATTACTAGGTCTCTTTCCGAAAGGGTAGAAACTAGGTATCATCTCAATAAATCGGGTTGTAGGCTGGCCTATTCAATAAACCCGCGCCATTTTGGGCGTATTGCATACGACCAAAATGAGGAGGCATAATGAGATTCAGCAAAAAACCTTTCAACCGTGTTAGATTTTATCGGATGGTTGCCGTAGCGTTGGTCTTTACGTTGGTATTTAGCTATGTGGCAATTTCAGTTTACGGAGCGTTGGCACTCACCACTAGTGGTAATCGCGACTTGGGGCCAGATACCCCGGCCATGTATGGTCTTGCTTACGAGAATGTAACCTTTAAGACGGCAGCCCAAGATGGGCTAAATTTGCGGGGCTGGCTGATACCGGACGCAAAAACAAGGCGGGTCTTGATCTTAGTTCCCGGTCAGGGCGGCAAACGTACCGATCAATTGGTGCTAAGCAAAACGTTTTGGGATAACGGTTTTAATCTGCTCTATATGGATCCACGTGGGCATGGGCAGTCCGACGGCGACCATCACACCTTTGGTCAATATGAGCAGTGGGATGTGATAGGGGCGGTCAATTTCTTGAAAGGCAAGGGCTTCAAACCAGAGAATATCGGCGTAATCGGCTGGAGTATGGGTGCAGCGACTGCGCTGCTGGCGATAGGTCAAACCCCGGATATAAAAGCCGTGGTCAGCGATTCCGGCTATGCCGACCTCACCAGTATGCACGGAATCTTCTCCCCCGGCATAATGATTGCCAGTCGCCTCTTACGTGGCATTGATACTACTCAAGTTAAACCGGAAGAGGCTCTCCGAAAGTTAGGCCAAAGGCATGTACTGGTAATCCATGGCGACCAAGATCGGAATGTACCAGTCAGTAATGCCTATCGGCTTCAACAAGCAGGTGGCGCAACCCAAGTGGAACTTTGGGTCTTGCCCGGAGTAGGTCACGTCGGAGCCTATGGTAGCCAACCTGACGAATATATGCGGCGCGTGACTACATTCTTCAACCAAGAGCTTGAACCTTAAAATCCGGTTGACAGCTTGAAGAGGATCTATCATAATCAGGCAATGAAGCAGTAGGATCAGCGAAAAATAGAGCAGGAGGGCAAAAGAGCCACATGGCACAGATCAAATTTGGCACGGATGGTTGGCGAGCCGCTATCGCCGAAGATTACACCTTTGAGAATGTTCGTAAGGTCTCACAGGCTTTAGTAACTTATATGCAGGCGATAGGCCGGGAGAAAGATGGCTTGGTGGTGGGATATGATACCCGTTTCAACTCGGAACATTTTGCCGCAGCGGTAGCTGAAGTGGCGGCGGCCAACGGTATTCATACCTATTTAACGCATAGCTTTACGCCAACTCCGGTAATCAGCCACGCGATTATCGAGAAGAAGGCTGGCATGGGTGCAGTGATTACCGCCAGCCATAACCCCTCCACCGATAACGGCTTTAAGGTTAAGCCGCACTATGGCGGTTCGGCCTCCCCTGAAATTATCGCCGAAATAGAAAAGCGGCTAGATAGCGAAGTAAAGCGGATGCCCTTTAACCAGGCTCTCAAAGAGGGTTTGGTGGAGTATTTTGATCCGAGTGCGCCCTATTTCGCCCAACTTGGCCGAATGGTAGACCTCGAAGCGATTAAAGCCGCAGATCTGACGTTGGTGGTAGATGCTATGTATGGCGCAGGTCAGGGCTATTTCCCCCGCATCCTGACCCCTGGTAATGTGACAGTAGCCGAGTTACACGGAACCCGCAACCCCATCTTCCCCGGTATGCACAACCCTGAGCCCATTGCCCGAAATTTGGGCGAATTGATAAAGTTGCTGACCGATAGCCCCAGCAGCGAAGTCGGGATTGCTAACGATGGCGATGCAGACCGGGTAGGAATTGTAGATGAAAATGGCCGCTTTATGAACCAGTTAGAGGTCTTTGCGCTCTTGGCACTCTATTTGCTGGAAGTGAAAGGCGAACGTGGCCCCATCATCAAATCGGTCTCCACTACCTCTATGGTAGACCGCTTAGGCCAACTCTACGGGGTAGAGGTACACGAAACGCCCGTCGGCTTCAAATATATCGGCCCTAAAATGATGGAGACGAACGCCCTTATTGGTGGAGAAGAGAGTGGCGGCTTTGGATTTCGGGGTCATATTCCCGAACGCGACGGTATTTTATCCGGCCTCTTTATCGCCGATATGATGATTAAGCTCAAGAAGACCGCCAGCGAATTGCTCCAGTACCTTTTTGATAAAGTGGGTCCACACTACTACGACCGGATTGACTTACAATTTGAGCAGGGCAAGCGCAATGATATAATTCAGCACGTCCGCCATAACCCGCCCAAAACCATCGCTGGAATACCCGTCATTCGACAGCACGACGAGGAGTTCAAGTACTACACCGAGGACGGAAGCTGGTTACTCATTCGCTTTAGCGGCACCGAGCCGATTCTGCGGGTCTACACCGAAACTATCGAGGAGGCCAAAGTGCAAGCCTTCTTAGACGAAGGCCGCAAACTCACCGGAGTTTAACCAACTTGCCAAGGCCGCCTCTTGCCCGATTTGTAAGAAGCGGCTCCGCCAGCCGATACTGCGTCTCTCTTGAGAAATGGCCCTTTCCTGTTGGAGTGCTGCGTCAACTGGTTGCCCTCAGTTGATCTTCCAATAGATCGCCTTTAATGTTATAATTGGCTCGAATCTAGCAATAAGAGGAGAGGGAAAATGACTCTAAAAATCAATCGGATTGCACGTTACTACGATAGTCATGAAATAGAGGGGGAAGAGTTGACCCAAAGTTTCGCCCATTATGCGGCCATTCAGGAGTTGATTGCCGTGCTAGAATGGCTCTTTGACGGAGAAACCGTCGGCATTGTCAGCAATGTCAACGTCTACCAAACCGAATATGAAAAGGAAAAACCCAAAAGCCCTGATATAGCCGTCATCAGAGGTTTGGTAATAGAAGAACGTACTAGCGCGGATAATCCCAGCTATTGGATTGGGGAAGATGGGTCACCCCCTTTCGTGGCCTTTGAAGTTGCCAGCAAAGAGACTTGGCAAAATGATCTGGAGATTAAATCGGAAATTTACTTGAAGATAGGTATCCGTGAGTATTTTACCTTTGATCCGAATGATCCTAGTGTCTGGACGGGTAATTGGCGGGAGGAGAACCGCTTAGTTGGTTGGCAACTTGATCCCATTAGCAGCGGTAAATACCGCAAACTTAAAAAAGATGGTGCTGGCAGGCTCTGGAGCGAGCAATTGCAAAGCTGGTTGATCGTGGAAGGACAGTACTTACGGCTCTATACCCGCGATGGTCAAAGACGGCTGACTGGCCTCGAGGCCCAAACGCAACAAGCCGTCCTAGAACATGCTAGGGCGGAGACCCAAGCACAACAAGCTACTATCGAACGCGCTAAAGCCGAAGCCGCCGAACAGCAAGCCGCCCTCGAACGTGCCAAAGTGGAAAAGCTACTCGAACTACTGCGCCAAAAAGGGATTAACCCCAATGATCTAATTTTAGACCAATTACTTGTAGAATAGTATTGAATATGATGATTGTAGGAGTGCTGCGTCAACTGGTTGCCGTCAGCCGATAAACGGTTGCCTTCACCACGCCTATCACTGATCTTTCTTGCAATAGCAAGGGCTTGTTGGATGTAGGTGATAGCCTCTTGCACCTTACCTAAATTCCGGTAAGCATTACCGAGGTTACATAAATTTCCGGTCTTAGGCAAGGTTCAAAAGCGGAGCCTTTAGCTTTACAATTCGGGTAACTTGACCGGAAATTTATTTCCGGTCGGGCCACCAATGAGTACCATCCTAAAGTGTAAAGCTGGTTTGAACCTTGCCTTAGCTTGAAGGAACTTCTGCCTCCAACACCTCCCGAATCTTCTGCGATAACACACTGAGGGTGAAGGGCTTTTGCAAAAAAGCCAAGCCCGGATCTAACAACCCATGATGGTCAATCGCTTCTCTAGTATAACCGGACATATAGAGTATTTTCATATTTGGTCGAACAAGGGCTAATCGTTCCGCCAATTCCCGTCCACTCATTAAGGGCATCACAACATCGGTGAGCAAGAGGTGAATAGTATCCTCGTATTGTTCAGAGACTTGTAGGGCTTCGATACCATGACTAGCCTCCAAGACAAAGTAGCCACTTTTTTGCAAAAGTTTACGCACTAAAGAGCGAATACCATCCTCGTCCTCTACCACCAGCACCGTTTCGCAACCACGCGAAAGTCGGCTACTAGTAGGCTTCAACACCGCTGGTTCATCTGGATCACTTGTGATGGGCAGATAGATTTTGAAGATAGTACCTAGGCCCGGCTCGCTGTAAACCCAGATATGGCCTCCGCTCTGCCGAACAATCCCATAAGCGGTAGAAAGGCCCAAGCCTGTACCTCGGCCCGGTTCCTTGGTAGTAAAAAAGGGTTCAAAGAGATGAGAACGGGTTTCCAAGTCCATACCAACCCCTGTATCACTGATAGTCAACATGGCATATTGGCCGGGCACTACCCTTATATGCTGAATACCAGAATCTTCATCCAACTTGATATTTGCGGTCTCCAAGGTAAACTTTCCGCCATTAGACATGGCATCACGGGCGTTAAGTGCCAGATTTAGAATTACCTGCTGGAACTGGTTGGGATCAACCTTCACTCGTCCCAACCGGGAGCCTAGCGTAGTAGTCAACTCAATATCGTCTCCCATCACCCGCCGGAGGATACCATCCATCTCCGTCACAATGGTATTTAGATCTAATACCTTTGGTTGCAGGGTCTGCTTGAGGCTAAAAGCCATAAGTTGCTGGGTAAGGGTAGAAGCACGTTGAGAGGCTTTTTGGAGTTGCTCCACCTCCTGCCGGAGTGGGTCGCCTTCACTGAGTTTATTGGAAAGCTTATTGCTGTAATCAAGAATAGAGGTTAATAAATTATTGAAATCGTGGACTACTCCACCCGCCAGCCTGCCTACCGCATCCATCTTCTGGGCTTGGCGAAGTTGCTCTTCACTTTTGCGTAAAGCCTCCTCCGCCTGCTTACGCGGAGTTATATCCCGAAAGACCAACACTACTCCGTTAATATTTCCCTGACTGTCTTTAAGAGAGGCCAAACTATCTTCAATTGGCGTGACTAGACCGTTTCTAGCAACCAACAACAAATTAGAACTTGTAGGTCGAGGAGAGTTAGCAATAGAGGTCGGGGTTTTACCATCAATGGTCTTGAAAACCTGCTTCAATTCTTTACCCACAGCCTCGGCTTGTGACCAACCGGTAAACTTTTCCGCTATCGGGTTGAGGTAAGTGATAAATCCTGCGGTATTGGTAGTAATTACAGCATCCCCAATACTTTGCAAGACGGTGGTAAGCCATTGCTCACTCTCTTTTAACTTCCGTTCCACCTTATGTTTATAAAGGGCCATCTCCAAGGTAATTTGTAACTCTCGTTCCTCGAAAGGTTTAAGGATATAACCGGAAGGTTCAGTAAGCTTGGCCCGTTGTATAGTATTATTATCCGCATAGGCCGTAAGATAGATTACTGGAATATCGAAGCGCACCCTAAGTTGCTCGGCAGCTTCAATACCATCCATTTCTCCTTTCAACATAATATCCATCAAGACTAAGTCCAAGTGGAACTTAGCCGCCTTTTCAAGCGCATCTGCACCCGAAGTAGTTATGACAGGTACAGCATAACCCAGTTCTTCTAGGGTAGTTTGTAAATCTAGTGCCACAATACTTTCGTCCTCAACTACCATTATCTGTGTAGTTGCCATTCCATTACGCTCCTTCTTTACCTTTTAGCATCGCAAAGGTAGTCTTGAACTGTGTTATATGGGCTTCTTTGTTATAATTTGTTACTATAACTTGGTTAAAATTCCTTTTAGGTAATCTAGCTGAGCGGTGAGGAGGAAACAGCACTATTAACTTACCAGTTTCATCAACGGGAACAGGTTTAATCAACATAGAGGAACTACCTTTTCTCCTTGAATCCATCTCGCGGAGTCCTAACTCCGTGCTTTCAGTAAAGCAATCCTACAAGCCACACCAATCTTACTAAATTGTACCAAACAAATATTAAGAAAAAGCTTAAATTTCCACTAAGTTAGAGGGGTTTTTAGGGGTTGATTGGTCTTTCGCGGTGTGGGTTGACAAGGTAAGCGACCTGACCTAATATCATCTTAATCTAAAACTCATCTTAATCCTAAAACAATTTCGCTTACTCAAACGTATAACTAGTGATAGAAAAATGATGCTACCTTAGTGAGCGAAAAACAATCGAGTGCCACCAACCACGAACACTTCCGAGGATGGATTAAAACTTCACTGAAAAGACCCGGAATTGTGAGCGGTCTCACATATTTCTAGCAAGTAAATCTGTTATAATGGAGTTGTCATCACTGAATCTGGTATTTCTTTACCAAAAATTTAGCTGAAAAGGGTCTCTTTAGGCAAAGCTATTTTAACTCACAACTTGCCAGATTGTGGCTTTGTTTTTTATCGTATCCAAACTGATCAATTTTTATTCTTAAAAAAGAAATGGGGTGAATTCTGATGTCGTATCAGCATAAGCATGGCGGCCCACGCTGTGCAGGTTGTGGTCGACAGTTTGTTCCGCGCCAACTGCGCGATGGTTCTTGGTCTCAAACCTGCGGTCAAACTGCCTGTGTCGCGCTCTTTAACCGACGAAAAAGTACCGACAATAACCCTCGAACCACACCACGCCAGCCACAAAAGCTTGGCAATTATTAATTTGCTTTGATCTACAGTTAACAATTTAATAAGGTCGAAAAGTTGAATAGAAAACTACAAAAGTCAGGATTATCTTTGTGAAATAAATCGCAAATGACCTAATCCCAGCTTTTGTAGTTTATCCGCAAAGACTTAGCGAGGTGGCCCCGGCCGTCCCAAAAAGGAACTCAACTCTTTACGGTTCCTAAGTAAAATCACGCCAGAAAGAAAAAGAGTAGAACCTATTAGACTCGATACTATCCTCCGGTTAGAACGTTCGACCCGCTCCGCCGCTTCTTTAAGTGCCTGTGATTGGAACTGAACTTGCAAGCGTTCACTCTCCAGTTTTTCTAGGGCCAAAGTTAGATTACGCGGCAGGGTTAGTAAGCTCATCGCCGAACTTTGAAGCTGGCTACCTAACGGCGAATTGAGCAGACCCTTCAGGCTCTCGTTTAAACTTGGAGAGGTTCCATTTGTACTACTTGTACTACCTATCGCCCGGCCCATCTCTTGAGCCACCAACCGTTCGATAAAAGGTTTGGCCTCCGCCACAAAGTCCAACTGAGGGCTAAGACGGGTACATAGCCCGATCAAAGTCTCGGCGGCTCGGCTCAGAAAGGAGAAATCGCCGGGGAGGTAGAGTGGCTGACTGTAGATAATATAACTGATCTCGTCAAAAATTTCGCGGTAATTCATCTCCTTCAATTCGCCCAAATTATAGCCAATGAACTTTTCCAGAAAGAAAGAGACCGCCACCCGGATTTTATCCTTATCGTTTTCGCTCTTGATAAAACCAAGCCCACTAAAACTTTGAACCACCTTTTCCACATCCCGTGCCACGATCCCAAAAATCAGCTTGCGAAGCTGTACTCGCATCTCACTTGAAATTTCGCCCACCATCCCAAAATCCACAAAAGCCACCTCTGTACCATTGGAACCATTCCGCAGGAAGAGATTGCCAGGATGAGGGTCCGCGTGGAAGAAGCCATCAACCAAAAGTTGGTTAAGGTAGCAATTCGCCAAGATACGGGCCGCCTTATAGCGATCTATCCCCGCCGCGTCAATCTCCTCAAAGTTGGTTATCTTGTAGCCTACAATAAATTCGGTGGTTAGCACCCGCTTGCTAGTGCGCTCCCAATAGACTTTAGGCACGTAAACATGCTTGAGATTACGCAAATTCTCCTTAATTTTCTCGGCACTTTTGCCCTCCTGCACATAATCTAATTCCCGGCGCAAAGTCTGGTCGAACTCGCGAGCCACGCTTTTTAGGTCGGCGAATTTCCCCAAGTCGGTGCGACGTGAGAGAAAGTCTACTACCCGATTTAACGCTTCCAAATCGGCCTCTACAATCAAGTTAATTCCGGGCCGCAGCACTTTGACCGCCACCCGCGTACCATCCGGTAGGAGTGCCTCATGGACTTGACCGAGCGAAGCCGAGGCCAACGGAGTCTCATTAAATTCTAAGAAGAGATTTTCCAGCTTATCACCGAAATCCTTTTCGATTAAGGGACGCAATTCAGCAAAATCCACTGGCGGTACGGAATCTTGCAGCTTACTTAACTCTTCGATCCACTCATCCGGGAGTAAATCAAAGCGGGCACTCAGGTATTGTCCCACTTTTATCAAGACTCCACCCAACTCTAGGGCGGCATGGACAAAACGCTGCGCCCGCCGCCGATTACGGGCCACTTTACGTTTTTCCACCCATTTTTCACCAAGCAAGTTGCGTTGCGTCTTTTCCAGCAAAATATCAGATACCAACCACCGGAAAAGATTAAGTATTCGCTTGCGACGTTCTTTTAAGGCGACAATTTTTATCTCTTTATTTATTTTCTTCATTTTATTTATGCTATCAGCTTTTTAAATCTTTAACTATTCAGCCTAAATCACTTCTTCAGGTGAGAAGAAGCCCTCCTCATTCTGAATAATCAGCTTGGCTTTACAATAGACCTACCAAGTATAAGATTAAATTACCCGGTAGATATAAATTATTATACTCTACTTTTGTCTAAGCTTTGTATTAATTCCGGGGTGATTGTGGTAAGCCTCTTCCTGCTCAGAGTGGTTTCCAAACCTCTTAAATTTGACCATAACGCTAACAGCCGCTATAATAAGGCCCATCTTAGTCAAAATTGACTATAGTTGCTATAAGAAAGAAAGGAGCATCAGCAAGAATGATAGTAGTACAGAATAGGTTAATTGGGCCAGCCGCCCTAGCCGAACACGTGGAACAAGGTTTTGCTCACGCCAGTGCCAATATGAAAGAGTTACCGGGGTTTGTGGACTTCAAATTGCTACGAGCCGAAGGAGAGGTCACTGGGTTAGATGAGGGCGAAGTCCTTTATGTTGCCCATACCCTCTGGCGAGACCGGGCCTCTTACGAAGCGTGGCGCGACGGGGATGCTTTTGCAAAGGCTCATTCAGGCCGCAATTCCGGCAGCAATAGCCCCCTTAAATCTACGCTGGAAGTTTTCGAGTCGGTCTTAGAGAAAGCTTAACCAAAGCTAGAATTTAGTAACACAGAGGAAGACCAAGAATTTAAATTAGATTAGTAGCGTTTATCTGTGGTTGGTAGGGGTTTATGGCATAAACCCAACATAGGCTGGGCGTATGCCATAAACCCAACATAGGCTGGCCGCAAACTGGTTTCAAATTGGGCCTATGCCATAAACCCAACATAAATTGGTTTCAAGTTGGGCGTATGCCATAAACCCAACATAGGCTGGCCGCAAACTGGTTTCAAATTGGG
>JACAUC010000269.1 GCA_013390945.1 Candidatus Chloroheliaceae bacterium
AGGAGGGATTTCTAATCCCGATTCCCGGTCAGGAACCTGTAGGAGGGATTTCTAAGTTGGCTGGCCGCCCGATGTAGATGTAGGGGAAAGGTTTAGATTAGCATGGCAACTACCCTATGGCGTTATCTAACTCTAACCATTGATTACAACACTTTTTTGATACAGCTAAACGGGCAAACGCGCCAGTTGGGTGACTTGAATCAACTCCTTGACCAGCTTGGACGAGATGGCTGGGAACTGGTCGCGGTAGTACAAAACGCGATGCAGCCTAATTTGTGGGGCTTTTTCTTTAAACAGCCCCTACTACAATAAGGTAAAAAGGACTTATGGTTTATTATATTACCGTTGAAGGTGAAATTCTAAAGCTAGAGGTGGTGGACGACCCGGAAGGGCATACCTTTATCCGGCTACCAGATGAGCGTGAAATCACTGTGGATTTTGATTTGTTGCTCGGTTCCGACTACTTTTCGCTCTTAGCCAATAACGAATCGCACGAAATTTACATTGCACCGGGCGAAGTACGCACCAACTACCATGTGACGGTAGACGGGCAAATTTACGAGATGAAAGTGGAAACCGAGCGGCAACATCGCCTCTCCGCCCTTGCCCCCCGTGACAATTTGCTGGCCGGGGAATTGGTGGTAAAAGCACCCATGCCGGGATTGGTAACAACCATCGCGGTAGAAATCGGACAAATTGTAGCAAAGGGCGACCGCCTAATGGTGCTAGAGGCGATGAAGATGGAGAACGAACTTCGCTCTCCAAAGGCAGGCACGGTCAAGACTATCCATATCGAGGCAGGTCAAACGGTAGAGCAAAATCGGCCTTTATTAGTGTTGGAATAGCTAAAACCCAATACCTTTCAAATAAGCCCTTGTAGGAGGGATTTCCAATCCCGATTTGAGGTCAAACCCAATCGGGATTTCTAATCCCGATTTGAGGTCAAACCCAATCGGGATTTCTAATCCCGATTTGAGGTCAAACCCAATCGGGATTAGAAATCCCTCCTACAGTTCTACCCTTATTTATAAGGTATTGCTCTTAAAGTATAAAAAGGAATCAAGTATGGCAGAGCGGCAGTTCATCGAGATTCGCGGCGCACACGAAAATAACCTTAAAAGCATCTCGTTGGACATTCCCAAGCAGAAGATCACGGTCTTTACCGGAGTCTCCGGCTCTGGGAAATCGTCGCTGGTCTTCGACACCATCGCCGCCGAAGCACAGCGCCAACTCAACGAGACCTTTACCTTCTTCGTGCAAGGCTTCCTGCCACACTACGGTCAACCGGACGTAGACCGCATCGAAAACCTAAACGCGCCCATTATTATAGATCAGAAGCGGGTCGGCGGCGGCTCACGTTCGACAGTGGGAACCTACACCGATATTGCCACTTTGCTCCGACTGCTCTTCTCACGGGTAGGGCAACCCTCTGTCGGGCCAGCCTACGCCTTTTCGTTCAACACCCCACAGGGAATGTGTTCAGAGTGCGAGGGCATCGGCAAAACCGTTCAATTGAATTTGGAGAAATTTCTTGACCGCAGCAAATCCCTCAATAGCGGAGTATTTCTGCACCCAGAGTTCAAGGTCGGCAAGTGGATGTGGAAGATGTACACCCTTTCGGGCTTGTTCGATAACGATAAACCGATCAAGGACTATAGTGAGCCAGAGTTGCAAGCCCTATTGTACGGGGTAGAAGACTTCAAAGTTTCGTGGGGTGGCGAATTCGGCTCCAATAGACCGTTCAACTCGCCTTACGAAGGGCTGGTGGAACGCTTCACCCGTATGTATATCAAGAAGGACGCTGCGGCAATGTCCGAACGCAACCGGGCGGTCTTTGAACAATTTACCAATACCCAAACTTGCCCGGTCTGTCAGGGTGCAAGGCTCAACCAAGCCGCCTTGAATTGCAGGATTAGTGGTCGCAATATCGCCGAACTCTCCGACTTGGAAGCAACGGAATTAATCTCCTTTCTGAAAAACTTCACCGATCCGGTCGCGGTGAAAGTGGCTGCCGGATTGACCGAACGCTTGCAACACCTCGTGGAGATTGGGTTAGGCTATCTGAGCCTCAACCGGGAAACCCTCACCCTCTCCGGCGGCGAGTCGCAGCGTGTGAAGATGATTCGACATCTCGGAAATAGCCTGACCGAAATGCTCTACATCCTCGACGAACCTAGCGTGGGGCTACACGCCCGCGATGTCGCCCGCCTGAATAGCCTACTAAAGAAGTTGCGCGACAAGGGCAATACTGTCCTAATTGTTGAACATGATCCAGATGTAATGGCTATTGCAGATCACGTGGTGGACATCGGCCCAAAAGCCGGGATCCATGGTGGTGAAGTGGTATTTGAGGGAAGCTTTGAAGCCCTTAAACACGCCGAAACCCTCACCGGGCAATTCCTGAAGCAACATCTACCGATCAAGCAGAAGGTACGGCAGCCCACTGGACAGATGACTATCAAGAATGCCACCTTGCATAACCTGAAAAACGTCACGGTAAACATTCCCACTGGTGTACTAACCGTCGTGACCGGAGTGGCTGGCTCTGGCAAAAGCACCCTGATTAACGAGGTCTTTTTGAAGCAGTACCCAGACGCGATTATGATTGACCAGTCCCGCGTAACGGCGAATAGCCGTTCGGCTCCAACCACTTATACCGGAATTATGGACGACATTCGGCAGGCGTTCGCCAAAGCCAACCAAGTCAGTGCCTCGCTCTTTAGTTTCAACTCGGATGGCAGTTGCCCCAACTGCAACGGTCTAGGCGTAGTCTACACCGACCTAGCGTTTATGGAGGCCATCGTCTCCACCTGCGAAATCTGTGAGGGCAAACGCTTTAAGGTCGAGGTGCTGGCGTACCACCTGCGGGGCAAGACCATCAGTGACGTACTGGAGATGACGGTGGAGGAAGCCTTGGTCTTTTTCACCGAAAAGAAGATCAAGGTTGTGCTACAAGCCCTGAACGATGTGGGGCTGGGATACCTGAGACTCGGTCAACCACTCAGTACAGTGTCGGGTGGAGAAGGGCAGCGGCTGAAGCTCGCCACCGAACTACACAAACGGGGCAGTATCTATGTGATGGATGAACCGACCACCGGGCTACATCTCTCGGATCTCAGCTTGTTGATGGGTATCATTGCTCGGCTAGTGGATGCCAAGAACACGGTCATTCTGGTGGAACATCATCTGGACGTAATCCGGCAAGCCGACTGGATCATTGATCTTGGCCCAGAAGGAGGGAGTACTGGCGGTGAAGTGCTGTTTGAAGGTTCACCCCAAGCATTAAAAAACTGCCCTCGTAGCATCACGGCAAGATTCTTATGAGGGCCGCCTTGTAAATGTACTTAAAGGTAATTTATGCTATACTAAATCAGAGGATATAATATTCAATACCCCGTATCATAGAGTATTCTGTTGGAATGAATAGAGGAGGAGCGACCAACCAATTATTCAGGCAATATGTTGGGAGTTCCTGATATTAAATTTAGACTGTGAAGTCTCTGCTCTATTTGGGCAATAGCTTCGCATGGTGAAAGAGAGATATGACTGAAGTAACTAATGCAACCAACGGACGGGAAACTTGGGAAGAAAAAGTCGTAAAACCTACCCTGAAAAAAGCTTCTGAACGTAAACCCGAAAACAAGTTTGAAACCAACTCCGGCTTACCCTTGCAACGCCTTTATACGCCGGAGGATGTGGCGGATCTGGATTATGAGCGGGATTTAGGTTATCCCGGTCAATATCCCTTTACGCGGGGCGTACAACCTACTATGTACCGGGGCCGTTTCTGGACAATGCGCCAATACGCCGGTTTTGGCTCAGCCAGCGAATCTAACCAGCGTTACCACTATCTGTTAAGTCAGGGACAGACCGGGCTTTCGGTGGCTTTCGATTTACCAACCCAGATGGGCTATGATGCCGATCATCCGATGGCCGATGGTGAAATAGGCAAAGTGGGAGTCTCCATCTGCTCCCTCGATGATATGGAAACCCTTCTTAACGGGTTGCCCCTAGATAAAATCACCACCTCTATGACCATCAACTCCACCGCCTCGGTACTGCTGGCATTCTATGTCGCGGTTGCCAAAAAGCAAGGCGTTCCGTTGAATAAACTAGGTGGCACAGTTCAGAACGATATTCTGAAGGAATATATTGCTCGTGGCACTTATATCTACCCGCCCCGACCCTCGTTGCGTCTGATTACCGATATGATTGCCTTCTGTACAACGGAGGTTCCCAACTGGAACACCATCTCGATTTCAGGCTATCACATCCGCGAGGCTGGTAGCACTGCCGTGCAAGAGGTGGCCTTTACTCTAGCCGATGCCATTGCTTACGTCGAAGCGGCCCTCGCTTCCGGGCAGGATGTAGATAAGTTTGCCATGCGTCTCTCCTTCTTCTTCAATGCCCACAACGATTTCTTGGAAGAGATTGCCAAATTCCGGGCCGCTCGCCGCCTGTGGGCTAAAATTATGAAGGAGCGTTTCAAGGCCAAAGACCCGCGAAGTTGGATGTTGCGTTTCCACACTCAAACGGCTGGATCTATGTTAACCGCTCAGCAGGTAGAGAACAATGTGGTACGTGTGACCATTCAAGCTTTGGCGGCGGTGCTAGGTGGTACTCAATCGCTCCATACCAATAGCCGGGATGAAGCCTTGGCCCTACCAACCGAAAGTTCGGCACGCACGGCCTTGCGTACTCAGCAAATTATTGCTTACGAAAGCAACGCCGCCGATACGATTGATCCTCTGGCTGGTTCCTACTACATCGAGAGCCTCACCAATTCGATTGAACAAAAGGCCCAAGACTATCTCGACCGGATAGATAGTATGGGTGGTACGCTCAAAGCCCTAGAAAACGGCTTCTTCCATCAAGAGATTGAGGATGCCGCCTTTAAGTGGCAGCAGGAAGTAGACAGCGGCGAACGCATCATTGTCGGGGTCAACAAGTTTACGGCGAATATACAAGATTCGGTGGAGCGATTGGTAGTAAACCCAGCCTTGCAGGATGAGCAGATTGCTCGCCTTAATGCGCTCCGGTCACGCCGGGACGAAGCCGATGTGCAGGCCCGCTTCAAAGCACTGGTCTCTGCTGCCGAAGGCAGCGAAAACCTGATGCCGCACATTATCGGTTGTGTCGAAAGCCTCGCCACCCTTGGCGAAATTTGTAATGTGCTACGCGGAGTCTTTGGGGTCTACCGACCTAGCTAAAAGTCAACGAGTTTGATTATAGCGATATAGTGGGTGAGTCAGCTTTTAGCTGACTCACCCACTATATTAGGGCGAATCAGGATTACCTTAGATTTAAATAAGGTGATTAAGCGTAATTTTAAGGCTTATGAACCTAAACCACATGCTGCCAGCGTTTCCCCAAATGGCTTGACTATGCCCCCTCTTCCAAACTTTAATATCACCCTAGCAGTTTGTCGGGAAAATTAGTCTAAAACCTACCCCATCAAAAAGCAACTGAATAGGGACTGGGGTATACTAGTGACACTAAATAGGCCGAGGTGATGAAGACGTTAAACAATACAGTAAGTCTCCAGTAATCACAATAGTGGCTAAGGTCTATCAAACCGGAGTAAAGCTTAGCCGTGAAGTGATGACTAAGCTTGAAGAGGTCTTGCAAAGTCCGCCTGATTTGAAGAACTAGTTTGTTTTGTGAAGATCGGTTGTCCATTGGTGGATGAGTATAATTACCAACCTTCGGAGGGTTTGGATAAATCCGTAGTTGAGATGGAACTTGCCTATGCCTGATTTTGGGGGATTTTAATATTTCTGCTTCCCCAACAACTAACAACTTAAAAGACCAGTCTACGACCAGTCTACGACCAGTCTACGACGTAGCTTGCTGTAGACTGGTTGTAAACGGTGCTAATTGAGCTAGTTTGATGTAGGGAGCGGAGTGGGCGTAATAGTTGTGGGGGTAGAAGTAGGTTGGGGCCTGAAGAGCGGCAGACCGGGGCAAGTGGCCCGGTCTGTTTCGCTATTGCTCACGTAATCATTCCATTCCGCCGGGGCTAAATTGCGATTAATTTTGGCACAACCACTAGCCTGCTGCTGGCTTAAATCAGGAATATCAATAAGCCGCACAGTTTTATCATCGCTACCACTCGCTAAAAGTTTGCCATCGGGACTGAACGCGACACTATAAACCGTAGAAGTGTGTCCGATAAAAGGCTGACCAAGCGGCCTCTGGCTGGCTACATCCCACAAGCGGATGGTATCATCCAAACTACCACTAGCCAAGGTCTTGCCATCAGGACTGAACGCCACACTATAGACCGAAGAACCATGTCCAGTAAGGGGTTCGCCTATCGGCTTCTGGCTGGCTACATCCCATAGTCGGATAGTACTATCCCAACGCACTCACAAGTGCGAGTGTGGGATTGGCCCGGTACAACGCGATTTGTATTCGGGATGGCTCGCGAATTATGTTGAGGTTAAGGTTGAGGTTGACCCCATAACCAAAACTGAAACTCAAGTTGAATTTCTATCTGTGTCTGTGTCGGCTACCCTTAAATGGGAAGGTGTGGAATCGCGCCTTAGTGCAGTAGCCGACATTCTAAACCAACGTGCGAATGAAGGGGAACTCTTCCCCCGAAGCATGGGTATCCAACCGTACCCGTGCCAGAGTGCGTCTGCCATAAATGCCTCTCCCACTACTGCTAAGAACCTTGATCTTTCCTTAAAAGAACAAGGGTGAGGCAGTATCAAAGAGATGAACCCGCCGGATTTATCCGTGCGGAGATTCAGCGCAAAGACACCAGATTTAATTAAAGCCCACGCCGCCGATATTCTGCTCTACAAAAAGCTGGCGACATTGGCAACTACTCATCCCACCATCAGGCTGCAAGACGCGCTTTGGCTTCGCGACTTTGATTGGACGGAAGTAGCTGAAATTCTCGGTGAGATGCGCTTTGGCCCAGCACTGCTTAACAAACTGCCGGAGCCAAAACACGCAAACGCACTTTTTTAGTTCAAGCGAGTTTGCTTGCAGAAAGCTTGAAAAGTAGCCCCATACTCCGCTACTTAGCTACTTAGCGAGCAAATTGATTAGATGTATTTTCGGACAGAAAGTTTTGGGCGAGTTCGGCGCAAGCGGAGTGCAATGGCCCGACCAACCTATCTCTGAAGATACTATTGCTTCTTATGAGACGGTGGTTTGGCTGTGGCTGTGGTAAAATGGCTTTTCCGGTGGTTTCAAGTGGATGCTCAATAATGCACCGTTTTCCCCAAATTGGGTAGAAGCCACCTATGGCCTCTTGGATGATAACCGACAACCCAAACAAAGCCTAGTTGCAGCTCAGTCTGTAATGAGTTTTATTGGCTCCGTCGGAGGTGAAGTGGAAGGAAGTTACAGTAGTAACAATTCTAATAAAAGAAGGGGTAACTTCACCAGCTTAGAATTGGGTCTAAATGGTCAAGCTTTGGCTTATTCTTATGAGTTCGTTAGCAACACGTCTGCTTATTTTTTTGGAAATGGTGGTCTTACTCTTGGTAGCAATGCTAAATCTTCTTCTCCTTCTTCGGTTTCTCCTAATGGTTGGTTACTCATCCAAGAGGGTCAAGTTCCTTGGTCGCTCGGCTTTAGCCTGTTACCTCCTCAATCTCAAGGTCAAAAGAAAGCTGTGGTAAGGATACAGACAGCCTCTCCAGTTTGGGTCTGGCTTGACTTGGATAGTTTGGGGCATTACATAGGTCTAGGTCAAGGTTTTGGTTATACTGTTCTCAAGCAAACCACTGTTAGACCAGACCCTCTTTCTCTGGAGGTTAATGATTTTCCTGTTTCAAATACGGAGGAGA